>CACNFB010000005.1 GCA_902619665.1 uncultured Pelagibacteraceae bacterium
TTGGGTGTTTTTATATTTATTGTTTTAACTCTCTGGTACGTTTTTAGAAAAGTAATCTGGATATTAATTCCAATTAGTAGTTGTTTTTTTTCAGTACTTATAATGATGGGTTTTTTGGGAATAATGAACTGGAAAGTGACTGTAATTTCATCAAACTTTATTGCTTTAATGTTGATTTTAACAATGGCAATGAATATTCACATTAGCACTAGATTTCTTCAATTAAGAAGCAAATTTCCTAATTCATCATTATTGGAGATTATTTTATTAACAACAGAAAAAATGGTTTGGCCGATTATATACACTGTTCTTACTACGATGATTGCGTTTTTATCTCTAGTGTTTAGCGATATAAAACCAATTATTGACTTTGGTTTTATGATGTCATTTGGATTGCTAACTTCATTTATCGTAACATTCACACTTCTTCCAACATTATTAAATCTATTTGAGTCTAAAAAAGTATACGTGGAAGAAAAATCATTTTCTGCATTTACAAACATGCTGTCAGAATTTTCAATAAATAACGAAAAATTAATTGTATCAATATCAATATTTTTAATGATTTTAAGTGTTTTTGGTATTTCAAAATTAAAAGTAGAAAATAGTTTTATTAATTATTTTAGTAAAGACACTGAAATTTATAAGGGTATGAAGCTAATAGATGAAAAGCTTGGTGGAACCACTCCTTTAAATGTAATACTTAAATTTGATACTAATGAAGTAGATGTAGTTAAAGAAGGAGACGATCAATTTGATGATTGGGATGAAGAAAGTAGTGAGACAGATCAGAGTAAATACTGGTTTACAAAAGACAAAGTTGACAGAATTAAAAATGTACATTTATATTTAGAGGGGCTAGATTATGTTGGTAAGGTTCTTTCTTTTTATTCGATTATTGAAATAGCTACTAAACTTAATAATAATAAAGAGCTTGGTACATTAGAGATGGGAGTACTTTATAGCAAACTGCCAGATACAATTAAAAAGGAAATTGTTGATCCATATATATCTGTTAGAAATAATGAGGCCAGAATAAATTTGAGAATTAAAGACTCCTCTGAAAATTTAAGAAGAAATTTATTAATAAATAAAATTAATAAAGAATTGAAAACTGAAGTTGGTTTAAAAGATAACGACTTTAAATTAAGTGGTATTTTAATATTGTTTAATAATCTTTTACAAAGTTTATTTAAATCACAAATTCTAACACTAGGATTTGTAATGTTGGGCATTTTTTTTATGTTTTTAATTTTATTTAGAAATTTAAAGATATCTCTTATTGGGGTAATACCAAATTTTATTGCAGCGTTTACAATATTAGGATTAATTGGAATATTAAATATCCCATTAGATATGATGACAATAACTATTGCAGCAATTACAATTGGTATTGCTGTTGATAATAGTATTCATTACATTTATCGCTTTATTGAGGAATATGGAAATAATAAAAATTATAAAGATGTAGTTAAAATTTGCCATTCTACTGTTGGAATTGCAATATTTAATACGTCTATCACTATCGTTTTTGGTTTCTCTATACTTATTTTATCTAATTTTATCCCAACTATTTATTTTGGAATTTTTACAGGAATAGCAATGTTGCTAGCAATGATTCTTGTTTTGACTTTGTTGCCAAGTTTAATTATTTTAATGAAGCCCTTTGGCATTGAAAAAAATGTCTAATCAAGTTATTGAATTACTTAATAAAATTTTAATTTTTGACCTAATTTTTATTTTTTTAATCATTTTATCTTTAATTAAATGTACATCTAAGGGTTTTGTTTTAAGTTTATTATCTGCAAGTAAATGGTTACTGGCTTATATTTTAACTTTATTTCTTTTTCCAAAAATTAAACCTTATGTAGACGGTATAATTGATAATAAATATGTTTTGGATGTCGTTTTAGGAGTATTTATTTTTGTGGTAATAATTTTTTTAATTTTAATGATAAATAAAGGAATCAGTAAAGCTGTGAGTTATTCTGGAATAGGAACTTTAGATAAAATATTCGGTTTTTTCTTTGGTTTCTTGAGGGCATATGTAATTTCTGTATGCATTTTTGCTACAATAGACATAATTTACAATCATAAAAAATGGCCAATAAATCTTGACCATTCTTATAGCTTTCCTTATGTTCTTAAAGGTAGTAATTATTTAATTAAAGAATTTCCAAATGAAAAAGATTATCAAAACACTAAAGAAAAAGTTCAAGAATTATAATCCAAAAATAAAAGAGGAGTGTGGGATTTTCGGAATTAGCAATAATGAAGATGCATCAACTTTAACTGCGCTTGGGTTACATGCTTTACAACATAGGGGTCAGGAAGGTTGTGGAATAGTCTCATTTGATGGCAAAAAATATCATTCAGAAAAAAGGTTTGGTTTAGTTGGGGATAATTTTAATAAAGAGAAGGTTTTAAAGTCTCTACCTGGAAATTACGCAATAGGCCATAATAGATATAGCACTACGGGAGGTACAACTTTAAGAAACATACAGCCTTTTTTTGCAGATACAAATACTGGAGGAATTGGAGTGTCTCACAACGGTAATTTAACAAATGCAATAACGCTCAGAAAGAAATTGGTTGAGGATGGTGCTATTTTTTATACAACATCTGATACAGAAACAATTGTGCAATTAATTGCAAGATCTAAAAGAATAAAAACTATAGATAAAATTATAGATGCATTATTTCAAATTCAAGGCGGATATGCTTTAGTAATGTTAACTCAAAATACTTTGATTGGAGTTAGAGATCCTTTTGGAATAAGGCCGCTTGTTATTGGAAAATTAAATAACTCTTATGTTTTTGCATCAGAAACATGCGCGCTAGATATAATTGGTGCTAAATATATTAGAGATGTTGAAAATGGTGAAATTGTATCTGCTCAAGATGATAGGTTAGTAAGTATAAAACCTTTCCCTATTAAAAAAATTAGACCTTGTGTTTTTGAATATATTTATTTTTCAAGGCCGGATAGTTTATTAAATGGTAAATGTGCTTATGAGTATAGAAAAAATTTTGGAGCGGAGCTTGCAAAAGAAAACTCATTAAAAGCACACTTAGTAGTCCCTGTTCCAGACTCAGGTAATGCCGCAGCGATAGGCTTTAGTCAATTAACTAAAATACCATTTGATCTTGGTTTGATCAGGAATCATTATGTTGGTAGAACTTTTATAGAGCCAGCTCAAAAAATTAGAAGTCTAGGTGTTAAACTTAAACTTAATGCAAACAAAACAACAGTAAAAAATAAGATTATTATTTTAATAGATGACTCTTTAGTTCGTGGTACAACTTCACATAAAATAGTTAAAATGTTATATGATGCTGGTGCAAAAGAAGTTCATGTAAGAATAGCTTGTCCAGAAATTAAATACCCAGATTTTTATGGTGTTGATACACCAACTAAAAAAGAATTGCTTGCAGCAAATATGAATAAAAATCAAATATGTGAATATATAAATGCTAAATCACTAGAATTTTTGAGTATTGATGGATTGTATAAAGCCATGGGTTTTGAGAATAGAAATAAAACATATCCTCAACTCACTGATCATTACTTTACTGGTGATTATCCCGTAAAATTAATAGATAATCTTGGCGATAATAAAGTGACGCAGTTGTCATTGTTAAGTACTGCATCTAATAATTAAATTATGAAAAAAGTAAATTTCACAGAAATGAAAAATGGTACTAAGGAAGACTACATGTTTTTAGACAAACTTGAAAAAGAATATGTAGGTGAAACTGCAGATAGAATATTAGGTTTTTTATCAAGAATGACTTCTACTTTAGAAGGTTACAAAATTTCAAGATTAGAACACTCTTTGCAGAGTGCTACTAGAGCTTATAAAAATAAAGAAAGTGAAGAAATGATAGTCGCATGTTTGTTGCATGATATAGGTGACGAACTTGCTCCATTAAATCACTCAGAATATGCGGCAACAGTATTGAAGCCATATGTCTCTGAAAAAACTCATTGGATAATAGAAAAACACGGTGAGTTTCAAATGTATTATTATGCGCACCATCTAGGTGCTGATAGGTTTAAGAGAGAAAAATACAAAGACCACAAATACTACCAAGCGACAGTAGATTTTTGCGAGAAATATGATCAATGTTCTTTTGATCCAAATTACAAATCTATGAGTCTTAAGGATTTTGAACCTATGGTTAGAAATATATTTTCAAGAAAACCATATTCTCACTTTTAAATTGTCTAATAAATTAAAATCTGAAAAAAGTCCTTACCTTAAACAACATGAAAATAATCCTGTTCATTGGTTGGCATGGAATAAGGATAGTTTAAAAAAAGCACAGGTTGAAAGAAAACCAATTTTTTTAAGCATTGGATATGCTAGTTGCCATTGGTGTCATGTAATGGCTCATGAAAGTTTTGAAAATATAGAGATAGCAAAAGTAATGAATGATAATTTTATTAATATAAAAGTTGATAGAGAAGAGAGGCCAGATTTAGATTTTATATTTCAAAGAAGTCTAGGGATATTAACCGGTGCACAAGGAGGTTGGCCTTTGTCAATGTTTTTAGATGAAAATGGTGTGCCTTTTACTGGAGGTACATATTTTCCACCTAAAGAAATGCAAGGTAGACCAAGTTTTGTTCAAGTTCTTGAAAATGTTTCGAAGGTTTATGAAGAGAATAGGGAAAAAATTATAAATCAGGTTGAACAAATGAAGCTAGTTTTTAATGAATTAAATTTAAAAACTGCTGTTGTTAAACAAGATCTTGAGCCATTAGTAGAAAAAATTTTACAGTACATGGATGAAAAAAATGGTGGGTTTAAAGGAGCGCCAAAGTTTCCGCAATTATATATTTTTGACACAATATTATACTTTTATAATAAGAGTAAAAAAATTGCTTTCTTAGATGTAGTTAGAAAATTACTAAATAATATTTCTTCTAAAGGTATTTATGATCACCTTGAAGGTGGTATTTCGAGGTATACTGTCGATGAAAAATGGATAGTTCCTCATTTTGAAAAAATGTTTTACGATAATATTTTATTCGTGAGAACCGTAAATAATTATTTAGCTAATAAACAAGATAAAAAATTGAATGATAAACTAATCCAAACAATCAATTTTATAAATAATGAATTCCTTAACGATAAAAATTTATTAGGCTCAGCTTATGATGCTGATAGTGAGGGTATTGAAGGTAAATATTATATATGGAGTTATGAAGAAATTAAAGGACTACTTGGTAACGATATAGACATATTTAAAAAAAAATATTTAGTTACAAAAGAAGGAAACTTTGAAGGATCAAATATTTTAATTGAAAATGACAATTTTGGATTGAATAAAAATGAGTTAGAAATCATAAATAAAAGTGAAAAGAAGCTTCTTGAGGAAAGAAAAAAAAGAATAAAACCTTTTTTTGACGATAAAAGTCAGACTGATTTAAACTGTTTCTGGATATATACTTTATTACATTCATCATTTGTTCTTAAGAATAAATCACTTAGAGATAAATCATTTGAACTTTTAGAGATTTTACAAAAAACTCTTAAAAAAAAGATTTATCATTGTTACGATAAACAGGGAGAAATAGATGTATTTTTGGAAGATTACGCATATTTTGCACTAGTTTTAGTAAGTTTTTACGAAGTAACAAGTGATGAAAAATATCTAAATAAGAGTGAAGAAATATTAAAAGAAACATGGGTTCTTTTCTATGATGAGGAGACAAAAACTTTACAAAAAAATTCACAAAAAATAAATGATCTATTCGTAAAACCTATAGATATAATTGATAATAATATTCCTAATGGAAACAGCATTTTTCTGCTAACATTGAATAAAATTTTTAACATAACTGAAAATAATATTTATAAAAATAAAATAGAAAATCTTACAAAGTCTTTTTATTCATTAATAGACAGAAACTACTCACAAATGTTTAGCTATTATAAAACCTTAGATATTTGTGAAAATAATATTACTTTTACATTCTTTGGTTTTAATGACGAATTTCAAAAAATTAAAGATTTTTTACTGTTAAATTACTTCGAAAAATCTACATTTATTTACAAAAAATCAAATAATGAGCAATATATTTTAATTTGTAAAAATAAAACTTGTTCACAAAAACTAAAAAATATTTCTGAAATTAATAAATATTTAAATGAAAGATCTATCTAATCAAAAAAAAGGATCACTGATGGCTTTTGTGGCCGTGATGTTAATCACCCCTGACTCTTTATTCATAAGATTATCATTAATTGATACCTGGGGTTTAGTTTTTTATAGGGGGGTTATCCCTTTTGGTGTCGTTTTTATAGGTATGATGATAATTTATCAAAATAGATTTTTTAAAATTTTATTTTCAAATGGCTACAAGGGGATCGCTTATATAGTAACTTTTTCGATAACAAACATAGCGTTTGTTGTTTCAATTCAAAATACAAATGTTGCGAATACTCTGGTCATGATTGCAACAGCACCAATGTTATCTGCAATCTTGAGTAATATTTTTTTAAAAGAAAACCCTGATAAAAAAACTTGGACAGCTATAATTATTACTTTTGTATCGGTAATATATATTTTTTATGATTCAATTAAAATTGGTAACTTCTATGGAGATATTCTTGGTTTTATTGCAGCGCTAGGATTGGCAATCGGTGCTGTAATAATAAGGTCTGCAAAAAAATTAAATTTGGTTCCATCAGCAGTAATTGGTAAATTGTTTGTAGCATGCTTTGCTGTAATTTTTATTGAAGATTATTCTCTTATTGGAAATGATTTAATAATTGTTCCTTTAATGTGTTTAATGTGTGTTGCAATACCATTTGTTTTAGTCACTATCGCTCCAAGATTTATAACTGCAGCAGAGGTAAATCTTTTCTTTTTATTAGAAACCATCATTGGTCCAATTTGGGTTTGGTTAATAATCAAAGAACAGCCAACAACTGAAACAATCCTTGGTGGTATAGTTATAATTGTTACAATTGCTGTTCACTCTTTTTTAAAGTTAAAAAAATCATAAGTTAGACATAATAATTTCTTGATTTAGTCTAAAATCACAAATAATAAGCAGTCGGTTTATGAATAAAATTGTAAAAAATTCTTGGGCACTATTTCTGGGTATGGGTATGATTATGTTATCATATGGATACCAAAGTTCTCTTCTCGGGGTAAGGGCCGTTGTAGAAAATTTTAGTTTAGCTTCTACAGGTTTCATGATGTCTGGCTATTTTGTTGGTTATTTTATTGGAGCTAGAACTGCTACACCTGTAATTTCAAGCGTTGGACACATAAGAGTTTTTGCTGCTTTTGCATCCATTGCATCTTTATCGATTTTATTACACTCAATTTTTGTAAATCCACTCTCATGGTTTTTATTAAGAGTTGTGACAGGATATTCAATGGTTTTAATTTATACAATTGCAGAAAGTTGGTTAAACGATAGAGCAAGTAATAAAAATAGAGGAAAAGTCTTATCTATATATATGATCATTCTATACGGAAGTATGGGGCTAGGAATGTTTTTACTTAATTTTAGTAAACCAGAAAATTTCGAACCATTTATTTTAATATCTGCGATTATGTCTTTAGCGCTGATACCAATTTTGTTAACTAAAAGAAAGGCGCCAACTTTTAAAAAAATTAGCACTATGTCTATTAAAGATTTATATAATTCATCACCACTTGGTACAGTTGGTGCATTATTATTGGGCACTGTTCACTCAGCAGTTTTTTTATTTTTTGCAGTGTATGCAGCTGAAATGAATTTTTCAATTCTTGAAATTTCAATTGTTACTTTTCTTTTAACAATTTCAGGAGCTATCGCTCAATATCCTATTGGTTATATTTCAGATAAATTTGATAGAAGAAAAGTAATTGTTTTTACAACTTTTGGTGCAGCTTTTTTTGCATTATTGCTCATTTTTTCTAGTGGCACAATGTATTTACCGCAAGGGTTGGGCTCATCAAAAATTTGGTTTTATTTTTTCGTAGTTTTATTTTCGTTTTGTAGTTTGCCTTTGTTTTCTCTAATTTTAGCACACACTAATGATTATATTACTAAAGATAAATTCGTAGCAGCAGGAGCCAGTCTACAATTTGCTTTTGGTTTTGGCGCAATGAGCGGTCCCTTCCTCTGTTCAATTTTTATGAATTTGCTTGGAAATAACGGTTTTTTTATATTTATTATTATATTTCATTCAATGATTGGGTTTTTTGGTATACATCGAATGAAAGTAAGGCCATCTTTAGATAATCCAGACTCTCAGTTTGTTCCTATGCCTCAGACTATAACGCCAGTTGGAATGGAATTAAATCCTTCAACCGAGCATATTGATGAACCTTACTCAGAAAAAGTTGAGAAAATGCTTAAAAGAAAAGGTGTTGTAATTAAAAAAAAAGTTGAAGAAAATAAAAAAGAAGAAGAATTGAATTTAATGAAAAATTAATTTTTCGCTTTAGAGTTGCACCTCATTTTGAACTACAAATTATAAAATTCTTGTTAAAAAACATTAATTTTGCTTTAATGAGCTCTTTATGAAAAAAAAGTTTAAGAATAAGCTGGATAATGGGGCTATTGCTAAATTAGCGTCTATAACATCAAGTGCCATAACTACTTTTAAAGAAAAACAAAAACAGAAGCAAAAAGAATTAGCACAAAAACGTAAAAAAGAAGAATTTAGCAAATTAAATTTAGAAAAAAAAGAAATTAATAAAAAGATAGACCAATTAAAAAAACAAGAAGAAAAAATTTCAATGAAGTTTGAAGAGTTAAGATTAAAAGAAAAAGAAATAAATTTAAAGGAAATAGATATAACAAATAAACAAGAACAATTAAAAAATAGAGAAACTAATTTAATAGAAAAAGAAAATAATATTGAACTTAGTCGTATTGAAATTAAAAAAATAGAAAAAAATTTACAATTAAAACATGATGAACAAAAAAGAAAAGATGTAGATCTTAAAGTTAGAGAAGATGAGCAAAAACAAAAGGAGTTAAGAGATTCAAGGAGAAAAAGAAGAGAACAAAAACAACTAGAGCAAAAAATTAACAATCAAAAAATGTTAGAAGAGCAGAAACTCAAAGAATGGGAAGAAAAATTTGATAGAGAACAAAAAATTAAAGAAGATCAAGAAAGGTTGAAAGAAGAAAAACTTAAACAATTAGATTTACAGCAAAGAAAACTGAGAGATCAAGATTATCAGAATTTAAGTGATGAAATTTCAACCCAACTTAAAGACTTAGATATAAAAAGCACTACTAAAAATTAATATTATTGATTGGGAAAATAATCCTTTAAATCACCCTCTCGATAAACATCTGCAGTGCAACAATGCAATCCACCACCAAAGGCATATGCATCTCTAAGATCTATAGGAATTACCTCTATCCCTAATTTATCTAATTGTTCTGCCTGATAAACTTCACTTTTTTCGACACAAACAGTTTTTGGATCTAATACAAGGACATTCATTGATAACCAAACCGATGAATAACAAAGCGGTGGTGGTGTATTATGTGCAGGTTGAGCAGAATCTATAATTTCCCAACCATTTTTTTCAAATAGCGATCTTTGATCCTTTGGAAGTTTTCTTTGAGGATTGTTTATAATTAATCCTTCTCTAATAGGTGTAAAAGTTGCATCAATATGTATAGGGTATGGATCTCCTGGAAAATTAACTGCATGTACTCTATGACTTTTAAAATGTCTTCTTAGCCAATCAATACCTTTTAAATTTGTTGTAAAACCATGTTGTACTACTAAATCTTTTCCAAATCTTAGTATATCTGCTGCATCAAACAAAGGTTCTTCTTCTGTAGTGACAAAAAATTTTTTCTCAGTCCACTCTAATCTTTTTTTATTTCCTATTTTATCAGACAAATAATCTTTTCTGTAATCAAGATCAGTTAGTCTTGGTTTTGGAGCAGTTTCATGCTTCATATTTTTGTCCTCATTAAAATATTTTTGTAGAAGCGGTCTATAATTTAAATATTCAAACCATCTGCATCTATAACTCATAGTTGCCTCTAGAATTTCATTTCCCACTGTCAATAAAATATCTCTTGCTGGCATACAGCCAAACATGCTTTCAACTTCCCAGTCAGGTGTTGAGATTTTTTGATTATGTTTTAAAGGTGTGGGTCTGTCTACTTTTATACCTCTTTTTTTTAAAATCTCTGAAAAGTCATCTAATAATTGATTAGCTTTATCAACTGTATCTTTTAATCTGGGTCCGTGAGTTCCTTTCATATCAGAATCTTCAGGTACTTTTGCATCTAATGCTGGCTCAGGTGCTGGAATACAGCAACCATCTGCTCTACCAACGATAACATGTTTTAAAGGATCCCATTCATTCCAACTATTTACAACAGTTTTGTTTGACATTTTATTTTAATTTAAAGCAATAAATCTTCTATTGTTTTTAATTATTAAACTATAATAAATTATCGCAATAAAAATTAAGAAACCACCTATAATAGTATTATTAGATGGTACTTCGTTTATTCCCAGAATAGGTAGCCATACCCAGAAAATTCCACCTATGACTTCAGTTAATGAGAGAAGAGTTAACTCAGCTGCTTGAATAGATTTTGATCCAATTGAATATAAAATTAAGCCCATGCATACTAGAGTCCCATGTACTGAAAAAAGCCCTTGATTTCTGCTAGATGATACAAGATTACTATCTGTCTCTACTAAAATAACGATTGATACAATTGCGCATATCAAGCCAGCAATTGCAACTGTTGTGAATTTTGGGGTCTCCTTTCTCCATCTTAATGATACTGAAAAAACTGAAAAACCCAATGCCGAGGTAAGACCAAACAGTAATCCAATTAGTGTGCCTGCAGAAAAATTACCAATTGCTATTATAATAATTCCTATTGATGCTAATATAATTGCTACCCAAACATTAAAGGAAATTTTTTCATGTAAGAACAAAAAGCCCAAAAAAGCTGTCATAAATGGCATTGCCGCAAGACACAACAAAGTAACTGCTGCTGAGGTATTTGTAATTGACCAAATAAAACTGATCATAGCTATGCCTAAACCTGTACCACCTATCAAACCAGACCAACCAATTCTTTTATAATTTTTATAAAAATCAATTCCTTCTTCGAAAAAAAGATAGAGATTAAGTAATAAAAAAATTGTTACTCCCCTGCCCAATAGATACTGCCATGGTACAAGCTCTGGTTGATCGATATACCTTACTACTAAGGGTCCAAAAGACCAAAGAATTCCAGCAAATAAAACTACTGGTATTGCTATTTTTTCGTTTTTTAATTCCAGCATTTCAGACTCTTAGTATTAATTAATATTTTAAACAACTAATTTTTAATGGTTATTGCCCTAAATCTAAGTCATTTTGGGTTAATTTAATTCGCTTTTTTAATAAAATAGTCTATTGATAATTGAAAAAATTAAAGCATTTAATGGATTTACAAATTATAAAAATAGCTTCGGACAATAAAAATCAAAAAATACTTAAAAAATATACTCATGATATTAAAAATAAAAATTCAATATGCGGTGATGAGATAACTATAAAGCTATTAATCAATAATAAAATAATTAAAGATATTGGTTACGATTGTAAATCATGTGTATTTTGCCAGGCTTCTGTAAATTTGTTAAGTAAGAAAATAGTTAACATGAATTCTGATAAAGCATTCGATTTATGCAATGATGCAATTAATTTTTATAAATCAAAAGAAAATAAAATGATTAAAAAGTTGAATTTTTTTAAAAAAATTTTAACAGAAAATAATTATTCTAGAAAAGAATGCTTATTATTGCCTTTTGAAACTTTAAAAAAAGGTTTAAAATCTGATTATGGAAAAAATTAAACTGTCATTTTTAGCAGGCTTATTTTCTTTTTTTACAATCGGAGTTTTGTCTGCGTTAACTTATAAGACTGATTACGGAGTTTTTTTAATAGCATCATTTGGTTCAACTATGGTTATACTCTATGGTTATCCAGATAGTCCCTTTGCACAACCAAAAAATATTTTTTTTGGTCATTTGCTCACATCGTTTGTAGGAGTAATTTTTGTTTCTTTCATTCAATTACCATTATTCATAATTTTACCCTTGGCTGTAGGATTTGGAGTTGGTCTCATGATACTTTGTAATGTCCCTCATCCACCTGCAGGTGGAAATCCTATAATAGTAATCCTTGGGTCTGTTTCGTTTGATTATCTTTTAAACCCCATTATGGTCGGTTCAATTATCATCATTGTGTTTGGAATTATTTTAAACAGATTTATTCTTAAGAAAAAATATCCGAAAAATAATTTGTTTGCCTGAGTATCCTTTTTCATGATAGACTAAATTTGTCAAAAAGACGTTCTTAAAAAGTTTAAGGAGAAAAAATGAAAATATTATGTGTATTATATGACGACCCAAAAGGAGGAATGCCAAAGTCTTATCCTTTATCAGATTTACCAAAATTAGAAAAATATCCTGATGGAATGAGTTTACCAACTCCAAAGGGTAGAGATTTTACACCTGGTCAATTACTAGGATGTGTGTCAGGAGAATTAGGACTTAGAAAATTTTTAGAGAGCAATGGTCACGAATTTATTGTTACAAATAGCAAAGATGGTGATGGATGTGAAGCAGACAAACATATAGTTGACGCAGATATAGTTATCTCACAACCGTTTTTTCCTTATTACTTAACTGCAGAAAGAATCAAGAAAGCAAAAAATTTGAAAATGGCAATAACCGCAGGAATAGGATCAGATCACGTTGATTTACAAGCTGCTATGGATAACAAAATTGATGTAGTTGAAGTTACTTTTTGTAATTCAAGATCTGTGGCAGAACACATAGTAATGATGATTGTTTCAATGGTTAGAGATTATCATAACCAACACAGAATAGTAAACGAGGGTGGTTGGAATATAGCTGATGCAGTTCACAGAAGTTATGATGTTGAGGGAATGCACATAGGCACGGTAGCAGCTGGAAGAATTGGACTAGATGCATTAAGAAAAATGAAGCCGTTCGATGTTCATTTACACTATTTTGATAGACACAAACTACCTGACAGCGTTGAGAAGGAATTAAATTTAACATTTCATAATTCAGTTGAATCTATGGTTAAGGTTTGTGATGTAGTTACAATTAATTGTCCGCTACACCCTGAAACTGAAAATCTTTTTAATAAAGATTTAATCAGCAAAATGAAGAAAGGCGCGTATATCGTGAATACTGCAAGAGGAAAAATTTGTAATAAAGACGATATTGCAGACGCTCTAAAATCAGGCCAACTAAGTGGCTATGCTGGTGATGTCTGGTTCCCGCAACCAGCTCCTAATGATCACGTTTGGAGAAGTATGCCTAATCATGGAATGACTCCCCATACATCTGGGACATCATTATCAGCTCAAGCAAGATATGCAGATGGTGTAAGAGAAATTCTAGAATGTTTTTTTGATAAAAAACCTATTAGAGATCAGTATTTAATCGTAAAAGATGGGCAATTAGCTGGAATGGGTGCCCACTCATACAGTAAAGGTTCAGCAACAAGTGGTTCGGAGGAGGCTGCTAAATACAAGAAAAAATAAATTTGAAAATAAAAAAATTTTTAAAACCTTTTATTTTAACTTATTTATTTTTTAGTGTTGCTATAAGTTTTTATCCATCTTTTGACTTTTATTCTTTAAAAGGTCAATTTATTGTTTTATCGGTATCATTATTTAATGGGATTTTAGGATTATTTGTAAAAAAAATTGGAGAATGAATAATTATAAAACGTAAGGTTCTACTCTCTCCTCTTGCTTTAATACTCTTTCAACAGAAAAACAACCTAAATCGATTGTTTGATAAGAGCCTGTTGTAATCAATTCTGTCAAAGCTCTGCCAATACCAGGTGCTTGCATTAAACCTCTTCCAGTAAATCCAGATGCCATATACACATTTTTATATCCTGGGTGTTTACCTACTACTGCATTATTGTCCAGTTTATTGCAATCATAGTAGCCAGCCCAAGCACCAGTCATTTTAATTTCTTCAAAAACTGAAATTCTTTTTGCTAAACCTGGCCAAACTAATTCTTCAAAATCATTCCATTCTGGTTCCAAATCTTCAGCATCCCATACAGGTTTCGGTGATCCAGCTAAATATTCTTTACCTTCGGGTCTCCAATATACTCCTGTTGTTAAATCACCCGTTAATGGCATTTCAGGAATATGTTTAGGGCATTTAAATCTAAAAACAGTATGCTTTTGAGGAAAAACTGGGATATCATTTAAAAGTTCATTAGTCCAACAACCTGCGGCAGATACTATTGCATTTGCTTTAATTTCTTTTAAACTTTTAACATCTCCTTTAATAAATTCTGCACCCAATTCTACAGCTTTATTTTTTAAAGCATTATGAAATAAATATGGGTCTATCCAACCTTCAATTTTTGTATCGGAGTAAGTTGCTGTTTCAATACCCTCTTCACTTATATATGGAAATACTTGTTTTAATTCTGAACCTTTAATATTTTTTGTACCAGCCTCACAAGCTTTATGATTTTCTAAAGCTAAATACTGTTCTTGAGCATGTTCTGGACCAAAAAGTAAAAGGTAACCATTTGGTACCATGCTGACTGTTGGGCTTGGGTTATTTTTAGTTTTTAGATCACTAGGAACATTTAACAAAAATTCTCTCGAAAACTTTCCTAACATGATGTTCTCTTTTTGAAAAAATTGTCTTCTAAAACCACCTAAAGATAATGGAAATGAGGCTTTTTTGTAAGTTGGATCTTTTTCAATTACTTTTACTTTTCTACCTTCCTTTGAGAGGAAATAAGCCGTGGACGCTCCAATTATTCCACCTCCAACTACTACTATGTCATCCATATTAATTTAATAAAACTAAAGTAAAATTAAGAATTAATGCATAACAGCTCCAAAGTAAATATGGAATCATTAGATAAAAACTTAAATTATTTATTTTTTTATATTTGAAAGTTAATATTACTATAAATGTTAATATTACTATCAAATTTAATAATGCTAATTCAATGTTGTGGAAAACAAAAAAAACTATACTCCAAGTTGTATTGAAACATAAATGCATTAAATAAATTAAAACTAAATTTATATTATAATTCTTATGCCAAGCTGACCAAATGGCTATAGCCATAAAAAGATATAAAGTTGTCCATACTGGTGCAAATACCCAGTCTGGGGGTGTTAAAAAAGATTTATTTAAGGTCGAATACCATGGTTCTTTGTAAGAAATTGTCGCTATACTTCCTATAAATGATGCAGAATAAGTAATTATTGCAAATATGATAAAAGATATAAATTTATTTTTTAACATATTCATATTATACATCATTTTTATATGAATAATAAATCAATATGGATAACTGGAGCTAGTAGTGGGATTGGTAAAGCACTAGCATTAAAATTTGCAAAAGAAGGTTGGAAGGTAGCAATTTCAGCGAGAAGAGAAAATTTGTTAAATGAAATATCTCAAAGTAATGTTAATATAATGCCATTTCCTTTAGATGTTACGGACAGTGAAAAGTGCAAAAATGTTTTCGAAAATATTAAAAATAAAATTGGGGAGATTGATATATCTGTATTCTGCACAGGTATTCATGATCCAAAATCAGAGAAAAGTTTGAATCTTGAGAAGGTTAAGAAAATTATGGAAGTTAATTTTTTCGGTACCATACACTCAATAAATTCAGTATACGATTATTATAAAAATAGAAAATCAGGTCATATATCTATAGTATCTTCAGTAGCAGGTTACAGGGGTTTGCCTGCAGCAGGTGCATATTGTGCGTCTAAATCCGCCCTAAGTAGTTTTGCAGAAAGTCTATACTTTGATCTAAAAAGATTTAATGTTCGTGTTTCTCTTGTAAGTCCTGGTTTTATAAAAACACCAATGACTGATAAAAATGATTTTCCAATGCCAATGATTAAATCTCCAGAGTTTGCTGCAGATCAAATGTTTAAGGGCTTAACAAAAAATAAGGGATTTGAAATTCATTTTCCAAAATCTTTCACATCTATAATGAAGGTCCTAAAAGTAATGCCAAATGGACTGTATTTTAAAATAATTGAAAAAGGTATGAAAAAGATTGTTGATTAGTCTCTCATAAAAAAGACTGTCAACTCACCAACTTTAAAACCAAATTTAGTTAAAGTCGCTCTGTTTATTGCAACTTTTTCATCTTGTTTAAATATCCAATCATCAAATGAGACTTTGATATTTTTATTTTTGAATGGAACTAATAAATCATATTTAAATTTAAATGCTGATCCATATTGCACACCAGTTGCTTCTCCAACAACATCTGGTGCGGTTCCTATATAATTGTTATTATCTATTTTTTTTATTTTCCAAGTTCTTTTTTGTTTTTCACCATCAGTCCAATAAAAGTCTTCATCTAAAGTAATAATATTGTCATTAAAGGAACCGATTAGATCTGCTTTGAATTGACGTGTCACCTTTCCACTTCTGTCTTGGAGAATGCCCCATGCCTTCACTTTACCATTAAAATATTCCTCGATTAGTAAAGTAGGCTCGGTATTTTTAAAATCTTCTGGCTTCATATTATTTGAACAGCTTGTAACTAAGGACAAGACAATAATCAATAGAATTGATTTTATTAATTTCATATTATTTGTTTTTAAGCAAAGAGAACTGTATTAAGTCAATATTTTTTGATCTAAAGCCAGCTTCACAATAAGATAAATAGAAATTCCACATTCTCTTAAATGTGTTATCAAAACCTTGTTTAGATATATGTTCCCAACTTTTAAAAAATTTTTCTCTCCAAATTTTAAGAGTATTGCTATAATGTGCTCCATAAGAATTACATTGTGTAAACTCTAGACCGGTCTTTTTTGCGTATTCAACTAAGGAGTTTTTTGATGGAAGAAATCCACCTGGGAAAATATATTTTTGAATAAAATCCTCTTTTTTTTTATATCTATTGAATAATTTATCATCGATCGTGATTGCTTGAATTGCAGCTTTGCCATCATCTTTTAAATACTTTTTAATACTTTGAAAATAATTTTTAAGATAATCTTGTCCTACTGCTTCAATCATTTCAATTGAAGCAATTGAATTATATTTATTTTGTACATCTCTATAATCCTGCATTTTAATATTGATTTTTTCGTTGAGACCTATTTTATAAATTCTATTTTTAGCGTAATCGAATTGTTTTTTTGAAATTGTTATACAATCTAGTTTGACATCATAATTTTTTCCTATGAATTCTGCAAAACCACCCCACCCACAACCTATCTCTAAAACTTTGTCACCGATTTTAGGCTTAATAAGTGAAGTTAGTTTTTTATATTTATTTATTTGTGCTTTTTCCAAATCTAACTTATCATTTTCGAAAATAGCACTAGAGTAAGTCAAAGTATCGTCTAACCAAAGGGAAAAAAACTCATTTCCTAAATCATAATGTTTTGAGATATTTTTTTTACTATTTGATTTCGTATTTTTATTAAAAATATTTTTTACATAATTAATAAAAGATAGGTCTAAAATACCTGAAAACTTATGTACAATTTCAATATTTTTAGCAGTTAATTCTATCAACTTTGATAAGTTGTCAGTTTCAAATTCGTTACTCATGTAAGCCTCTGCCATACCAATGCTACCTTTTGATATTATTTTTTTAAAAAAATCTGATCTATTAATTTTTACAAAAACAATTAAATTTTCATCGTTACCAAATATATGTTTGCTTTGATCATAATCCGTTACAATAATCTTTCCGTACTTAATCATTTTTAAAGCTGAAAAAGCAATTTTTTTTGAAAAATTATTAATCATTAATTTTCGTAACTAGTATTGTTTTTAATTTTTAAGTTCTTTTTAACCAATTTAATGCCTTTGATCCAAAGTTTTAATGCCTCATAATGTATTGCTGAAATTATTTTGAGGGTCATTAAAGGATGTTTTAGATACGATATAAGCAGATTTTTTGAGCTTAATTTTAGTCTTTCTCCTTCTTGTGAGGCAAATAATAGTTTTCCCTCTTTGTCTCTCTGATCAATGATCACCGAGAGTCTTTCATTAGGAATCAGCACTTTAAAAAAATATTTTGATTCTAAATTCATAAAAGGTGATACATAAAATTTCTTTTTACAATTATTAAAGATCTGTTTATTTTTTATATCAATTTTAAAGACATAAGTATGTTGTTCACCAAAAGTATTTTTAACTTCGTATAATATTGCTACTGGGTTTGAGTCTGCATCGTAGATAAAAAAAATACTCAACGGATTAAAAACATACCCGAATATTCTTGGATAGCATAATATTTTAATTTTAATATTTATTGTAGAAATATTTTTTTTTTGCAATACATGAATTAACCAATCTTTAATTGATGAGCCATCTCTATAACCATGGTCTTTATCAAAAAAACTTAAAATATTAAATTTATTGTATGAAAAAAAAGGAATTTTCTGATCAAGTTCATTTATTTCATCGAGATCTAAGAAAAGAGAAAAAACGCTATATTTAAAAAAATGTTTCTTAGGTTTAAATCTTTTATGAATTACGCTACCAATATAAATGCAAGAATTATTAATCATTCAAAAATTTAATCATTTCTAATGTAGATTTAATACCATCTTCATGAAATCCATTACCAAAGTAACTACCACAAAATAATATATTTTTTTTATTTTGTATCAAATGTAAATTTTTCTGATTTTTTAGTGTATTATGATCGTAATAAGGGTGAGTAAATTCAACTTTCTTTATTATCTTATCTGTATTAATCTTTTCAAAAGGATTCAGAGTTAAAAAGATATTTTTATTTATTTTGAAATTTTGAAGTAAATTTAACCAATAAGTTACAGAACTATTTTTTTTAGAAATTGATGTATTCCACGCAGACCAATTAAATCTTTTTTGAGGCATAACTACTTCATCTGAGTGAATTATGGCTAAATTTTTTTTATATTGAAAACTCCCTAAAATTTCAGCTTCTTCTTCAGATTTGTCCTCTATCATTTTTTTTGCTTCATCAGCATGAGTAGCAATAATAACTTTATCATAATCAAAATATTCATTTTCTGAACCATAAAAAATTCGCACAAAATTTGAAATTCTTTTAATTTTCTCAATTTTGTAATTTTTAAAATGTTCACCGCTAATTTTTTCTATTACTTTATTTACATATTGTCTGCTTCTGTTTTTTACTGTGTACCACTGTGGTCTTTTACGTAAATTAAATAGACCATGATTTTGAAAAAACTTCATAAAAAATTTAATTGGCATTTTTTTTGCATCATAGGGTGGCATTGACCAAATTGCGGATACCATAGGAATTAAATGGTAATTAATAAAATATTCGGAATGTTTTTCATTAACTAAATATTCACCAAGACTTATATCTTCATTAAATTCGTTTAATTTAGAACTTTTTTTATAAAATTTTAAAATTTCTAAAAACATTTTGAAAAAATTATAATTAAGTAAGTTTTTTTTATGCGAAAAAATTCCTTTTAATCCTTTTCCACAATATTCTAAATCTATGTCTTTAGACATAAATGATAAGCTCATATTGCTTTTTTCTATGTCTACATCTATTTCTTTAAAAAAATTAATTAAATTTGGATAAGTTTTTTTATTAAAAACAATAAAACCAATATCTGCATGAATTTTATTTTTATCTTTGTCTAATTTAATATCAATTGTGTGAGCGTGCCCTCCAAAACGATCTTCTTTTTCAAATAAATCAACTTTATATTTTTTTGATAAAAAATATGCAGCACTTAGTCCTGAAATACCTGAGCCAATGACTGCAACTTTCATTAATTTTAAGCTGCGTCTTCTTTAAACTCATCCATACTTGGGCAAGTACAGAATATATTTTTATCTCCATATACGTTATCTACTCTAGCAACTGGTGGCCAAAATTTATTGCTTTTCAAATATTTAGATGGGTAAGCTGCCTCTTCACGTGTGTATTTATGGCTCCATTCATCAGATGAAAGTTCTAAATCTGTGTGAGGTGCATTCTTTATAGGATTGTCTATTTTATCAAATTTACCCGATTTTATATTATCAATTTCAGATTTGATTTTAATAAGCGTATCACAGAATCTATTTATCTCTCTCAAATTTTCACTCTCAGTTGGTTCTATCATCATAGTGCCAGCGACAGGCCAGGACATAGTTGGTGCATGAAAACCATAATCAATTAATCTTTTCGCAATATCTTCCTCTGTTATTCCTGTTTCTGATTTAATATTTCTAATATCAATAATGCATTCGTGTGCCACATTGCCATTTGACCCTTTATACAAAATTGGAAAGTGATCTTTTAATCTATGAGCTATATAATTTGCATTCAATATCGCAACTTGAGTAGCAAGCTTTAATCCAGCTGATCCCATCATTTTAATATACATCCAAGAAATTGATAAAATGCTTGAACTTCCCCAAGGCGCTGCAGAAACTGCCCCAATTCCAGATGTTGGTCCACAATCTTTTATTACTGGGTGGTTGGGCAAGTAAACTTGTAAATGTCTTTTACAAGCAATTGGTCCCATTCCAGGTCCTCCCCCACCATGAGGAATACAAAATGTTTTATGTAGGTTAATATGACAAACGTCTGGACCAAAATTTCCTGGTTTAGCAATTCCCACTAATGCATTTAGATTTGCACCATCCATATAAACCTGACCACCATGTTTATGAACTAACTCACAAATATCTGATATTTTTTCTTCAAATACTCCATGAGTGGATGGGTAAGTTACCATTAATGCCCCAAGGTTTTCAGAATGTTGTTCTGCTTTTTTCTTTAAGTCATCAAAATCAACATTTCCTTCTTTATCACAATTAACAACAACAACTTTCATTCCAGCCATTTGTGCACTTGCTGGATTAGTACCGTGTGCTGAACTTGGAATTAAACATATGTTTCGATTAGCCTCATCTCTATCTAAATGATACTTTCGGATAACCATTAATCCCGCATATTCACCTTGAGCACCTGCATTAGGTTGAAGAGAAACACCTGAAAAACCAGTTATGGAACGCAACCAATTTTTTAGATCTGTAAATAGATCTCTGAATCCTTCCATTTGTTCAATTGGTACAAATGGATGAGGTTCTGCAAACTCTTTCCATGAAATTGGTATCATCTCTGCTGCAGCATTTAACTTCATTGTACATGAACCAAGTGCAATCATTGTTCTATTCAATGCTATATCCTTATCTTCTAATCTTTTTAAATATCTCAGCATTTCTGTTTCAGAATGATATGAGTTGAAAACTGGATGTTCTAAATATTTTGAAGTTCTCAATAAGTTTTTTGGAAGATTGGGTAAACTTACTGAAGGATCCTCTTTTTTGATTGATTCAGCTGCGTTAAAAATTTTTAATAGTTGATTTACTCTATAAACATTTTTTCTTTCATCAAAAGAAACTGCAAGCATTTCAGAATTTACTTTACGTATATTAACTTTTTGATTTAAAGCATTTTTATAAATTTGATCAGTTTTTTCTTTAGTAATAATTGTAACAGTATCAAAAAAATGATTGGAATAAAGTTCGTATCCAGACTGTTTTATTTTGTCAGCAAAACTTTTTGCTAATTGTGACACTCTTTCAGAAATGTTCTTAATTCCATCTGGGCCGTGATAAATAGAATATGCTGCTGACACAATTGCTAATAGAGCTTGAGCAGTACAAATGTTACTTGTCGCCTTGTCTCTTCTGATATGTTGCTCTCTAGTTTGTAAGGACAATCTATATGCCTTATTACCGTGTCTATCAACTGACACACCGACAATTCTTCCTGGCATTGATCTTTTGTACTCATCTTTTGTTGCAAAAAAAGCTGCATGTGGACCGCCATATCCCATTGGAATACCAAATCTTTGTGAGCTTCCAACTGCTATATCTGCACCAAGTTCTCTTGGTGTTTTTAATTTTGCTAATGCTAACAAATCACAAGCTAATACAGCCTTACCATTCTTTTTATGAATTTTGCTAATTGCTTCACTTGGGTCTTTGATATCTCCTAAAGTTCCAGGATATTGTAAAATTCCACAAACTAAATCTTCTTTTAACTGGTCTAAAACGTCATCTTCTTTGCCAACTATTACTTTTAAACCCAACGGTTCAGCTCTAGTTTGAATTACATTTATTGTTTGAGGATGACAATCCTCAGATACAAAAACTAAATTACTATCTTTTTTGTTCAATCTGTGACTTAGGCCCATAGCCTCTGCTGCTGCTGTACCCTCGTCTAATAAAGAGGCATTAGCGATATCCATGCCTGTAAAGTCAACGATCATTTGTTGAAAATTTAATAACATCTCAAGTCTTCCTTGAGCTACCTCTGGCTGATAAGGTGTATATGAAGTATACCAACCTGGATTTTCTAATATATTTCTTAAAATTACATAAGGTGTATACGTTCCATAATAACCCATACCAATAAAGTTTGAGTAAACTTGATTTTTTTTTGAAATTGCTCTTAATTTTCTTAACGCTTCATATTCTGAATTTGATACACCAATATTTAATTCACCTCTAAACTTTATTTTTTCTGGTACTGTGCTGTCAATTAAATCATCTAGTGATTGATAATTTAATTCTTTTAGCATTTTTGATTGATCTTCTTTAGAAGGTCCAATGTGTCTCTTTAAAAAATCTTTTTCTGAATTTGGTAACATTATGCTGATGTCTCCTTTGCAAATTTATCGTACTCTTCTTTATTCATAAGAGTATCAAATTCTGATTTATCTTTTAACTTTAATTTAAAAAACCACGCTCCACCCTCTGGGTCAGCATTAATTTTTGACGGATCATCAACGATTGATTGATTAATTTCTACAATCTCGCCACTTACTGGAGTATATACATCGCTAGCGGCTTTTGTTGACTCTACCACCCCTGCGGTTCGGTCTTTTTCAACATTAGATCCTTTCTCAGGTAATTCAGCAAAAACTATGTCACCTAACATTTCAGTTGCATGTTTTGTAATTCCAATAGTTCCAACCTCCCCATCTAATGTAATCCATTCATGTTCTTTCGAAAATTTTGTATTAGACATTAGCTTCTCCTTTCACATAACTTTTTTTATAAAACGGTAAATCACAAACATTGGCAGGTACTTTTTTCCCTCTTACTTCTAAGAAAACTTTTGTATCTGTTTTAGAATGAGAATTTGAAATATAACCCATCGCGATAGATGCATTAACACTTGGTCCAAATGTGCCACTAGTAACTTTTCCAATCTCATTGTCTTTCTCGTCAAAAATTTTGGTTGACTCTCTTGCTATAACTCTAGTCTCTGGTTTGATGCCAACTCTTAATTTTGATACACCTTCTTCAATTTGTTTTTTTATTTTTTGTGACCCTGTAAAATTATCATTTATTCTGTTTTTTGAAATAGCCCACTTTAAATTTGCTTCAACTGGACTGGTATTCTCATTTATATCATGGCCGTACAAGCACAAACCTGCTTCTAATCTTAAAGTATCTCTTGCACCTAAACCGATTAAAGTTGACCCTTGTGAAATTAATTCTTCTACAAAATAGATTGCAACTTTATTAGGTATTGATATTTCAAAACCATCTTCACCTGTATATCCAGATCTTGTTATAAAGATTTCGTTATTTTCAAAAAAAAAGTTTCCTCCATTCATAAATTTTAATTTTGATACGTTTGAAACTACATTTTCAAGAACTGTTTTAGACTCTGGACCTTGTATCGCTATAAGAGATAAGTCATTGTTCATATCCAAACTTTGATCATTCAATTTATTTTTAATAATCTGAAGATCGTTTTGTTTACAAGCAGCATTTAAAATAATCATGTACTGATCTTTCATCCTAGTGATGATAAGATCATCGTATATTCCCCCGTTCTCTTTCATTAAAAATGAATACTTACTTTGATTAATTTTTAAATTTTTAAGATCAGTCGGTAAAATTTCTTGGAGCTTATCTGTTATGTCATCACTATATTTAATGAATAGCTGCCCCATATGCGAAACATCAAAAATTCCGGACTTATTTCTTGTAATATTATGCTCTTTTACAATCCCCTCAGAGTATTGAATCGGCATACTATAGCCAGCGAACTCAACTAACTTTGCGCTATGCTTTTTGTGTAATTTGTACAGTGCTGTTTTTTTTATATTCATATTAACTCTTTTCAAACCCCCTCTGTCGGTGTGCCTGAGAGATTTTGGCTCCTTCGGCGAGAATTTATCTCTTTCCAGAGTTAATATGTACGGTCCTTTTGCCTGAGAGTTTCCGGGGTGGTTGCTCCTTCGGCGCTACAAATACGTAGTCTCTCCCGTATATTTTTTTTTAGCATATAAATTTACAAAAAGATAGATAAAAAATATATTAAAAAATCAGATTAAATAAGGTTATTTATGGCAGGAAAGATTATAATAAATTTTATTCATCCATGTAATTAAAGTTTATTACAACCCTCCTTAGCGAATCTGTGCAATCTACCCCACAATGTAGAGTTCTACCATCAAATACTACTGCTCTATTTGCCTTGCTTTCAACTTTTTTACCGTTTTCAAACATAGTGGAGCCGTTATTAGTATTACAATAAAAAACTGCAGTCTTAAATTTTTCTTCGTCTTTCCTCGTAACATCTATATGCATTTCAGACTAAATATTTTCCTTTTTTTTAAATGTTTTATTAGCTTTAATTCTTATAACTTTTTTCATGTTTAGTTTGCTTATAAAAGGATCCAAAATAGTTACAAATTTAGACACAACCTTACCCGATAATATAAAATTATGGCAAAACTGAAAATTTCCGTCTCCAGACTTAACTTTATAAGTAAGAAAATACCACGGAAATTCTGGGCCCATTAATACATCATTTAATTTTTTAAACTCTTCCGGACTTAACAGATTATCAACAACTTTTACCATTATATAATTTTAGAATTTATTTTTTAGAAGTCAATTTTTAAACTACTTGTGAATTTTCTTTTTTTTTCATAAATAAGAATTGTAACAAAACTGCAAAAATAATTACACTTCCTCCTATAAGGACAGTCAACGGAGGATTTTCGTTAGCAAACATCCATGCCCACAAAGGACCTAATACAGCTTCGGTGATCATGATGATTCCTACTACTGCTGAAGGGGTATTTCTTGCACCTATTGTGATAAATATAAAACCAAAACCTAATTGAAAAAAACCTGCTAAAAAACCTAAAAAAATATCGTGATATGAAATATTAATTTTGCCGGCTATTAGATAACCAACAATCATTGCAACGATGCCTGCTATCAACTGTAGTGGTATCATGTCTACATGTGGATACTTACGGATAATTAAAATTAAAATAGCAAAAGATATTGGCATTATAAAAGCAGCCAAGTTACCTGTCATCTGGCCAGGTGATAATGAAGAACCAATCATTAATATTACACCTACAATTGCTAAAAATATTGAAATCAAAGTTATCTTAGTAATTTTCTCTTTAAGAAAAATATAACCAAATATCGCTAAAAATAAAATTTGAGTTTGAATTATAAAATTTGTATTTGCAACGGTTGTGTTATACATAGCAAACACATATCCACAAAATCCAGACGATAAAACAATTCCACCAATTAAACCAGGTAAGCCTGATTTTTTAAAAGCATTTAAAACTTCTGTTTTGTAAGTTAAAAGTAAAAATATAGTTACAATCAATATAAAAAATAAGGATCTCCAAAATAAAATTTGCCAAAGTGTTGCACCTTCAAATGACTTTACAATAAGTCCCCCAAAACTAAGACTGCATGCACCTAAAAATACTAAAAAAGGACCTGGTATTTTATTTATAAAATTCACTATTACTCCAACTCAATTGTGCTTGGAGGTTTTGAGGTTACATCGTAAACAACCCTATTTATACCTTTAATATTATTAATGATTTTGTTTGATACATTTTGCATAAATTTTTTTGAAAAATCAAAGTAATCCGCTGTCATTCCATCTGATGAAGTTATAGCTCTTAAAAGACAAATATAATCGTAAGTTCTATTATCTCCCATAACACCGACAGTTTTTACTGGCAATAATGCAGCATAGGCCTGCCATATTTTATCGTATAAATTCTCTCTTTTTAATTCATTTATGAAATAATTATCTGCTTCTTTTAAAATCTTAATTTTCTCTCTTGTTATTTGTCCTGGCATTCTGATTGCTAAACCTGGCCCTGGAAAAGGATGTCTTGATATAATTTGTTTAGAAAGTTTGAGTTCTAATCCTAATTTTCTTACTTCGTCTTTAAACAAAAGTCTTAAAGGTTCAACTAATTTTAATTTCATTTTTTTTGGTAGGCCACCAACATTATGATGTGACTTAATTTTTGACGTTTGTGAACCAGTCACAGATTTGCTCTCAATCAAATCTGGATACAATGTTCCTTGTGCTAAAAATTTAACTTTTTTGATTTTTTTTGCATATTTTTCAAATATCTTAATGAATAAATTACCAATAATTTTTCTTTTCTTTTCT
The DNA here is from genome assembly GCA_902619665.1 of uncultured Pelagibacteraceae bacterium. Lineage (GTDB taxonomy): Bacteria > Pseudomonadota > Alphaproteobacteria > Pelagibacterales > Pelagibacteraceae > Pelagibacter. The sequence continues at coordinate 26,500 of CACNFB010000005.1, forward strand.
GGATCTGTAACATTTTTTAATTTACTTAAAAACTGTTTTTCCGCGTTCACATAAATTAAATCAATTTTTAGTTTTTTCTTAAATGTATCAACTACTTGTCTTTCCTCATTTTTTCTTAAGAGACCCGTATTAACGAAGATACATTTTAATTGTTTACCTATAGATTTATTTAGTAGTTGAGCAACTACACTGCTGTCTACTCCTCCTGACAAAGCACAGATAACTTTTTCTTTTCCAACCTGCTTTTTGACTTTTTTTATTAGATTATTTTTTTGGTGTTTTGGAGACCAATTTTTTTTTGCCTTACAAATTTTAAAAACAAAATTTTTGAGTAGGATTTTTCCTTTAATAGTGTGTGTTACTTCTGGGTGAAATTGTACACCAAATCTTTTTAATTTAGGATTTTCAATAATTGTATATTTAGAGTTTTTAGTTGAAGCAATTTTTTTAAAATTTTTTGGAATTTTTGTTACATGGTCTGCGTGGCTCATCCAAACATTGTTTGTATTTTTCTTATCAAAAAAATTCTTTGTTAGCATAGAATTTTTTATTTTTTTAATCTTTGCAAAACCAAATTCTCTTGTTTTGGAGCTTTTTACATGGCCACCATAAAACTTAGATATGATTTGGTGGCCAAAACAAATGCCTAATATTGGGCAATCAAATTTAAAAATATTTTTATTCAATTTAATTTTTTTATCTTGATAAACATTTAATGGTCCACCTGAAAGAATAACTCCAAATAAGTCGTTCTGATCTAAATTTTTTAATTGCTTATGGCTTACGATTTCTGAAAAAACCCCAAGTTCCCTTATTCTTCTCGCGATTAGCTGAGTAAATTGTGAACCGAAATCAATTATTAGAATTTTTTTGAGCTTAGTTAGTCTTTGCATTATTTGCTTCAAGATCTTGAAGAGACTTACTTATTTCTGTTTTTTTATTGCACATTTTTTTACAAATACTTGTAAATCTTTCCACTAATGAATTTGCTTTATCAAAATTTGATCTATCTAATTGAATATTGATTAACATATAAATAGCTTCCTCATTATTTGGTTCCAAGAGAAGAGCAGTGTCTAAGTTTTTCTCTTCCTCTTCCTGATTTTCCTCAGTTTTAAATATTTTTGCTAAGTAAAGATAAGACTCAGCATTTTTTGGATTAAATACAATATTTCTTTGAAATAAAAATTTCGATTTTTCGTAATCTTTTTTTTCAAATTTCTTTTTTGCTTCTTCAAATAAGTTATCAGCAGCGCTCACTGTAATAAAGTAATTCAAGCTGATAAGAATTATTAATGTAAACTTTTTTATTAATTTCATAAATACTCACTATTTTTTTTAACTTCGTCTATACTATGTACCATACTTTCGTAAAAACCTGCTTTTGTAATTTTAACAAATTTAGCTTTTTTATTTAGATGTTTTATTTGCTCAGCACCCAAATATCCCATTGAAGATTTAAGGCCTCCCACTAATTTGTTAATAGTTTTGCTCACGTCTCCTTTATATTTGATTAAACCCTCAACTCCCTCAGGTACATACTTAGATTTATCTTTTTGTTTTTTTTGAAAATATCTATCGGCAGAACCTTTGTTCATAGCTCCCACAGAGCCCATTCCTCTAAAAACTTTAAATAATTTACCTTTCTTTTTTATAATTTTTCCTGGTGCCTCAGAAGTGCCCGCAAGCATTGAGCCAACCATTACTGCATCAGCTCCTGCTGCTAAAGCTTTTGCAATGTCACCAGAAAATTTAATACCACCGTCGGAAATCATTTTTACTTTTTTGTTTAGTCCCTTCTTAACATCTAATAACGCACTCAATTGTGGAACACCAATACCTGCAACTAGTCTTGTTGTACAAATTGAGCCAGGCCCAATACCAACTTTTATAATATCAACTCCTAACTTACACAAAAATCTTGCCGCTTCTGCAGTAGCTATATTGCCTGCACATAAAGTAGTTTTTTTTGATTTAATTTTTCTAATTTTTAAAATTGTATCTGCAACTTTTTGACTATGTCCATGAGCTGTATCTACTACAATTAAATCGATATTAAGTTTCAGAATATTCTTTATTCTATTTAATTCACTTTCATTGGTTCCAACAGCAGCTCCTACTATAAAACTTTTCGACTTTACTTTTTTTATTTCATTAATTTGTTTAGATATACTTAAATTTCTATGAATAACGCCTATCCCTCCTTGTTTTGCTAAAGCAATAGCCATCTTTGACTCTGTAACAGTATCCATCGCAGATGAAATAATTGGGATATCTAATTTTAATTGATTTGATAATATAGTTCTTGTTGATACATCAGATGGTAGGACTTTAGAATATTGCGGCGCTAACGTAACATCATCGAAGGTAAGTGCTTCTTTTATAGGATCCATAATAGTTTATATATGATTCTATAAATTTTTAAAGCGTCTATCTAATTTTTTTACAAATAATGAAGCTTTCCTTAGAATCTTTACGACTAGATGGGGGTTTATAAATTTTGACTTCTTTGAAGTTTTTTTTACAATTTTCAACGATTTCATTAAAAGTGGATCCCATAAATATTTTTGAGATAAAAATGCCATTTTTTTTTAAATTTCTGACAGAAAATTCCATAGCATTAATACTCAATTCTCCAGTAGAAATTGCATCTAAATTCTTGTTGCCAGTAGTATTAACAGCCATATCAGATACTATAAGATCTAATTTATCCTCAAAAAAATTAGATATTATTGTCTGATTTTTTTCATCTAAAAAATCTCCTATCAAGTGAGTTACGTTTTGGATTTTTTCAATATCTTTTAGGTCAATAGATAATATTTTTGAATTTTTAGACTTTTCAGATAAATATTGTGACCAACTTCCTGGAGCTGATCCTAAATCAACAACTTTAATTCCATTTCTTATAATTTTGAATTTATCATCAATCTCTTTAAGTTTATAAATTGCCCTAGATCTATAACCTTCTAGCTTTGATTTTCTTACGTAAATATCTTTTTTCTGCTTATTGATCCAATTTTTAGAAATTCTATTTTTTTTCAATTTTTTTCAAACCTTAAACTTTTGTAAATAGTATTATCGTTAAGAGATTTAATTTCAATTTTAATACTTTTATCTAATCTCATATCTTTTCCTTCTTTCCATATTCCCGCTGCCAGGTGCATAATTCCAATTTTATTATTAGGTAAATAAGGTTCAACAAATTCTCTTTTACTTTCATCAAATTTTGGCAATACATTACTTGCTATCCAATTACATCCTACTGGTAAAAACTCTGTATCAACGTTATCAACATAAACACTTAGATTTATTGCTAGTCCTTCTGATCCAAATATTCTTCCGTGTTTTAAAGTTTCCTTAAGATTATTTTGCCAAATACTCCATACTGGGGAACTATTTTCTAAGGAGAATACTCCGATGTTTATGTGTGGTGCAAATGCAATTTTTCTAGCCTTTTGCATATTTATTTTTGATGATACGGCGTGTTTAAAATTTTGAGATTTAATGATTGCAATTTTACCAAATAACCATTTGACTTTAGATAATACTCGATATCCTGGTCCAATTGATTGGGTAATACCTAATTTGCCTTTGTCACAAGCTTTAAAATAAAGTTCTACTGAACTCCAATCACTTACCCAGGCATCGCAATCTATCCATAGATACTTTTTATAATTAGGGAAATATTTAGGAAGAAAGGCCCTTGAAACTTGGCTTTTTAACCACTCCTTGCCTTTGACTTTTAAAGATGAAACTTCAATATCCCATTCTGCTTTTTTTATTTCATCAACTTTGTTTTTAATTTTATCTATCTGATCCTGGTTTAGACCTGCATCAAGTACGCATATTGCGATATTTTTACTCTCTGGGAAACTTTTAATAGAATTGATTAATTCCTCTAGCAACTCAAAATATTTTTCATCCGCTAGAGAAACAATAGTATTTTCTTTCATTAAAGAATATCTTCGTGTTCCTCGTTATCAATATTTTCGTTTACAAATTTTTTATTTAGATTCTGAAAATGAAAAATACTTATAGGAATTAATGCTAAATATAATAAGCTAGATATTACAATTACGTTATAAGTATAGATTAGAAGTAATCCAAAAAATAAAACAACACCAAAAAGAAGAAATATAGTTAGTCTTCTCGGCACTGCAATTTTCTTAAAAGAGTATGTCGGTAATTTACTTATTAATAATAAAGAAATTAATATAAATAAAATTGGTACAAAATATGAATTGTCAATATTTAAAATTTGTATTTCACTTTTGCTATAAATTAATGGCATCAAGACTAAAATACCTCCAGCAGGAGATGGAACCCCTTCAAAAAAGTTATCTTTCCATGAAGGTTGTGTTTCGGAATTTACATTAAATCTTGCAAGTCTTAACGCAACGCATATTACATAAACTAAACAAATTAACCATCCAACTCTACCAAGAGTATTTAGTTGCCAAAAATACATTATAAAAGCTGGGGCAACTCCAAAACTTATGACGTCTGTTAAAGAGTCTAATTCTTTTCCTACTTGAGAAGTTCCTTTTATCAATCTTGCTATTCTTCCATCTAAACCATCTATTAAACCTGCAACAATAATACAAATGATTGCTAATCCAAATCTTTCATCAAATGCGAATTTTATAGATGTTAGACCTATACAAACACCTACTAATGTAAACATATTAGGCAGAATAGTTCTTGTTTTTTTGTTAGAAACTAATTTAAACTTTTTATTTGTTTCTTGCATTTGCTATCTTTTAGCTATTAATGTTTCACCTGCTATAGTTTTTTGATCCACTTTTACAAGTGGTTTGTAATTTTCGAAATATAATTCTGCTCTACTTCCAAATCTTATCATTCCAATTCTTGAACCTTGGTCGAGCTTTTCACCTTTAGATGTTTCAGTCACTATTCTTCTTGCAACTAATCCAGCAATCTGCACCACTACGATATCTTCTCCAAAACTATTTTTAATTTTATAATAATTTCTCTCATTATCCTCGCTAGCTTTATCAAGCGAAGCATTCAGAAATTTTCCAGCAACATATAATATTTCGTCTATTTCTCCACTGCATGGGGTTCTATTAACATGACAATCAAAAACGTTCATAAAGATACTTACTTTGGTAAATTTTTTATTCTCTAAATTTAGCTCCTTTGGACCGTTAGTTTCCATAACTTGCAGAACAACTCCATCTGCAGGACTAACTAAATAATCCTCATCATTAATTGAAATTCTGTCTGGATCTCTAAAAAAATAATATACCCAAACAGTAAGAACTATTCCGATTAATCCAAGAAAACCATTTATTAGATAAAGGACAAGCGTTGCTAAGCCAAAAATTACTAAAAATTTATAGCCTTCGTTGTGTAATTTAGGAAATATTTTATCAAACATAATACTTTTTTTTGCTAATTTCTGATTAATATGTATATAAAAAGCAAAAATTCAATTAATAAGATTTATAAGTAAATATGAGCAAAATTAAGGTCAAAAACCCAGTAGTAGAGTTGGATGGCGATGAAATGACAAGGGTTATATGGGAATTTATCAAGAAGAAATTGATCCTTCCATATCTGGACCTTGGAATTGAATATTACGATCTTGGGATGAAGAGCAGAGATGATACCTCAGACCAAATTACAATTGATTGTGCTAATGCGATTAAAAAAAATGGGGTTGGGATTAAATGCGCAACAATCACTCCAGATGAAGCTCGAGTAAAAGAATTCAACTTAAAAAAAATGTGGAGATCTCCCAATGGAACAATAAGAAATATCATTGGAGGGACTGTATTCAGAGAACCGATAATTTGTAAAAATGTTCCTAGATTAGTTCCATCATGGACAGATCCGGTTATTATAGGAAGACATGCTTTTGGTGATCAGTACAGAGCAACAGATTTCAAGGTTCCTGGTAAAGGAAAATTAGAGGTAAAATGGACATCAGAAGATGGAAAAGATAATAAAAGTTATGAGGTGTTTAATTTTCCTGGACCTGGAGTTGCGCTTTCAATGTATAATTTAGATAAATCAATCGAAGACTTTGCAAGATCATGTTTTAATTATGGGTTAATAAAAAAATGGCCTGTTTATTTATCTACAAAGAATACTATTTTAAAAACTTACGATGGAAGATTTAAAGATATATTCCATGCAGTATTTGAAAAAGAATTCAAGTCTGATTTTGATAAACATAATTTAACTTATGAACATAGACTTATTGATGATATGGTAGCGTGTGCAATGAAGTGGAGTGGTAAGTATATATGGGCATGTAAAAATTATGATGGGGATGTTCAATCAGATACTGTGGCACAAGGCTATGGTTCATTAGGATTGATGACAAGTGTGTTGTTGGCCCCAGATGGAAGAACAATGGAGGCAGAAGCGGCACACGGGACTGTGACGAGACATTACAGAATGCACCAACAAGGAAAAGAAACTTCAACCAATCCTATTGCTTCAATATTTGCTTGGACAAGGGGTCTCGCTCATAGAGGAAAATTAGACTCAAATGATGAGTTAATTAAATTTTCTAAAACTTTAGAAGATGTATGCATTAATTGTGTTGAAACCGGTTCAATGACAAAAGATCTAGCAATCTTAATTGATAAAAATCAAAAGTATTTAAGCACAAATCAATTTTTAGATGCTATTGATGGAAATCTTAAAAAGAAATTAAACTAAAAACTACTATCTCTCCAGCCACCTTTATTTTGCATAATTTCACCAGGGATTGATAATATTGAGAATAATGTATCTGCATCCCCTGTTGGACCAGCAACGTTTGCAAATAGTTTATCAGCAAATATTACCAACTCAGATAAAATACCTTTTCTTACAAATGCGCATGCATTTGCTCCTGGATTATTAACGTCAGCTGGTGCTGAAGGTAATTTTAATTTTGCCGAATTATTATAACCACACTCATCATCCGATACACAAATAAATGCAGATCCTTGAGCACATCTATCTACACCGCTGTCTGGTGGTTGGTAAATAGGAAAATATACTTGGCCTTTGAATAAAGTTGGTGACGCAGATGCTTTTCTAAATGTTTTAGGCAAATAAAAATTATTACTTTCATCCTGACCTAATTTAATTACCCAAGCCTGCTTACCTTCAATACATTTTGAAAAATCAGTTGCACCAGTTACATTTTTACAATGAGCAGCATTGTCAATACCGGGTGCAGCATTAGCACCTTGGTGAGCTAATTGGAAAAATGTTGTATTATCACCTCTTGGAACTTTACCACCTCCACCAAGATTTAAATGTTTAAAATACGGATAATCAGGGTCAGTTATTCCATACATAATATTATCCATATTTGGTTCTCTACCACCAAGATCTGTGAAATTTCCTGTGGCTCCAAATAACATTAATTGATTTGTATTCACTCCTATTCCTGCATCCATTGCAAAATATGAGTAACGTGCATTATCTGTATTCGCATCTAATCTAAACAATGTTGTTTGATCGAAAAGTGCTGCAGAATTTCTTGTGGAATTTGTTAAATTTATCTTAGTAATTTTACCCTCTAAATCGTTTATATATACAAGGGCTCCTCTCCATGGAATACCAAAAGCAGTGTCAGGAGTAATAACAACTGGAGCTGCGGGGATTGCATTAACTATATCACTTCCGTTTTCAGTAGCAGTCTTAGTACCTCCGACCATTATACCATCTGGTGTTGTGTCAACAATTGTAATTGGACCTCCATTTTCTTCAGCAGCATAAATTCTTCCAGGTTTATCTCTTTCATCTAAATGTAGATCTACTAAAAATATAGCAGAGCCTGCACAAGTATCATTTTTACTCATTCCTCCGCCCATAATTGCAACATATCTGTCCTCATTAATACCACCCCCATCTACTGAAGGTATTCTGACTATTCTTGGTGTAGACCATGTCTCACCTAATTGTGAATAATCATATTCAGTTGGAAGACCTGTTGCACCTTTGCAAGATGTAGAAATACTAAACTGATTTGTCTCTTTGTCTGCTCCTGCTACGTGTGCAATTCTATTAGCATTAATGGTTAATTTTCGATCAAATTTTACTTTTAATAGACCACCCGACATTCTTGCATCTGCAATACCTAGAGGTGTCATCAAGCCTGTTACGTTGTCTCTTTGTTGTGCGCTTAAAACACCGTCATCAATTTTTGTATTATCATCAACATCTAATGTGATATTAGCAAAATGAAAGGTGTCACTCGTGTAACAAGAGCTTGTACCTTCATCTCTATATGCTGGATCAGCAGCAGTTAAATCATCACTATCTACACATGCTGCAATTGCATCTTGTTCTACACAATCAACTACAGCATCATCAAGACTATTGCATACTTCATTACCATCTGCATCTTTATCTGCATCTCTTGCCGTCTGATAATTTGCATATGCTTTAATACCTTCTTCCGATTGAAGAAAAGATGAAAAGCCTGAATTATAAGGTTCTTCTGTTATATTTCCCTCGTAATCAGCTATTAGAATTTTTTTATTTATTTGATCGTTAAAAATAGAAAACATATGAATAGGGCCGCTACTATCTTCAATAATTGGATTAGTAATATCAAGAACAGAGAAGCCTGCACCACCTCTTCCATAAGGGACAAACAATATTGTTCGCCACTGTTTGCCTGTCTCATTACCTAGTGCATCGTAGCCTTCAATTAATGCATCATGAACAACTGGAGAACCATCAACACCAAATACTGGGTTTGTACCACCAGCGGGAGCTGTAATTGCAATTGGTTTTCCATCAGCATCCAACTTTGGATTTCCATCAGCATCTAACACATAAGATATTACAGCATCAATATTACCATCATATCCTTTATTAATAACTTGAGGTAGTAATGCTGCAATAAAAGGTGGAATGAAACCCCATTCTTCTTCTCCAGTCTCTGCATTAATTGCATGGAGTACTCCACTGTTAGAGCCAGCGTAAATTATATTCCTTCTTTGTGAATGTTTTGACATGAAGCCCTGATAATTATTTGTACTTCTATGATAGGCCTCTTCATTTCTATTTGAAAAATCTAAACTTGCATCTGGAGGACCTACTTCAATTAATTGAGAGTGATAAATATCACCCATTACATGTTTTCTTAACTCTTCAATGTCGCAATCTCCATCATAATCAAAATAATCATTACCTTTCATAAATTTTATTAATCCTTCAATGTCATCAGCATTGCCATTTGGGCCAACATGTTTTTTGCCTGTATCTCTTGTTGCACAATAGGATGATGAATTATGGTAATCAGGAACGGTATATCCAAGCATATCAAATAAATCTGTTGCTATAATGCTGGAATTTCCAACATTAAAATTATCCCAATTTCCAAAATATGATGCCCCTGGTATCGCTGACCACAAGTGTCTCTCATCTTTTGCATCACCTGCTCTAGATTGGCCTCTAACTTTTACTGCAGCACTCCAATTTCCGTGTGCGTTAGGCTCAGTGGTTTCGTGTTCTACTGTTCCATCTGAATTAAGTTTTTTTCTTAAAATTGTACCTTTCCATTCTCCAAACTGTTCGTAAGCAAATTGTGCTTGATACAGTGAACCACCCTCTTGAATGGTTGCTGTAATAGATGGGGCGGTAAATGCAAGTTTGTCTGCAATAATTTGTCTAATTTTACTCGTTAGTTCAGATTTTAACTCTTCAGGAGTATTTGCAATTATTACTTCCTCACAGTCTTTGTCCCCAAGCGTTTCACAGGAACCTGCTCTTGCAAATGTTTTAAACATACTCATGGATTTACCTCTTATTCCTCCACCGTAAGCAACATATAAAGATTTAATACCTTTCTTTCTTAATTCCTCCATTCGGCCTATAGATTTACCTTTACTAGCATGGCCAATATTAACTCCATCAACTGCCTTACCAATACCAGTATTTGTCATTGCACCATCTCCAATTACAATCACGTAATTTAATTGGCATAAAGAATCCTCATCAAACACTAAACCTCCTGCTTTAGGATCGTTGAAGTATTTAGTAGCTATGTCCGAGAATGCTTGCGAGTCTGTTCCCCAAGCAAGACCCATAGGTTCTAAAACTCTCATGATTTGACTAGCTCCTTTAGAGCTTATTCCAACGTTTAAGCAAGAGTCTGTATTACACAAAACACTTGTTCCTGCAGGGTGTTCGCCCTTCCAGCCATCATAATAGGTACACTTATCATTTCTATGACAATAAGCTCCACCATTTTTAGAGTTTTTGCCTAAACCGCTCCTACCTGCGTTCCAGTGACCAAATCCAAAATGTGCACCAGTTGTCAGAGTTGTATCGTTTACAATAGCATTAATTGCATCTTTTACTCCGTCCCATCTTCTTACTCTTGGACCTCCCATTTGTTGAAGCCACGATGTATCTCTGTTAGCAACAGTGAAATTAGTTTCATTAAATTCGTCTACATATCCTCTAGTGGTTGCTGTTAGTATTCTATTTCTTTCTGCATCTACATGTATTCCCCAAACTCTTGAAAATCGAACATCATCTGCTGCTGTATCTCCAGAGGTCCCTTTATTTGATATAACTGAATTTACTCCAGAACCAATACTTGCACGTACAACGCAATCAGTATCTGAAGTAAACTCTAATTTTTGTATTGCATGATTAATGTGCGAGCCAATATAAAGAATATTGCTATCATCAGGAGAAACGGCAATAGTCGTTGCATGCATGACATCATTACTTAAATCTGGATTGTTAACTTTTGTACAGGTTCTATTTGGCATAGTTATTGAAGCTAAAGGAGTTGGGCTTGCTAAATCCAAATTAAATCCCCTAACATTTCCATCTCTATAATCTGTCATATAAACCATAGTACCTTCATTATTAACTGATAATCTTCCCATAGTTCTTAAAGTATTTCTCCCCCTAAATTCTTGATTGGTACATGCCATCGTCGAAAGGTTGCAAACTTTAAAAAAGCCACCTCTTCTCCAAGGACCACCCAAAAACATATAATATGTGCCCCCAATTTCTTTAATATCAAGATCATGAATTCTGGCTCGTTGTGACTGAGCACGTAAAGCGAATAAACATTCTGTTCCATCCTCAGTAAAACCAAAGACCATATCTCTGTCGTGTCTTTCTAGGGCATTAAAGAAAAACATATTTTTATTTGAAATATTTTTACCTGAAAATCCTTCTACAAAACGTAATCCTCTATTTCTTCTTACATTTCTTCTTACTGTGGACCTGGTAGTGTCATAAACATTAGCGCATCCAGCTGCAGGAGTTACTCGAATTGGTGTAAAGTCAGTATCTCTTTTACCAGCTGAAGTATATCTAACTATACCAACAGCTCTTCTGCCACTTTGATTAATTAATATGTTTCCATTTGAGTCATAAACTGCTTTTGGAGCTGCGCCTAACCCATCAGAACCAATCCATGATTGCATACTCGCAGAACTATCAACCAAAAATAAAATATTTGCTGCAACATCACCATCTCCTGCTCCTGGTGGCACAGGTTTTGAATAAGTAATATTATTATTGTTGATTAATAAAAAAATTATCGGTATTAATTTTAAATATTTCATTAGTTTATCCAGTTGCATTCATCACCCTTTCACCTACGGTAAAATCCAACATCTCGGGGCTTGTTATTTCTAAATATTCAATTGTTTCGTTTGCAATTTTCGTTTTACCATAAAAGATGAGTAATTCTCCTATGCTTAAATTTTTATAGCCTGTCCAATTATTACTCTTAGTTTCACTTCCTGGGTCTGATATAAAATTTTTTACAAATTCATAAATTTCATTTTGACTATTATTGTGTGAGTTTACTAAATTTATCCCTGCAATTTTAGAGTTATAAACTATAACTTCTAAATCTGCATTCTCAAGTGATGAGCCCTCACAATAATCTTGGGCATAATCTTGATATTTTGCTGAAAATTCATCTCCATAAATATCTGTACTATATGCATCTATAAATTCAAATGTAGAAACCGCGCTACTAACATTTGATCCAATTGGGACATTTAGAAGCTGACACGCAAAGGACTTGTTAAAGATAAATAATAATAAAATAATATAAAAATATATTTTTTTCACAGATATAAATTTAAATAATTGAGAAAATTTTTCAACACAGTTAATAAATAATTTATGTCCAATTTGACCAAGCATTTAGTGAGATAATATAGCTATGGTCTCTAACGGGACTAAAATTTCTGGTTTTGAAACACTTCCCATTATACCGCAGGCATAGATTCTGTAAGCGGTTCCTTGTCTTTGAACACTTGAAGAAGTTTTCTTTAAGCTGCCTCCAACAGATTTATAATCAGCAGAACCTGCGTTCACAGAAAAGTATTCATATTTAAATTTTTTCATTCTATTAATTTCACCTGTTACCTGTTTGCTGCTACCGAAATTAGAAGTTTCGTCTAATATAGGAGAAATAATATCATAAAAACTTACATCTTGAATGTGCTCAACGACCTTAAAATCTTTTCTACTTATATTTCTAAAACTTTTGTAACAAGGGGTTCCGTCATCTAATTTAGAGATTGCTTGTTCTACATTTGTTGGTATATGCCTTTTATCCTCATCTCTTGTACCGTCGTCTTTTACATTTCCCATCATACTATTTATTAAGGATTTTTGAGCTTCTAATAATGCATGTTCTGCAACATAAAAAGTTTGTTGAAAGTCGTCACTGCTATTATTGCTTTGATGGTCTGATGATGAAATAACTATTAAACCACCTCCCATTAGTGACATTGCAAGAAGTAAAACTAAAGACATCACTAATGTAAAACCTTTTTCATTTTTTTTTATCATTAGAATAAAGTTCCTCCAATGTTTCTTGTATTAACTGTTACAATTACTGAATCTCTTAATAGTCTGTCTTCAGCCTCAATCTTTCGATCATCTAATCCAACTACTTCTCTTTTTTGTGTCTCTTTATAAAAGTTGTCTTTAGATCTAAAAGTTAACCTGACATCTACACCTGCAATATCAAATAATCTGTCTCTCAAATTATCAATCTCAGGAGCAGGGTAATTCCCTGCACTATCTCTGATTATAAGTCCATCTCTATCAAATGGAATAAATTCCATATCTTCAATATGATCCCTCACAAGATCTTTCTCTATACATTGTGGACAATCAGTTACCCATTGACCACCTGTTGCAGGAAAAATACAAATTTCTTCATCTTCGCCAATTTTAGCGACGTCTGAAGCAACTCTTTCTTGCCTCCATGACTCAACTGTTTTGTAGACAGCTAATCTAACTATATTTTTTTCACCTATCTTTTCATCAGCATAATATGTAATCCTATACCTTTTAAATGGTTGGTCTAAATCGTTTTGATTAAAATCTTCATAAACAATCTCTATTTGGTCACAACACTTATTTGTTGAATTTGCATTCGATTTAATTGAATCACTATCATCGCCTGATGTTTGGAAACCAAGTCTATTTTTTCTTATTACAATAGGGTTATGACTTAATTTATGATCATTAAATCCATTATCAAAAGTCAGATAACTTTTATTAGGAAGAACGAGACCAGGGTCACAACTTCTCTTTTTAAATGTATCTTCGGCAAACTTGGCTATTGTTTGAGATCCAGCGTAATATTTAAATCCAGCCATTCGAATATCTCTCATCAGCATTGAAACTAAATCTCTACTAGATCTACTAATTTTTGCTTTTTCACTAACTTGTGAATAAGTGTTATTTACAACATTATACGTGGTATATAATGCACCCATCATTAATGTTGTGATTAAAATACCAATTAAAATTTCAACAAGTGTTAAACCTTTTTGATTTCTAAAATACTCTTTATTCATTTGTTTAATTTACTCCTTGTAACTTATAATCCGACTGAAAATATAAATACTTTCTTTTTTTTCCGTCATTTAAATTTATTTGAACTCGGCCAATATACATTTCTAAATCCTGCATGTTTGGATTATTATTAGTGCAACCCGATCTGCATATTTTGTAAACTTGAAATTTTCTAGTTTCATTTGTTCCTCTACATCTTAAATATGACTTGCTATCTAAAATTGCTTCCCATTTACTTTTTTTTCTTGCATGTGCATCAGTTCCTGTAGTGTTATAAATTTTTCCTGCGTTAGCAGATCCAGTACCATCTTTTACTTTACATGCCTCAGACTCGAATATTGGTTTGCCGTCATCTGCGCCAAGTAAATATTCTGTAAAATTAGAGTCAGAAGAAGTTGCGGTATCTCTTGCGCTTATAACGTCCTCAGCAATTATATTAGTCAAAAAGTTTGCTTTAGTTCTTTCGCCTGAGGAATGCATTGATTGAACTGAGTAATTAGTCATCTGTAAAATTGCAACAAATCCAATTCCAATAATTGCAGTAGATACCAAAGCTTCTAATAAAGAAAGACCTAATATATTTTTGTTTCTAAAAATCATTTATTCAATCCAACCACTGCCACTCCATTTAGTTATAGCAAAGTTTCCAAACCTAGACCATTTAATAGCATTTAAGTATTCTGCGGTATTTCCATCATCATCTGTACCAGGGGGTAATTCTTTATCTAAATCACTATCACTATACCCAACATTACAGTCCTCACCTTCATTAACTCTTCTGCAAATATATATAAAATCAAATGGCTTATTTGAGTTGCTTAATAAGCCCCCATTGGCCTCATAAAATTTTCCATTCCTTGAAAAGCAAACTGCTCCAACATCCCCTTCTGCGCCTGCTCCATCATCACCACCTAGCATATCTACTGGCACTGCGTCTCCCTCCTCGCCACCTACAGCATCAGCTTGTTCCTCGGTCACTTTCATTGATGCTGTGATATCACTAAAATTTGTTTTACTAACAAAATTTTTAATTTCACCCGCATCTGCAGCATCTGTATCCCAATAATCTTCATCTAAGGAACATCTACTTGTAACGTTATCAGGGAATTCTTGGTTCCAAGGATCATCTCCATTGTTTATTTTTGATGCGAGTGTATCCATAGTCATCCCTTTAGTTTCAACCTGTAAATATTTGTCAGTATTAGTAAATTTTACTTGTACATAAGCAAATGTTCCTTGTTGTGTTTGTATTTGAATATTTTTTACTATGGATAATATTTTATTAACTGCACTCCTAACCTTTCTTTCTTTATTCCATGAAGAAAAATTTGGATATGCTACAGCTGAAACAATTCCAACAATAGTTAAGACGACTATTAATTCAAGAATGGTGAAAGCTTTAGTGTTCTTTTCCAGCACCCGCATCTATTTTCCCTGCTTTGACTAATTCTTCTAAAGACTTAGTCATGGTAATCATACCATCTTTTACTGCAGTCTGCATGATGCTTGGGATTTGATGAATTTTTGCTTCTCTTATTAAGTTTTGAATTGGAGCTGTACACTTCATCACCTCAAAAGCACCACAACGTCCTTGACCGTCTTTGGTTTTTAAAAGTCTTTGTGTAACAACCATCTTTAATGATGTTGAAATCTGTGCTCTTATTTGAGCTTGTTGTTCCGGCGGGAAGACATCAATAATTCTATTTATTGTATTTGGTGCACCACTTGTGTGTAATGTTCCAAATACCAGGTGGCCTGTCTCTGCAGCTGTTAAGGCAAGTCCAACAGTTTCTAAATCTCTCATCTCTCCAACTAAAATTACATCTGGATCTTCTCGTAGAGCAGCTTTTAACGCACTTGCAAAAGTTTGTGTTTGTTTTCCAACTTCTCTATGAGAGACAATACTTTTTATATCTTTATGGATAAATTCAACAGGATCTTCAACTGTAATAATATTTGCAGTTCTAGTTTTATTTATTTCATTTACAATTGCAGCAAGCGTTGTAGATTTTCCTGATCCAGTAGGACCAGTTACTAAAACTAAACCTTTGTGCATATCAATTATATCATAAAGAGCTGGCGGTAAATCAAATTGACCCATTTCTGGAATAACGCTCTCTACTCTTCTTAATACCGCTGCTGGACCGTTAATTGTTTTATAAAAATTAGCTCTAAATCTTAATCCGCTTAATGTAACAGACGAGTCTAACTCATGAGTATCATTAAACTTTTTCATTTCAACTTCATTACAATTAGTTGAAATAAGATCTTGTAGATCTTGTGCCTTAACTATTACATCTTGAACTTTATGAATTTCACCTGTTTGCCTATAAGCTAAAGGCCAACCACTTCTAATATGAAAATCTGAAATTTTTTTATTATTTTTTGCAAGTTCTTCTAATTTTTCAAACATTTTAATAATATTATCTCAATTCCTCAAAATTTTCCAGACACTTCTAGGTTGGTAAAATACTCAGAACTGTTCTCTAAGCTTTGATTTGAGTTAATTTTAAAGTCTAAACCATGAATATTTTTTGAATAGCTCAAATTGGTTTGGTGAGCATTGATTGGATCATAATTTAATGCAAATTGATCATCCTCTTCTTTTGAACGACTAAACTTTATTATAAAAGTATCCGTACTAAATCCAGGAGCTTCACTAGTATCATTTAATCTTATTATTCTCTGATACTCAGTTGATACTGTAAAACCATTTAAGTGAATTGCTTCAAAACCAATTGAGGTCTTTAGATTTTGCCTTGAAAATGGTGAATGTATAGTTTCTTTATTGACATGAGTTCCACCCTGATAAACATATTTATAATCAACGTCATTAGTTAAATCATATAATATCTCTATTCCACCCATTGGCTGAACTGTTCCTTGATCAGTTTCAATGATATCAGTTTCAAATAAAAATCCAGCTGCCAGTTCCCCGCTGGTAAATGTGTCCTCTTTATATATCACGTCTCTAGCTGGTAGCCCTGAGGCTTTAGCTAAGAAATCTGTAAATTCTGATAATCTTGTTACGCCATATGTAAGTTTACCTGTTGGGGTTACATTAAGAATTCCATATTTTTCTTTAGTTCTATAATTTATTGTTGCAAAAGCTTGTTTTCCTTTTCTCTCACCTGATAGATTACCCATATATCTATGATCGTACCATAAATGACTTAAGCCTACTACAGCATTTATGTATTGATTATCTTTAGAGGGTAAAATTCCATATAGGTTTAAAGTTAAAGACTCCATAGTTACATCTTGTTTTGAAAATTTGATGTCGGAACTACTATCACCGTATCTAAGTGCTAGTCCAAAAAATTTGTTGTCTCCAAATTTTCTATCTGTTCCTAAGGTTAAACCTCTGGTATTTAGATCTTTTGCTTTTACTGAACCGTCTATTTCAAAAATACTCAAAGATATATCTGCTAAGCTCCAGCTAGACCACTTTGATTTTTTATTTTCTGTTTTATGTTTGCTAATAAAAGATGCAACATTATTTCTTACCGATGGTTCAAATTTATTAGCTAAAGTTTTCAATAAAGGATCTTCGTAATTTATTTTAAAGTTATGAGCAGATAAATTTTCATCATCACGATTTCTTTTTATCCATTCAAATCTTTTAAAAATAGTATTAACATTTAAACTTATATTTTGTTTAGCAAGTTCAAATTGAGCTTCAATTGACGAAGACGTGTCTGAAGAACACTTAGCTATTCCATAAGGACATTGAAGATTATATTGAAAAATCTGATCTACTGCAGGTCCTGTAAATCTTTGTGATGTAAAAAGTTTCATTCCATCGCTAGAAAAAGTGAAACCTCCCATCCATCCATTATTGTTTTCACGACCAACAAATGGTGTTGCGACGGAACCTATATGGCTTGCTGTTGATACATCATAATTTTTACCTAAACTAAATTGGTGAATTCTCTCTAATACATCTCCTTCTTGATTAAATACTGATATAAACATCTCGCTTCCATCATCATTAAATTCTACATCTGTAGCACTTGAATTTTCTCCATCCACTAAATCAATTCCTATCGTTGACAAATCTACGATATGTATTTGGGTAGGAGTAATGGAAGTATTAAAAGGTGATGATAATGAAAATGTTGTAAGTTCCATAGTATTATGTTCAGCATTTAAAGCAAACAATCTTGTCCCGTCCTTGCTAAAAGAAAAAGAGTTAATTTCACTGTTTAAAGCAAATTCATTTTCATAAGTAGCTGTCCTAAAATCGAAAGATTTACTTAAATTGTATTTATGTAATTCACCTGTCTCACTTAAAATAAAAAAAATTGTACCATTAAGTGCAGCATGGATGCTTACATATTCAGTTGTATCAGCACTCATGCCTTGTGCCAGAAAATCTGGATGATCAACATCAAAACCATCAATATCATCACAAGTGTGTATTCCAAGTGTAGTTTTTACAGTTTTTAATTCAAACGGATCTCTAACTTTATTCATAGACAAATCAAGGTCACCCATGTAGCCATTCTTAGTTCTATTCATATTATCATTTATTGTAAAAACCATTGTACCGTCATCGCTCCATAAAACATCTCGTATGTCTTCTGTTCTATCGTGCTTAAGTTCTGTAGCGTAGGTTTGTACTGATGTTGTATTAAGAATTTGCTCTAATTTAGAACTAAAACAACCAGTTGCTCCCGCAGGAATTCTATTATCTACATGTGTGATAGTTAAAGCGGCCGCTAGAGCTAGTGAAGAAAAAAAAGCTGCAAATAAGATAAAAAAAATATTAGTACTTAAAACACCTGATTTTAAAGACCTAAAAATTTTTTTGATATTTAATTTTTTAATAATTTTCATGATGTTAAGATTTACTTCTTTTTGATCAGCTCAGTATTTTCTATATTAATAGCCATACAAGTAATATCGTCCCTTAATTTTTCTGCCCCCCAATTGAGCTCTTTTTCTATACCAAGTACTATATTTTTTGGATTAATATTTTCAATACTGTTTATGATATTTTGAACACCTTCTGCTCCCAGTTCTTCACCATTTTTAAGGTATCCTTCTGTCACACCGTCTGTGTAGACCACGAATGTTTTATCTTTAAGATTTATAGTATTTGATTTTACCATCGACTCTGTGAAATATTTTACAATTCCAATTGGCGGCATATCAGACTTTATATATTCATAATTTTTACCCTTATCAAAAGTTAGAATACTTTCATGACCAGCGTTAATAAATACTAGTTCTCCTGTTTTAATATTCAGTTTCCCAAATACTGCTGTTACAAACATTCCTTTAAATTTAGCTTCGACGAGTTCATTATTGACCCCAAAGACAACTTTTTCTAAAGGAAACTTTAAATTGGTAAGTGTTCTAAATATAGATGATGCTTTAGCCATGTACATACCAGCCTTAACACCCTTACCTGATACATCGGCTAGTGTGAAAAAATACTCTTCAGGTGTTGATCTTACAACATCAAAGTAATCTCCTGATACATCTCTTGCAGGAACGTTTTTAGCGAAAATAAAGTTTTCAAATTTTGAAATATCTGGGAATAAACTTTTCTGAACTCCTGCAGCAAGTTCTCTTTCTTTTAAAAGTTTTGCTTCTTTTTGTAAGTTTGCAAGTGCTAGTTTATTTTCCTCTATAAATCTAAAATACAAACCTGTTAAAAAAGTAATTGTTAAAATAAATATTGGATAGCTTATATCAACAAGTTCAGATCTAAATTTATAGATAGAAAATCCAATTATTATAATGAATAACAAATTACCAAAGAAAACAGATAAACTGTATTTTGGTTTAATCTTTTGAGATAAAATAAAAGTTAAAAGTGCAATAATTATAGAAAATAATAACTCGAAAATATAAGTGTTTGGATTTCTAACCAAATAAGATTGATCTAATATGTTTTCTATAACATTAGCGTGAACTTCAACTCCAGGAATTGTAATTCCAAGTGGAGTTTTAACTAAATCGAATAACCCTTGGGCTGATGCACCAATTAAAACGTATTTATCTTTAAAAAAATCTGTTTGAAATTTTCCGTCAAATACATCTCCAGCTGAAATATATTGTTTTTTTTGAGGTTGTTTATACTTAATCCAAATAATTCCATTTGGATCAGAATCTACTTTATAGGGTCTTGCACTTATTCTATTTATTCCAACTTCATTTAACTCAATATAAATATTTTTTTGATTTGCTCCTACTCGGACCATCTCTAAACCCATAGTTGGATATATCTTGTTATTAAATCTTACAATCAATGGAAGTGATCTAATTATTCCGTCTAATTGATCTAAAAAAGAGATTGACCCTAATCCTTTAACTTCTTTTTCCAATTTTTCTAATGAACCAATTGAATATGGATAAGAATAAGTAAATTTTTTTGGATCACCACCTTTTGATAAAAATCTTGCTTTTGCTTTACGATCATAATTTGAATGTGACGGAACATTACTGCCTAAAACTGCAGTGACTGTTTTTGCACTTTTTAATTTATCAGCAAATACATCATCGTGTCCCTTTAATTTTTGAAGATCAACAATATCAGAGGGGATTAAGCCATAAGATTTTATGATTTCATCTGGGGATTGTTTATCTTTTTCAGTAAAAAAAATATCGAAACCAATTGCTTTTGGATTTGAGGTTTCAACTTGTTCTATTATTTTTGCAAAAACAGATCTACTCCATGGAAATTGTCCAAATTTACCTAAACTTGTTTCGTCAATATCTATAATTACGACATCAGTATCCTCTTTTTTTTCTACGAAAACTTTTTGATATAAATCGAAACTTAAATATGAAATTGATTTAATTATGGATGGATTGATTACTTTTAGAGAAATTAGAATTAATAAAAGAAATGAAAAGATTAAGTAATTTAAGTTTTTTTCAAAAAAAGCAAGCACATTAATGAGTGTATATCTTAATTATGTAATGTAAATCTTTATGAGATTATAAGCTAATTACTTTTTCTTTTTTCTTTTTCTCTTATTCTTTTTCTTCTTAGCTGCTTTTCTTTTCTTAGCTACTTTTTTAATTTTTTTCTTTTTAGGCTTTTTCTTTTTAACTACTTTTTTCTTTTTAGGTTTTGGTTTTTTCTTAACGGCTTTTTTCTTTTTAGGTTTTGGTTTTTTCTTAGCTGCTTTTTTCTTGGTAGCTTTTTTCTTAGTAGCTTTTTTCTTAGGTGCAGCTTTTTTCTTAGTAGCTTTTTTCTTAGTAGCTTTTTTCTTTTTACCTTTTTTACCTTCTGCTTTAGCTTTTTTCTTTTTACCTTTTTTACCTTCAGCTTTTGCTTTTTTCTTTTTACCTTTTTTGCCTTCTTTTACTTTACCTTTTTTCTTTTTACCTTTTTTACCTTCAGCTTTTGCTTTTTTCTTTTTCTTTTTCTCTGCTTTTTTTTCTGTTTTTAAAGCAATTTTCTTTTCTTTATCTTTTTTAATATTCTCTTTAATTATTGATTTAATTTCGTCTTTTTCAAAACCTAAAGATTTTAATTCTTTCTTTAATTCTTTTCTTGCAGCTTTTCTTGCAATTTTCTTTTCACCTTTATCACCTTTGCTTTTACTCAAAGCTCTCATTTTTTTATTGAACTTTTTAAGTTGATCTCTTGTTGCTTTTCTTGCTCTGTCTGGGGCTTTACCTTTGCTCATTGAAGTAACGCTGTAAGGATTGTCTAATAAAGTTTTTCCAAATTTGTTACTTGCTAAAACTGCTCCTGGTCTCATACCTAAAGTGTTGTTTTTACCTGGACCAATTAATAAAGTATCTGTTTTACCTTTTGATACTATAGTTTGAAATTCTGTACCTCTTGATCCAAGAGTTCCTTCGGGAACAGTAACTGTTAAAGCATCTGGATCTTTTTGACTAATTAAACCGGATATTACTTTTAAACTTCCTTGTTTAACACTTGCAACAATTTTACCGTCATTAGTTTTTGGATCATATATAAAAGTATCCATTACAACTTCAGAGTCTTCACCCACAGTAAAAGTTGATTGATCTAAAAGTAAAATTTGTGTTCCTGAGCCTTTAGCAGCATAAATTGTTTCATTAAGGTAAATTTTATCACCTTCTTTTAATTCTCTTGTTTCAGTTTTTACTGTACCTGAAATTGCTCCAACAATACCTACAAGTTGTTTTTCAATTGTAAGAGTTTCTTCGGCGTATGAGTTAAAAGTCATAAGCGCAAAGCACATTAATGCTGTAATTAGTCTTTTCATTTATTAAAAAAATAACATTTTTTTAGAAAAAATAAACCGTTATTAACTCAGTTTGATCAGAAAAAATATCTATATTTTTTAGGGTTTTTCACCTTATTGACGAATTTTGACCTCAAAAAGATTTAGTAAGACTCATCGAGAAAGAATCTGCGATGTAATCGTAGTTTAATGTATTCGCCTCTGATATCACTTTTTCGTAAGATAAGTTAATAAATAAATTTCTGTTTTGATCGATTACAGGAAAAAAATCTCCAATTGCTTTTGTTAACATTATATCAAAAGTATTTGTAAAATCTGATCTTAATCTATCAGAGGCAACGCTACTATCTTCTTTTTTGTAATCATTAAAACTCATTCCATTTGAAATTGCGATATAAGCCCAAGGAAAAGATAAGTTTAATCCTAAACTAAAATCATATGTTTCATAATCGTTACCAGCATCCACTACAGCATCGCTATCGCTATATCCTAATCCAATAGATGTAGAAATAATTTGAGTAAAAATGTAGTCATGATTAAATGTATAGCCATGTGATATTGAATTAGTATCTTGAGCACTATCATCCATTGAGTTGTGATTTCCTTTTGAATCAGAATATGAGTAACCGTAACTGAACGAATTTCTTTCACCTACAGTAAAGAAACCTCCTATGCCAAACATTTTAGAAACACTGTCAGCGTCAGTGTGATAATCAGATTTACTTAACATAATATATGGACTTATACTTTGACCACCCAACACTGTATCCAAACCAAGTGTTAATCCATAACTTTGGAAATCATCATCATGTTCTTGGTGTTGATTTGAAAGTGAATGTGAAATGTTTGCTAAAAAAGAAGATTCTTCACCAACTGGTCTTGTAGCTGAAAAGCTTAATCCAGCGCTAGCGGTTTTATCGTGCATTGGGGATGTAAACTCTGCAACTTCACCTTCCTCGCTTTTTTTTCTAGTTTTAGAGACACTGTTAACATTGCTACTATAAAGGCCAGCTAAACTAATGTCAGAAGAAAAATTCCATAAACCTGGTTCTTTATCTTTTAAATCCTGTTCTATTTCTTGAAGTGTTTCTAGATCTTCAGACTCTAAATCTGTTCTA
Organism: uncultured Pelagibacteraceae bacterium; assembly: GCA_902619665.1. GTDB lineage: Bacteria > Pseudomonadota > Alphaproteobacteria > Pelagibacterales > Pelagibacteraceae > Pelagibacter. The sequence continues at coordinate 49,649 of CACNFB010000005.1, forward strand.
AGTTTCATTTCTTCAATTAAACTTCTTGCCTTATCAGGAGAGTCTATTTGAACTAAAACAGATAACAAATATAACTTAATCTCAATGTTATCTGGATATAACATTGTTAATCTTTCAAGTGTTGAGATAGTTTGTTTATAATTACCCATCTTACCTTGTTGCTGAGCATATTTAAGATTTAGATCAAGATCTTTTGGTTTCTGCAATATTTGCATATAAGTAATATTCTTTTCTACAGAAAATGATGGAAATATAAAAATAGACAAAACTAAAAAGTTTATAAAAATATTTTTCCAGACATATTTAGAAACATAAAATTTCATAAACCAGCAGAATAGATAAATTGTTTGAAATATCAATTTTTAAAAAGCTATTAAAGACAAGGTAAATTAGAGACTATTATTAAATTTTGGCTTAAAAATTTTTAAAATTTTATTATCTATAAATACTCATTGGATCAAAGAAACAATTGTCTCTTTCTTGAGTCTCAAAGAATATTTTAGATAAATCTGAGCTATGATATGTTGGACAAATCTTTTCAACATTTTCTTCCTCAGAAATATTTTTTCTCGCAAGACTTAAGGTATAAGATTTTCCATAAGAAGTTGTTGCTTGGAGAACACTACCAGTTTCAACTAGAGTAAGGCTTGGTCCTATCATTGATGTGTATTGCCCGCATCCACTTAATGACAAACAAAAAGCTAAATACAAAATATACTTTTTCATGAGAATTGATTAAATCAACTTAGATTTAAAATCAATAGGTTATATTGTTATTAACAGTTCTCTCTTTGTATTGAGCTATTTTTAGAAAGAGTTAATTTACAATCAGAACCTCTAGACTCAGCAACAATCGTGAAAGAAGTTTCGCTTGAATAGGCACAAAAATTATATTCCATATCGTCAACAGCTATATAATTACTATCATCAAAAAGTGCAGTTCCTAAATCCTTGTGACTTGTGTCAGTTGTTGCGCAACTATCGGATACACCATCTGGATAATACTCACCAGTATTTGTGTAATATTCTAGTTGAGCCAATGAGAGCTGTTGTAAAGTATTTTCAGCTGTCTTCATTTTGGCACTTTTAACGTAACCGTTATAAGAAATTACACCAACAGATGAAAGTATTCCCAAAATTGCAACGACCACAAGAAGTTCTATTAAAGTAAAACCAGAACTTCTTGTGATATTAATTTTTTTTATCAAGTTAGTTATATTTAATTTACAACTACTCTATTGCAATAGTATTTGAAACAACAGATTCCGCATTATCCATTACACATGCATCACCAACTTCTGCAAAACAAGTTGCTACATATACGTTGTCTCCATCATCAGCTACGCTAACCTGTCCTAATACAACTGTCATTTCTGTTACTACTGGCGGATCTACAGAGTCGTCTACAGAAGCTGCATCAACTTTTTTAACACCGTCACCCGCAGAATCCTCAGAGTTTTTAAAATCTGATAATGCACTCTCTATAGCTGTTGCAGCGTTTCCAGCAGTTTTTCTTACATTGCATGCAGCACTTTTAGCATATGTTGACTCGCCGACATTACATTTTTGTAGTTCTGCGGCTACATATTTAACTACAGAAGCATGATTAGATTTTGTTGCATTTTTCTTAGCACTAGCTGTGTAACCTGTATAAGCAACTGTACCAACAGCTGCAAGAATACCAATAATAGCCACAACAACTAATAGCTCGATAAGCGTAAATCCTTTATTGTTTTTCATTTGGGCCTCTTTATTTATTTATTAATATTAATTACGTAATTTTTAATAAATTTTTAAAATAAGTAAATACTTTAAAATGCCTGTAACTGCTTGTTTAATTGATATCTTTATTTTTTTTGTAGAATAATTGACATATCTGCTCATAATGAGCAAAATTGCAAAAATTATTAATTAATTTACTGAATGACATATAAAATAGAAGAAAATGGTAATTCTAGAATTGTACATCTAACAGGTGAAATTGATATGGATGTAGCAGACAAAGCAAGGCAATCGATATTGCCATTGATTGAAGCGGGACATGAAGTTCATTTAAATTTGAGTAAAGTTGAATATATGGACTCATCTGGAATTTCAGTTTTAATTGAAAGTAAAAAATTGTCAGAAAAGAAAAATACAAAGTTTGAACTAGTTGAAGTTAGCAAACCAGTTGAAAAAGTTTTAGCAATGGCGAGGAAATTTTTATGAGTTACAAAGTTACTGAAGAAGGAAATGTAGCAACTATTCATCTAGATGGTGAAATAGATATGGACGTTACAGAAAAAGCTAAAGAAGTAATTTTCCCACATATAGAGGGAGGAAAAGAAGTTCATTTAAATCTAAGCAATGTTCAATACATGGATTCATCTGGCATTTCTGTATTGATTGAAAGTCACCAGAAAGCACTAGAAAAGAATACTAAAGTTATAATTAAAGATGTGAGTAAATCAGTTCTTAAAGTCATCATGATGGCTAAGTTAGAACAAATATTAAATTTGGAATAAATTTTTATGAGTGAAATTGCTCACCAAAATCATAGTGAAAAAAAAGCATTTTTAGTGAATTCATCTAGCTTAAGGGATGTAAGAAGTTTTTGTAGAGGAGTGTTTGAAAAACTTCAAATTAACAATGATTTAAAAGAAGAATTAGTTTTAGCTATCGCAGAGGCTGCACAAAATATCGTTAAGCATGCATTTAAAAATAACGCAGATGCAAACGAATTAATGGTGGTCCAAATCAGTTGTGAGAGCAACAAACTGCAAATTGCCTTTTATGACAGAGGCACACCTGTGGATCCTAAAAAAGTTAAGCATAGAGAAATTGATAATGTAAAACCTGGGGGGCTAGGGACTTTTTTTATTCAGGAAATAATGGACGCTGTTGAGTTTAAAGATGGTAAAAGGCCTTGGATAAACCATCTAGTTTTAACCAAGCAACTATAATTATATTTATCCGATTAAAGCACCAACGTTGAAAATTGGAGAGTACATTGCGATCATTAATCCTCCAATCATTAAACCCATAAACACAATCATAATAGGCTCAATTAAAGAAGATAAATTCTCTACCACTGTATCAAATTCAGACTCGTAGTATTTGGCAACTGATCCAAACATTTCATCTAACTGACCAGTTTGTTCACCTACAGAAATCAATTGACTAAAAGTAGGCGGAAAAAGAGGATCTTTTAAAAATAATTTTGTTAAAGTATCTCCAGAAAATACTCCTTTTTTTACATTTTCTAAAGACTCTAATACAACAACATTATTGCTTACTGATTTTGCAATTTCTAAACTCTCTAGTAAATTTACACCTGCAGCACTTAGATTACCCATAATTAAAGAAATCCTAGCTAACATTGATTTTAGTATCATGTCGCCAAAAACTGGTAATTTTAAAACTTGTTTGTGCCACAGATATTTTATTTTCTCGTTTTTCGATGTTAAATATCTGAACCCGAAAAAAGATCCTAATAAAGTTAAAAATAATATCTTGCCGCCTGTGCCTCTGAGGAAATCACTCATTCCCATAATGGTTGCTGTTGCAGCAGGAAGTTCAATACCCATACCATCATACATTTTTGCAAATACTGGAACTACTTTTATTAACATAAATGCGCTTACTGTTATTGCAACAGTGAACATTATGCTCGGATACATAAGAGCACCTTTTATCTTCTTTTTTATTGCTTCTTTTTTTTCAAGTGACTCAACTATTTTTAATAAAAATACATCTAACTTACCGCTAGCCTCTCCAGCTTTTATTAAGTTAATATAGACATTGTCAAATAACTCGGGAAACTTTTCAAAACACTTAGATAAAGTTACACCTCCCTCTAAGCTTTTTCTAATATCCTCGACAACATCTTTCATTGCAGGGCTTTCTAATTGGTCTCTTAACATCCCTAAAACTTGAAGAATTGGTAAACCTGCTTTGACCATTGTTGCGAATTGCTTTGAAAAAATTAAGACATCCTCTACTTTTGCTTTCTTTTTACCGAATAAAGATGAACCTTTTTTCTTTTTTGTCTCTTTATCCTCTTTTTTTTTGCCTTTAACAGCTCTAACTAAGTTTGTGATTATTATTTTTTGCTCTTTTAATTTGTGAGATGCTTCATCTTGATTTAGAGCTTCGATATCTCCTTCTACATATTTACCATCTGAAATTCCTTTATAAGCGTAAGTGTCCATAAGATTTTATTTATTACTCACCCGATAATACTCTTTCGTATTCTCTAAAATTCAAATCCCCACTTGCAATCAACCTTTTACCCATGTCTTGCATGGTTTGAAAACCTTCTTTCACAGCAATCTGTCTTAGTTCAGGCGTAGTTGCTTTTCTTAAAATTGCTTCTTTTAAAGGTTTTGAAACAACTAATATCTCATAGATACCTTGTCTGCCTTTGTATCCTGTATTACTACAAGTTTCACATCCTTTTCCTTTAATAGCTTTTACTCTTGAAGCTTGCTCTGCACTAAATCCTAAATCTTGTAATACTTTTGGATTAACATCGTCATCTGGAATTTTGCATTTTTTACAATTTTTTCTGGCAAGTCTTTGAGCAACAACCAATTGACATGCCGCGCTAATTAAATAATCAGGCGTTCCCATGTTTTGTAATCTTGTAATTGTACTTGGTGCATCATTAGTGTGAAGTGTACTAAAAACTAGGTGACCTGTTAAAGCTGCTTTTAATCCAATATCTACAGTCTCTTTATCTCGCATCTCACCAACTAGAATTATTTCTGGGTCTTGTCTTAAAAATGATCTTAACGCTGATGCAAATGTTAAACCAATATCATCTTTAATTTGAACTTGCCCAACACCATCTAATTCATATTCAACTGGATCCTCTGCAGTTAAAATATTTAAGTGAGGTTTGCTAACTTCTTTTAATATACTATAAAGAGTAGTTGACTTACCTGATCCAGTTGGTCCAGTAACTAATATAAGACCTTGTGTGGAGTGAATTGATTTTCTGAGACTTTTCAAATCTTGTTCTTCAAAGTTTAATTGCTCAAGAGTAATGTCTCCCGCATCTTTATTTAAGATACGCATAACTATTCTTTCATTGTTTGCTGTTGGCAAAATAGATAAACGAAGATCAACCACTTTCCCTTCTATTTTAAAATTAATTGCACCGTCCTGTGGTAGTCTACGTTCAGCGATATCAAGCTTACCCATAATTTTAAAACGAGTTACTACCGCTCCATAGTTATCATGAAGAAATTGTTTATATTGTTCTTGCTCTTGTAACATTCCATCAAGTCTGTATCTTACACGAGATGAGAACCTATAAGGCTCTATATGAATATCACTAACTCCTTTTTTAATTGCTTCAGCAACTACAGCAGTACTAAATTTTATAACTTCAGACTCATTTTCAATTGCCTCAACATCTTCTTCGGGAGCTTTCTCTAAAACTTCTCCGGCATCTCCTAAATCAGAGTCAAACGTTTTTTGTTTTTCTCTATTTTCTTTTCTAATCGATGCAGTTGTAACTTCTCCATCGCTTGATAAATTTTCAATAAACTCTGAAATTTGAGTTAACGGCGCAGCGTGTAATTCAATATTTTTTTTTGTAATTGCTTTTAAGTTTCTCATTAAAGTTAATTTAGAACTATCTGGGATTGCTATATGAAGAGTTTTGCCATCGACTTTGAAAGGAGCAACAAAATTAACTTTTATATAGTTTGATGGGAGAACAGATTTTATTTCAGGAGATACTTCAACTTTTTTCAAATCTACAATATCAAGATTTTGCTCTTTTACTAAAATATCTAATATTTTTTTTTCATCTGTAAGTTTTAAGTCAAAAACAGCTTCAATTTGAGATTTGTTACCTTCTGAACTTTTTTTTTTAATATTAATTAAATCTTTTCCTGAAATAACGTCATTGTCTATTAAGACGTTAATTAAATTGATTTCACTTTCTCTACTAATCTTTAACATAATAATCTTATAAAATTCTTGGTGCTATAAATACCAATAGTTCGTTTAGTTTATCTGATTTTGACGAACCTTGAAACATTTTTCCTAAAATAGGCACTTTTGAAACCCCGGGCACAGCGTCTTTTGAATTTGCTACTTCATTTTTTTTAATTCCACCAATTACAACAATATCTCCGTCTGCTACTAACAATTTTGTTGTAATTTCCATCTTATTTATTCCAATTGAACCAGGATTTGTCCTATCCGGAGTGTCATTATTTACCTGTATTTCCATCAAAACATTTCCATCACCAATAATACTTGGTTTAATTTTTAATATTAATGCAGCATCAACAAGTTGTGGACCTGTATCGCCGCTACCAGGTAGCTGAATTTGTACACCTTGTTTAATTTGCGCGGTTTGGTTATCTAATGAGAAAAGTTTTGGATTTGAAATTGTTTTACTTAAGCCTTCTGTTTCTAATGCATCCAATTGAAGTTTTAA
>CACNFB010000006.1 GCA_902619665.1 uncultured Pelagibacteraceae bacterium
AATTTTGAGACAAGCGATCCGGATAAAGTTTTAAATGGGGAGATAGATAGCTTTTTGGAAAGCTCTTTATTTAATTTAAATGGTTAAAAGAATTATACAAATAACTTTGTTTTTATTTTTAATTTTAATAATTTTTTTTATGTATTTAAGTATCTACGGGGTTAGTACTGATAAATTTAACAACCTTATTAGTGAAAAAATTTCTGAAAGAGATAAAAATTTAGAAATAAACCTTAACGAAATAAAAATTTTTCTTAATATCAATGATTTCAATTTTGAATTAAAAACCAATGATCCAAAAGTTTTTTTTAGGAATAAAGAAATAAAGATTAAAAGCATAAGTACTGATTTGCCTTTAAAAAATTTACTTTCACAAAAAATAAATTTTCAGGAAATAAAAATTTTAACTCATAAAAATAAGATATCAAATTTAATTGAAATAATTAGAGTTTATAAAAATAATCCACAATTATTTATTTTAAATAAGATTGTAAAAAACGGCTTGATAGAAATAGAGAGCAAAATAAATTTTAACGAAGATGGCAGTATCAAAAGCAATTATTTGGTTGATGGCAACATTGAAAATTTAAAAATAGAATTATTAAACAATAACATAGTTGAAAATATAAATTTGAGTTTTTTGATTAAAGAAAAAGATTATCTGATATATAACCTATCATCGCTTTTTCAATCAATTAATATAAATTCTAATAAAATAAGAATTATTGAAAATCGAAATAGCTATAATTTTGAAGGTGATATTTCCAATCAAAAAGGCAAAATAGATTTAAGTAAATTTTCCACTTTTTTAAATGAAAACATGAGAAACATTGTTAAAGAAGAATTAACTATTTCATCAAATAATAAATTTACTTTCAAATTAAACAAAAAAATTAAATTTTCTGATATAAATATTCAATCAAAAGTAATTTTAGAAGAGTTTAGATATTCAAACGATATATTTAAACGATTTTTTCCAGGATATAAAAAAGATATAAATTTTGAAAAAAATTCTATCACAATTGATTATAAAAGTGGAGATTATCAAATAAATGGTAAATCTAAAATAAATATAAATGGTGACATTGATGATGCAAGTTATTCTTTAAAAAAAATAAAAGAAGATTTTTTTTATAATTTTAATTTTGAAATTATTAATTCTGCAGTAAATTTTAAAATTTTAAACTATACAAAAAATAAAGATGATAAAAGTTCATTAGAATTAAAGGGAAAATTTTTAGCTTCTAAAAATACAAATTTAGAAACAATAAAATTTATTCATGATAAAAATTTCATAGATATTCGAAATATCAGAATTAATCAAAATAAAAAGATTAATAGTATAGACAATATAAAAGTTAGTGTTTTTAATAATAATAACAAGCTAAGTAAATTAGATATTAAAAAAGATAAAAAAAACTATTTAATAAATAGCAAAATCTTTGATGGAACTAAGCTAGTGGATGAAATTTTATTTTCGAAAGAAGAAAGTAATTTTTTTGAATTGTTTAATAATTTAGATAGCAATATATTAATTAAAATTGACACTGCTTATTTAAGTCAAGAAGATTATCTTACATCCTTGAACACAAACATAATTATAAAGAATAACCAAATTTTAGATTTAAATTTATCTTCTAAATTTCCTAATAATGATGAGTTTAAGGTCTCTGTAAAAACTAACCAAAACAAAGAAAAGATAACAACAGTTTTCACAAATTATGCCAAGCCCTTAGTAAAAAAATATAAATTTATAAAAGGTTTTGAAGGAGGTGCATTAGACTTCCATTCAGTTACAAAAAATAAAAAAACTAATTCAAATTTAAAATTATATGATTTTAAATTAATAGAGGTGCCAGCGCTTACCAAATTATTAACACTAGCCTCGTTACAGGGCATTGCAGATTTATTAACAGGTGAAGGAATAAGATTTAATGAATTTGAAATGAAATTTAACAAAGACAAAGGATTAATGACAATTGACGAGATTTACTCACTTGGACCCTCAATTTCAGTTCTTATGGATGGTTATGTTCAAAAAGATGGACTGGTAAGTTTAAGAGGAACTTTAGTTCCAGCTACTACTATAAATAAAGCAATAGGCTCAATACCGTTGTTGGGAGATATATTAGTTGGAAAAAAAGTAGGTGAAGGAGTTTTTGGAGTCAGTTTTAAAATTAAAGGGTACCCCAAAGATTTAAAAACTACCGTCAATCCAATTAAAACTTTAACACCAAGATTTATTACAAGAACTTTAGAAAAAATAAAAAAAGCTAATTGATAATTTTAAATAATACGTGATTTTTTTTACCATGTGATAATTTTAATATATCATCTTTAAAATCATCTATAGTAATATTAGAATTATCATTATTAACAGTATTGTTATTAATTTTTATCCCGAGATTTTTTATTGCTCTTCTAGCTTCACTTTTTGATTTTAATAAATTTGACATAATCACAACATCAATAATATTTACTCCGGTATTAAGCTGATTTTTTTTTATTTTTACAACAGGCAGATCATCACCAAAAGAACCTGCACTAAATGTTTTTTTTGCAGTTTCAGCAGCTTTTTTTGCCGCAACTTTGCCATGTAACATTGAGGTAGTTTCATTAGCTAGAAGAATTTTTAACTCATTTATATTTTTGTTTTTCATGCCTTCAATTTCAGCTATTTCTTTATCTGTAAACATTTTTAAAAATTTTATTACGTCTCGATCATCAGTGTTTCTCCAAAACTGCCAATAATCGTATGGAGATAATAATTTTTTATCTAACCAAACAGCACCTTTTTCTGTTTTTCCCATTTTAGCTCCAGATGCTAATGTAATTAGCGGTGTAGTTAATCCAAATGTCTGTTTTCCTGAGCTCCTTTTAATTAATTCAACACCATTTATAATATTTCCCCATTGGTCAGATCCACCTATCTGAAGAACACAGTTATTTTTTTTATTTAACTCTAAAAAATCATAAGCCTGCAAAATCATGTAATTGAATTCCATGTAACTTAAAGATTGTTCTCTTTCCAATCTTAGCTTAACACTATCAAAACTTAACATTTTATTTATAGTAAAATGTTTGCCAACTTCTCTTAAAAATTTAATATAATTTAATTTTCCAAGCCATTTAAAGTTATTTACAAAAATTGGTTTAGTTTTAATATTTTTTTTGTCTAAAAAAATATCAAACACTTTTTTAATATTTTTAATATTTTTGTCTATTTCTTTGGTAGATAAAATTTTTCTTGTTTCCTCTTTACCAGAAGGGTCACCAATCATAGTGGTTCCGCCGCCAAGTAGAACTATGGGTCTATGACCATATTTTTGTAGCATTCTTAAACACATTATTTGCAATAAACTACCAACGTGTAAACTTTGAGCCGTACAATCAAAACCTATATATGCGTTAATTTTTTTATTATGCATTAAATTATCTAATTCTTCAGAATTAGTGCATTGATTAAAATACTCTCTTTCTTTAAACTCGGTTAAGAATGAATTTTTCATTTTTTAAATTATTACTTCTAATTCAATATACTTATTTTAATTTGATTGAAAAATAAATTGTGAGTAAATCTATTAATAGTTTAGGCCTAATGAGTGGTACTTCTGGTGATGGTGTTGATGCATCTGTTATAAATTCTGATGGGAAAGGACAGTTCAAAGTTTTAATTAACAAATACTTTCAATATACTGATGATATTTCTGAAAATATTTACAAATTGAAAAAAAATATTAATAAAGTTGAAGATATTAAAAAATATGCTTCAGAAATTAAGGATTTAGAGAGGAAAATAACATTATTTCATTCAAATGTCGTTTCAAATTGCGCATCAAATAATGATTTTGAAATTGATTTGATTGGTTTTCATGGACAAACAATTTTACATAGTCCTAAAGACAAATATTCAAAACAACTTGGTGATGGAAAATTATTATCTCAACTTTCAAAAAAAAAAGTTATTTATGATTTTAGGCAAAATGATTTAGCTGAAGGTGGCGAAGGAGCCCCATTATCACCTATCTTTCACCAGTTAATTGTTAAGGAAAAAAAAATTGACCTTCCTATTGGTATATTAAATATAGGTGGAATATCTAATTTAACTTTGATCGGAGATCTCAAAGATGAAAATTTGATAAGTAAAGATATAGGTCCTGGAAATTGTTTAATAGATGAATGGATGAGAAGAAACAAAAAAGGCAATTATGATAATAATGGTGAAGCAGCAAGTATTGGTAAAACAAATGAATTAATTCTTAATCAAGCTTTAGAAGATTTTGAAAACGTTACCGATAAAAATATTAATTCGTTTGATGTTAACGATTTTGAGATAAATTTTTTGAGAGGTTTAGATTTAGAGGATGGAGCATCGACAATAACGGACTTCACAAGTAATATTATTGCATCTGAATTGTTAAGTGAAATATCAAAATCTAATCTAAAAATTACTAAGATTATTTTATGTGGAGGTGGAAGAAAGAATAAAACTTTAATTGATAGAATTAAAAAACATTGTGGTAATGAAGTTAAATTTGACACAACAGATGATTATGGAGTTGATGGTGACTTTGTGGAGTCTCAAGCTTTTGCATTTTTAGCTATTAGATCGTTTTTTAAACTTCCTATATCTTTTCCGAATACAACTGGATGTAAATCACCTTCAACAGGTGGAGTTTTAGTTAAAAATTTTTAAAATAAAGCTGATTCTTTTTGAATATATTTGTCTAAAACTTTTCTTAAACTATTTTCAGATTTAGTGAAAAAATGGTTAGCATCTGGCACAGATTGAAAATCAACTTTAATACCTTTCTGCGAAGATAATCTTTTATTAAGATCATTTATATGATCTATTGGAACAAGTTCATCTTTTTTTCCATAAACCATCAGTCCTGATGTTGGACAAGGTGAAAGAAAAGAAAAATCGTAAACATTTGGTTGAGGTGATATTGAAATAAATCTGTTTATCTCTGGTCTTCTCATAAGTAACTGCATTGATATTAATGATCCAAAAGAAAAACCAGCAACCCAACATTGTGAGTTATCAAAGTTTTCTCTCTCAACCCAATCAAGTGCAGCAGCTGCATCAGCAAGTTCACCTTGACCATTGTCAAACTCTCCATCACTTTTTCCAACACCTCTAAAGTTTACTCTGCATACTGAAAAACCATTATCCATAAATGCATGAAATGTTTCTACTACAACTTTGTTATTCATTGTACCTCCATATTGAGGATGAGGTTGCAATACTAAAGCTATGGGAGAAGTTATTTTTTGATTTTTGAAATATTTTGCTTCTAATCTTCCGGCCGGTCCAGGAATAAATATTTCTACAATTTTATTTTCCATATTTGTTAATGATAATTATTCTCAAATAAATTTTTGTTAATGATAATTATTCTCACAAAAAAACTTTATTTATCACAACGGAGTGACAAAATGCGAGTCTTTTTAATTTCAAAAACTTGACTATTTTAGTCGGGTATATATATAAGTCGCATAAATAAACGATTATGAAGCTAAATACTAAATCAAGATATGCAGTAATGGCGCTTGCTGACATGGCTGTTTTTTCAAGTAATAATGCAGTCAGTTTAAGAGATATTTCATTGAGGCAAGGCATATCTCTTCTTTATTTAGAACAAATATTTTTAAGATTAAAAAAAAATAATATAGTAAAAAGTGTAAGAGGAATTAATGGTGGATATATACTTGTTAAAAGTCCAAAAGAATTAAAGATTTCAGACATACTTTTAGCATTAGATCAAAAAGTTAAAACAATAGGATGCAAAAAAGATTCTAAAAAATCTTGTAATGGTAAAAGCACCAAATGCATCACGCATAATTTCTGGGATGAATTAGATATTCATATAAACAGTTTTTTTGAAAACAAAAAATTAAGTGACTTATTAAAAAATAGAGAGGCAAGAATATAAATGAGAGATAAACAAATAGAAGATTTAAAAGACTACAAATATGGTTTTTCAACTGATATTGAAAGCTTTAAAGCTCCAAAAGGATTAAATGAAGATGTAATTAAGTTTATATCAAATATTAAAAAAGAACCTAAATGGTTATTAGATTGGAGACTTAAAGCTTTTGAAAGACTAAAAGTTTTAAAAGAACCTGACTGGCAAAAACCAAAATACCCAAAAATAGATTATCAAGATCTTTATTATTATTCAGCTCCAAAAAGCTTTAAAGATAAACCAAAAAGTCTTGATGAATTAGATCCAAAATTACTTGAAACTTATCAAAAGTTAGGAATTCCACTTAACGAACAAAAAAGATTAAACGGAATTGCTGTTGATGCAGTTTTCGACTCAGTTTCTGTAGCTACTACTTTCAAAGAAACTTTAACAAAACAGGGGATAATATTTTGTTCGATTTCTGAAGCTGTACAAAAACATCCAGAATTGGTAAAAAAATATTTAGGTACAGTTATACCTTTAACAGACCATTTTTTTGCAACACTTAACTCAGCGGTATTTACTGATGGATCATTTGTTTATATTCCGCCAGGAGTAAGGTGTCCTATGGAATTATCAACATATTTTAGAATTAATGCATCTGATACAGGTCAATTCGAGAGAACTTTAATAATCGCTGATAAAGGAAGTTATGTAAGTTATCTAGAGGGATGTACTGCACCAATGCGAGATGAAAATCAATTACATGCAGCTAATGTTGAACTCATAGCATTGGATGATGCAGAAATAAAATATTCTACTGTTCAAAACTGGTACCCTGGAGACAAGGATGGCAAAGGTGGAATATATAATTTTGTAACAAAAAGAGGTTTATGCAAAGGTAAGAATTCCAAAATTTCTTGGACACAAGTTGAAACTGGATCTGCAATTACTTGGAAATATCCGAGCTGTATTTTAAAAGGTGATAATTCAATAGGTGAATTTTATTCTATTGCTATTACTAATAATCATCAAAAAGCAGATACAGGTACAAAAATGATACACCTTGGAAAAAATACAAAGAGCAAAATTATTTCAAAAGGTATAAGCGCAGGTTTTTCAGATATGACGTATAGAGGTTTAGTAGATATTTCTCCAAAAGCTACAAATTCAAATAATTTCACCCAATGTGACTCTTTATTAATGGGTAATAAATGTGGAGCACATACAGTTCCATATATTAAAAATAAAAACTCAGACTCTAATATTGCACATGAAGCAACGACCTCTAAAATTAGTGAAGAACAATTACATTATTGTCAGCAAAGAGGATTAAATCCTGAAGAAGCAGTTGGTTTAATAGTAAATGGTTTTTGTAAAGAAGTATTACAACAATTGCCAATGGAGTTTGCAGTCGAGGCTCAAAAATTAGTAGGGATTAGTTTAGAAGGAAGTGTTGGCTAATGTTAAAAATTAATAATCTAAGTGCCAAAATTGATAACAAATCTATTTTACAAGATTTCAAATTAGAAATTAATCCTGGTGAAGTTCACGCAATAATGGGCCCTAATGGTTCAGGCAAAAGTACACTATCTAACATTTTATCCGGAAAAAAAGGATACGATGTAACCGGAGAGGTCTTGTTTGAAAATAGTGATTTATTTTCATTAGAAACTGAGGAACGTGCACACAAAGGAATTTTTTTAGCTTTTCAGTACCCATTAGAGATACCAGGAGTTAATACCAATGTTTTTCTAAAAACTTCACTAAATGCAATCAAAAAGGCAAGAGGAGAAAAAGAATTGGATGCAATACAGTTTTTAAAACTTGTTAAAGAAAAAGCAAAAGAACTTAAATTTGATGAAGAAAAATTAGGCAGACAGCTCAATGTTGGTTTTTCTGGTGGAGAAAAAAAGAAAAATGAAATTCTTCAAATGTCTATTTTAAATCCGAAACTTTCTATTTTAGATGAAACAGATTCAGGCTTAGATATTGATGCTCTTAAAACTGTTGCAGATGGTGTTAATGCATTAAGAAAAAAAAATAACTCTTTTTTAATTATTACTCACTATCAAAGATTACTTGAATACATCAAACCTGATTTTGTTCATGTCTTAATGAATGGAAAAATAATTAAATCCGGTGGTCCGGATCTAGCACTCGAGCTAGAGAAGAAAGGATACGAAAATATTAATTAAATGGAAGAACAATTAAAAATAGACTTTGAAAAAAAGTTAAAAGATTTTTCATATTCTGACCAGGAAAAAAAGTTTAAAGAGACTAACTTTAAAGAGTTTCTTAAACAAGGTTTTCCTAATAGAAAGCTAGAGAGCTGGAAATTTTCTGATCTAAATCAAATAATTAAAAGTAACATTGGTGAATTAACATTCTACAACGACTATAAAAAAGAAAATCAAATTGATAAAATCCAATTAATAAGTGATTTAGAACATAATAAACTTATTGTAATAGATGGAAAAATTGAAAAGATCGATTTTAAGTTTGAAGAAAAAGATAAAATTGAAGTTTTAGTTGAACAGGGTGAAGAAACTATTAAGGAAAATATTAATTCATTAATTAACTTAAACAACGCTTTTTCTAATAAATTCTGCAAGATTATTATTAAAAAAAATTATAGTTTAAAAAAACCTTTAGTTATTTATCATTCAACAAATAAAAATACACAATCAAAAAATACTAATTCGAGAATTGATTTTAAGTTAGAGGAAAATGCATGTTTAAGACTTATTGACATTTTCAAAGACAATACAGAGAAAAATTTTCTTAATATTTATTATAATTTTGAATTAGACAAATCATCCATATTAAAAAACTATAAAATAGATAAATCAATAAATAATAATGTTAAATATTCTTATAACAATGTTAAGCAAGAGGCTAATAGCATTTCTGAAACTTTTATATTATCTAGTGGTTCAAAATTTTTCAAAAATGAAATTAATTGTAATCTTCAAGGTCAGCACTCTTCAGCTTTTGTAAATGGAATTTTTGATCTAGATGATGAAAATCATCATGAAATAAAATCAAATATAAATCATTTAGTAGAAAATACTAAAAGTTATCAATTAGTAAAAAGTGTATTAGAAAAAAAATCTAAAGCTGTTTATCAAGGAAAAATTTTTGTAAGTTCTGAGGCTCAAAAAACGGACGGTTATCAATTAAGTAATGCAATACTACTAAGTGAAAACTCAGAGTTTAATGCAAAACCTGAGTTAGAGATTTATGCTGATGATGTAAAATGTTCTCATGGATCCTCATCAGGAAGTTTAGATGAGAACTCAATATTTTATCTAATGTCTAGAGGATTAAACTACAAAGAAGCAAAAAAACTTCTAATTAACGGTTTTCTATTAGACGTCATTGAAAAAATAACGGACGAAGAAATAAAAAATCTGATTAAAAATTTATTGGGAGTTAAAGAATGAGCTTAAAAGATATTAAAAAAGAATTTCCTATCTTTAGTAATAAAATACAAAACAATGATCTTGTATATTTAGACAGTGCAAATTCCTCACAAAAACCCCAAGTAGTTGTAGACAGAATTTATGATTTCTATACTAAAGAATTCTCAAATGTTGGAAGAAGTATCCATTATCTAGCTGTTGCAGCTACTAATTTGTACGAGAATACAAGAACTTTAGTTCAAAAATATATTAATGCAAAAGATAAAAACGAAATAGTCTTTACTAAAGGCGCGACAGAGGCAATCAATTTAGTTGCCAATACATTTGGTCAAAAATATTTAAAAGAGGGTGATGAAGTTCTTCTTACAGAATTAGAACATCACTCAAACTATGTGCCTTGGCATTACCTTAGAAAATCAAAGGGTGTCAATATTAAATTTGCAGAAATGGATGAAAATGGTGATGTAACTTTAGAAACAATTGAAAAAAATATTACTGATAAGACAAAAATTATAGCTATCACTCACCTTTCAAACGTGACAGGTGCAATATTACCTGTAAAAGAAATTACAAAATTAGCACACTCCAAAAATATTCCAGTGTTAATTGATGGATGTCAAGGAGCACCTCATTTAAAGCTTGATATGCAAGATCTTGATTGTGATTTTTATGCAATCTCTTGTCACAAAATGTATGGACCTACAGGATTAGGTATTTTGTACGCGAAAAAAAAATGGTTAGAAGAATTACCTCCGTATCAAGGTGGTGGTGGAATGATAAGAGAAGTCAAAAAAGAAGGAATTACATTTGGGGAATTACCAAATAAATATGAAGCTGGAACAATGGCGACCGCTCAAGTAATTGCATTTGGAGAATCTATTAAGTTTATAAATAAAATTGGAATTGAAAATATTGAGAAACATGAGCGGGAACTAACTGTTTATGGTGAGGAAGTATTAAGAAAAAATAATTCTGTAAAACTTATTGGAAACCCTAAAGATAAAGGTTCAGTATTATCATTCACTTTAGACGGTGTTCATCCTCATGATATTGCAACTATTCTTGATGAAGATGGTGTTGCAATTAGAGCTGGCCATCATTGTTGTCAGATTTTGCATGAGAAACTTGGTTTATCAGCAACAGCGAGAGCCTCATTAGGAGTATACAATACTAAAGAAGATTTAGATCAACTTAATGAATCATTAAAAAAGTGTAAAAAAATATTTAGCTAACAATGGACTTAAAAGAGCTTTATCAAGAAATAATTTTAGATCACGGAAAGAACCCGAGGAATTTAGGTAAATTTGAAAATTTTAATAAAGATGCTGAGGGTTATAATCCTTTATGCGGGGACAAAGTTCACGTTTATTTAAAATTAAATGAAGATAAAGAAATTGAAGATATATCTTTTGAAGGACATGGCTGTGCAATTTCAATGGCATCAGCATCAATAATGACTGAATTAATGAAAGATAAAAAAAATCCTGAGGTAAAAGAAATCTTAAATGATTTTTTAGATATGATTAAACAAAGTCCTGAATTAAAATCTCAATTAATCAAAGAGGACGAAAAAACTAAGCTAATGTCACTATCAGGAGTTAAACGATACCCAATGAGAGTAAAGTGTGCTACTATAGCCTGGCATGCTTTAGCTTCGGCTATGAATTATAAAAAAGATGAAAATAATAGTGAGAAATTTATTTAATTATGGAACTTAAAGAAAAAATTATAGGGGAGATCAAAAAAATCTACGATCCTGAAATACCAGTCAATATTTATGATCTTGGTTTAATTTACGATGTAAAAGTGGATGATAAAAATAATGTAGATGTAAAAATGACACTTACTACCCCTAACTGTCCAGTAGCAGAAAGTTTACCGATGGAAGTTGAAAACACAGTTAAAGAAGTTAAAGAAGTAAATAAAGTAAACTTAGAGTTGGTATGGGATCCACCTTGGGACAAATCAATGATTACAGAGGCAGGAAAATTAGAGTTAAATCTATGACACAAGTAATTAAATTAAGCGATAAAGCAGCTGATAGAATAAAAGAAATACTTTCAGAAAATAAAGATTCATTAGGTGTAAGGATTGGCGTAAAGAGTGGTGGTTGTGCAGGAATGTCTTACATCATGGAATATGCCAAAGCTCAGCAACCAAATGATGAATTAATAGAAGATAAAGGTGTTAAAGTTTTTATAGACCCGAGTGCAATAATGTATCTTCTTGGAACAGAAATGGACTACAAAGTCGAGGAATTCTCATCTTCATTCGTATTCAATAATCCAAACGAAACTGAACGTTGTGGATGTGGCGAGTCTTTTAAAATATAATTAAATTAACAACTGTAATACATCTCAAATTCAATTGGATGTGGAGTATGTTCAAAATTATGAACCTCTTCCATCTTCAATGAAATGTATGCATCAATCTGGTCGTCTGTGAAAACACCACCTTCAGTTAAGAATTTTCTATCCTTATCTAAACTCTCCATTGCTTCTCTTAAAGAACCACAGACAGTTGGGATTTTACTTACTTCCTCCTCTGATAATGCATAAAGGTCTTTATCAAAAGATTTACCAGGATTAATTTTATTCTTAATTCCATCTAACCCAGCCATTAACATTGCAGCAAAAGTTAAGTAAGGATTTCCAGCTGCATCACCAAATCTGATTTCACATCTTGCAGCTTTTTTACTTAATGTTATTGGTATTCTGCATGAAGCTGATCTATTTCTTGCAGAATAAGCTAATAATACTGGTGCTTCAAATCCAGGAATTAATCTCTTATAACTATTAGTTGTTGCGTTAGAAAATGCGTTGATTGCTTTAGCGTGTTTTAAAATTCCACCAATATAATTCAAAGCAAGATCCGAAAGTCCAGCATATTTATCTCCTGAAAATAATGCTTTATCACCTTTCCATATAGATTGGTGTACGTGCATTCCAGAACCATTATCACCTTTAACTGGTTTAGGCATAAATGTAGCTGTTTTACCAAATGAGTGAGATACCATGTGAACAGCATACTTATAAAGTTGCAAATTATCTGCTTGATCTACAAGTGTTCCAAAGTACATACCTAATTCGTGTTGGCTTGGTGCCACTTCATGGTGATGTTTTTCAACTTTAATACCCATGTCTTTCATAGCTTTTAAATATTCACTTCTCATATCTTGAGCACTATCAACTGGTGGCACTGGGAAATATCCGCCCTTAATACCAGGTCTGTGACCCATGTTTCCATTATCATAGTCTTTACCTGTATTGTAAGGTCCTTCAGTACTATCTATTTTAAAACCTGTTTCATTCATGTCATTTTTAAACTTAACGTCATCAAATACAAAAAATTCTGCCTCTGGACCAAAAAATGCTTTATCGCCAATACCTGATTTTTTTAAATAGGCTTCGGCTTTTTTTGCTGTACCTCTTGGATCTCTTTCATACGGATCTTTTTTAATTGCATCTAAAATATCGCAAAAAATATTTAGAGTATTATGAGATGTAAAAGGATCTACAATTGCTCTTGATAAATCTGGTTTCAAGATCATGTCAGACTCGTTAATTGCTTTCCAACCTGCAATTGATGAACCATCAAAAAATATTCCTTCTTCTAACATATCGCCATCCACTACTTTGGCATCCATAGTAACATGTTGAAGTTTTCCTCGAGGATCAGTAAATCTTAGATCTACATATTCTATTTCTTTATCTTTAATTGTTTTAAGTACGTTATTTGCGCTCATAATGTTATCTCCAAATTTTCTGGATTAGTATCAAAAATAATTATAACTTAATCCTGATATAAATTAATATCTCCTATGTCATTTAAGCATAGGATTAAACATGAGAAATTACTTTTTTGCAAACAATCAAGGGTTGTAAATGAATTCAATTTTATCTAATGAGGCAGTTATTAGAGTTCAAAAGGTTCTTAATGAATTTAACGACAATATTAAAATTATTATTTTGGAAAATACAGCAAGAACAGCAAAAGATGCTGCTCATGCACTTAATTGTGAAATTGGGGCTATAGTTAAAAGTTTACTTTTAAAAGCTGATGGTGGATTTATTTTATGTTTGATACCTGGCGATAAGAAATGCTCGTTAAATAAATTAAAAAAAATTATTTCAAAAAAAGATGTTTGTATGGCTGATGCAGATCAAGTCAAAGAAAACACAGGTTTTAGTATTGGAGGTGTTTCACCGGTAGGTCATTTAAAAAAAATTGACGTTTTAGTCGACAAAACATTTGATAGATTTAAAGATGTTTTTGCTGCCGCAGGCCATCCAAATAGTATTTTTAAAATAAGTAACTTAGATCTTTTAAAAATTACAAATGGTAAAACTTTGGATATTTCAGAATGAGACAGCCCAATTTAATTGACTATTCTTTACTTGTTTTTTTAGCTGTAATTTGGGCTTCAGCTTTTTTTAATATTAAAATTGCAACAGAGTCTTTTGGACCAATAACCATTGCTTTTATTAGAGTTTTTCTAGGCTCAATTCCATTACTTATTTTATGTAATATTAAAAATATTAAAATTGAAGCGTTTTCAAAAGATTGGCTTTGGTTTGCATCTATTGGATTTGTAAATCTTGTATTACCCTTTTTTTTAATTGCTTATGGAGTTAAGCAAGTTCAGAGTAATTTAGCAGCAATATTAATGTCAACTTCACCTTTAACTTCAACACTATTGGCTCATGTATTCATAAAAAATGAGAAAATAAATCTCTTAAAAATTATTGGTGTTTCCGTTGGTTTTGCAGGCATTGTTTATCTATTTTCTGATGATTTTTTAATTAATGAAAACAACATCTTTTCAGCATTTTGTATATTAATGGGATCTTTAGGCTACGTTATTGGGGGTATTTTAACTCTAAAAATAAGCAAAAAGAAAAACGAGAATGTTACAGCGTCCATTTTAATTTGGGCTACACTAATTCTATTACCGATATGTTTTATTTTAGAAAAACCTTGGAATTATAATCCGTCGGTTAACTCACTTATTTCAATAATTTACTTAGGTTTAATTACAACAGGTTTGGCATGGGTTTTAAGGTTTAAAGTTTTAAAAGAGAATGGTTTAGTATTTCAGTCTCAAGTGGCTTATTTAATTCCAATTTTTGGAGTTGTTTTGGGGTACATTTTTTTAGGAGAAATTATTACAGATAAAGTAATTATAGCATTAGTTGCAATTATCCTTGGAATATATCTTGTAAAAAAATCTACTAAAAGAATTCCAATTAAAGTTTAATTTTAAATTTGATTCAACTTTAGGTTTTTCTGTGGTTTCACGTGAAATTGATATAACTTGATTAAATGAAAAATAGTTTATCTTTTGCGTTTATCTTTTTATGGTCATCAGCTTTTGTTACAACTAAACCCATAGTTGATAACAGTGATCCATTTTCTGCATTAGCTTTTAGGTTTCTTATAGTGGCCATTGGTTTTTTGGTTTATGCAAAATATAAAAAAATTTCTCTATCATTAGAGAGAAAAGAATTATCCCATTCAATTTTAAGTGGAGTTTTGTTTCATGGAATTTATTTGGGTGGTGTTTTTTACTCAGTCTCCCTCGGTATCCCAACAGGGATAACTGCTCTTATAGTTACAATGCAACCAATACTAACAAACGCATTAGCTGGACCAATTTTAAATGAAAAAGTTGGCTGGAGACAGTGGGTTGGAGTAATACTTGGATTTACTGGGGCTGCAATAGTTCTAGGTTTTGATCTTGGAGAAAGTTTACCCTTTGTAGGTATCATAGCGTCATTTATAGCCTTGGCATCTATTACATCTGCAACTTTGTTACAAAAGAAATTTGGAGGAAATGTTCCATTACCAGTAAGCAACATGTATCAAGCTGCGGGAGGATGCATGTTTCATATTTTAATAGTTATTTTTTTTGCCGATGCATTTATTAATTTTAACAAAACTTTTTTAATAGCAATGAGCCATCAAATATTTTTAGTATCCTTTGGTGCTTTTACGATTTTAATGTATTTGATAAAAAATAATTCAGCGAGTAAAACTGTAACAATCTTTTTCCTAATTCCAGCAACAACAGCAATTATTGCTTGGATATTTTTGAATGAACAACTTTCTAATCTAGATATTTTTGGATTTGTGGTCGCATCTCTTGGCGTTTACTTAGCTACAAGAAAAACCAGTTAAAAACTTAGAAGTTAAGCCCAATATTTCTACAACTTAAAATTGAAAATAAAATTGCTCGTTTACAGAGTGTCCAAAAAGAGTTTTAATTAGGATTATATAAATATGGCTAAGACTAAAAAAGCTATTAAAAGAAGAAGAAAGAAAACAAAAAAGTCGATTAAAAGAAAGAAAAAACTTAAAAGCGGAACGACAAGGAAACTTTCTAAATCATTAAAAAAAGCTAAGTCGAAGTCAAAAAAGCGTAAAACAAATGGAGGAAAAATGAGTGCAGAAATGAAATTGTCTTCTGTTCTAGATACATCTCATTTGAAGGTCAAATTTCCGTTTAAAGCTAAATACGGAAACTACATTAACGGTAAATTTGTAGAGCCTAAATCTGGAAAGTATTTTGACAATACTTCTCCGATTTCAAATGAAAAAATCTGTGCAGTTGCAAGATCAAATGAAAAAGACGTGGATGCAGCATTAGATGCAGCTCACGCAGCTTTTCCGTCTTGGGGTAAAACTTCAATTACGGAAAGATCTAACATGTTACTTAAAGTAGCTGATGCGATTGAGAAAAACTTAAATACATTAGCTGTAGCAGAGTGTTTAGATAATGGTAAGCCAATCAGAGAATGTATGGCTGCAGACTTACCTTTAGTGATCGATCACTGGAGATATTTTGCAGGTGTAATTAGAGCTGAAGAAGGTTCAATTGCTGAAATTAGCAGCGGTGAATATTCTTACCATATACCTGAGCCACTAGGTGTAGTTGGACAAATTATACCTTGGAACTTCCCTTTACTAATGGCAACTTGGAAACTTGCTCCAGCATTAGCAGCTGGTAACTGTGTGGTATTAAAACCTGCAGAGCAAACTCCAGCTTCGATCATGGTATTGATGGAACTTATTGGTGATATATTACCTCCAGGTGTAGTTAACATTGTAAGCGGTTTTGGTTTAGAAGCTGGTAAACCTTTAGCATCTTCTAAAAGAATAAGAAAAGTTGCTTTCACTGGTGAAACAACAACTGGTAGATTGATAATGCAATACGCATCACAAAACTTAATTCCAATTACATTAGAATTAGGTGGTAAATCTCCTAACATTTATTTTGAAGACGTTATGGATAAAGACGATGACTTCTTCGACAAATGTCTAGAAGGTTTTGCGATGTTTACATTAAACCAAGGAGAAGTTTGTACTTGTCCAAGTAGAGCGTTAGTACAAGAGTCTATCTATGACAAGTTCATGGAAAGAGCTGTTGCAAGAACTAAAGCAGTTAAACAAGACAATCCTTTAAAAATGGAAACAATGATTGGTGCGCAAGCTTCATTAGAACAAATGGAAAAAATCAAATCTTATCTAGATTTAGGTAAGAAAGAAGGTGCCAAAGTTCTATGTGGAGGAAATGTTGCTAAAATCAATAGTGGTTTAGAAAAAGGAAACTACATTGAGCCAACTATTTTCGAAGGTAAAAACGACATGAGAATATTCCAAGAAGAAATTTTTGGACCTGTTGTTTCTGTAACTAAATTTAAAGATGAGAAAGAAGCATTAGAAATTGCTAATGACACTCTTTATGGTTTAGGTGCAGGAGTATGGACTAGAAATGGTAATCGTGCGTTTAGAATGGGTAGAGAAATCCAAGCTGGTAGAGTTTGGACAAACTGCTATCACGCATATCCAGCTCATGCTGCTTTCGGTGGATACAAACAATCTGGTATCGGAAGAGAAACACATAAAATGATGCTTAACCACTACAGACAAGTGAAGAACTTACACGTGTCTTACAGTGAAAAGAAATTAGGCTTCTTTTAAACAATAATTAATATATAATGGCCCGTGAGGAATCGCGGGCCATATTTTATATGAAAGTAAAAGCTACAGAATCTGCATTAAAACTACTTGAAGATATTAAAGCTCAACATGGTGATGAGCTTTTATTTCATCAATCAGGCGGATGTTGCGATGGAAGTGCTCCAATGTGCTATCCTAGGAAAGAATATTTAGTAGGTAATAGCGATGTTAAACTTGGAGAAATTGGTGGTGTTCCTTTTTATATGAATGACGATCAATATGAAAAATGGAAACACACTGATTTAACTATCGATGCTGTACAAGGTATTGGTGGAATGTTCTCTCTTGATAACGGAACAGGTCGCAGATTCCTGACAAAATCAGAAATCTGCTTAGTCGTCGATAACGACAAAAAAAATTAATTAATCTTTTATTGTCCTGGGGCTTTGTAGCCAATTTTACCTGCTTTAGCTGTGGCTTTTGAAAAATCAATAGCTTCAAGCATTGTTAAATTTTTAACAGCACCTGATCCTTCTACAACAAGTTTTATTGCAGCAAAATCATCAAATGATGTAAGTTCTGCAACAACAACAAAATCATATGATCCTCTTACAATGTCCATACTATGCATTGTTCCACCCATACTTTTTGTTAATTGTTCTACTACTGCTTTTCTGTCAGTATTAGGATCTTTTAAAAATCCTTGAAAAGCTTTTTCTGTGTAGTTTCCCATTATATATGCTTTCATATTGCACTCCTTTTTTTAAATATAATACGAGTTTAAAGGATTTGTTGATATGATTTATTTGCACACTAGACACTTTAAAAGGTAATGTTAGATTGCAATATGTACGAAAAATACGGACAATTTACTGATGGTAAATGGCATAAATCCTCTACTGGTGAAACTTACGAAGTAATTAATCCAGCGAATGAAGAAGTTTTAGGCCAAGCCTCAAAAGCATCACCCGAAGATGTAAACAAAGCATTATTGTCTGCTCAAAAAGGATTAGAAGTTTGGAGAAAAACACCACCATGGCAACGTGCTTATATTTTAAGAAGAATTGCTGACAAGATGAGAGAAAAACAAGACATACTTGCTAAATGGATGACGCTCGAAGTTGGAAAACCGTTTGCAGAAGCAAAAGGCGAAGTTAACGGTGCTGCAGATATTTATGAGTGGAATGCAGAAGAGACAAAAAGAATTTATGGTCAAACAGTTGAAAGTAGATTTGAAGATACAAGAGTTCATGTTTATTATCAGCCAGTTGGCGTTGTTGCAGCTTTAGTTCCATGGAATTTCCCTTTAGTTCTCTCTGCTAGAAAAATTTCTACAGCCCTCGCAGCAGGATGTTCTGTGATTGTTAAACCTGATGTAATAACACCAGGTGTTGTGATGGAACAAGTTGAAATTTGTAGAGAATGTGGAGTGCCTCCTGGAGTTGTTAATTTATTATCAGGAGATCCACCAAGTATTGCACAACAATTAATCGCTTCAGATATTGTTAAAAAAATATCTATAACAGGATCATCTAGAGTTGGTAAATTAATTCTAAAACAAGCTGCAGATAAAGTTCAAAGAGTAACTATGGAACTAAGTGGACATTCACCTTTTATAGTTTTTGATGATGCCGATATTAAAAAAGCAGCTGATATGGCAATTGCTGCAAAATTCAGAAATAATGGCCAAGTTTGTATTTCGCCAAATAGATTTTATATACAAGAAAAGAAAAAAGAAGAATTTGTAAATCTTTTTATAGAAAAAACAAAAAAATTAAAAATTGGTGATGGTATGGATCCATCAGTTCAACTTGGTCCTTTAACAACAAAAAAAAGATTAAATGAAATTGAAGATTTAGTCGAAACTACAAAAAAAGAGGGTGCGAAAGTTTTATTAGGTGGCAAAAGACCTAAAGGATTTAATAAAGGATTTTATTACGAGCCAACTATTTTTGACGATGTAAAAGATGATTTTACAATTATGAAGGTAGAGCCATTTGGCCCTTTAGTACCAATGCTATCATTTAAAGAATTTGATGAAGTTATAGAAAGAGCAAACAATCACGAACTTGGATTATCAAGTTATATTTGTACGAATTCAATGGAGAGAGCACACCGTGCATCTGAATTAATGGAGACTGGAACAGTTGCAGTTAATACACCTTTAGTCGCAATTGCTGAAGCACCATTTGGTGGTATAAAGCAAGCAGGTTATGGAAGAGAAGGTGGGTCAATGGCTATAAAAGATTATTTAAATGTTAAATATACTCACTTAGGAATTAAAGGATAAAAATGAAAACTAAAAAACAAATTAAAAAAGCTGCTAATATATTATTTTCTTGGAGAAATATGATGCCACTTTATTACGGCGTCATATGGATTGTCTTGCTATTAATTGTAATTTTTTCACCTTTTTAAAATTAAAAATTATAAATGGCACAATTATTATTAGCTTTTTTTGCAGGCTTCATAAGTTTTTTGTCACCATGTGTTCTACCACTTATTCCAGGTTATATTTCTTATGTCTCAGGAAGTACTTTAAATGAACTATTAGAAAGTAAGCGGGTAAATATTATTCCAACTGTGCTTTTTACTATTGGTTTTTCAATAGTGTTTATTGCTTTTGGAGCAACTAGTACTTTAATTGGTAACTTTGTATTAACCAATTCTTTTGAGCTTAGAATTGTTTCAGGTGCAATCATTATATTATTTTCATTACAACTTTTAGGTCTTTTTAATTTTAAATTTTTAAATATAGAAAAAAGATTTCAAACAGAAAGAAGATCAAATAAATTATACCCTGTTCTAGTTGGAATGGCTTTTGGTTTTGGCTGGACACCATGTATTGGGCCAATTCTTGGATCTATATTGGCATTAGCGGCATTAGAAAGTACTTTAACTAAAGGAATTTTGCTTTTAACGGCTTATTCCCTAGGTTTAGCAATCCCGTTTATTTTGTCTGGTTTCTTAATTCAAAAGTTCATGGCAGTTTCAAAAAATCTTAAAAATAATATGAATATTATTTCAAAATCTGGAGGAGCCATCCTTTTAATTACAGGAATTCTAATTATTACAAATCAATTACAAGCTGTTGGTTATTATTTATTAGAAGCTTTACCTTTCTTACAAAAGCTTGGTTAAAATAATTTTTTGGTGTAAAATGTAGATATGTCGATAGGTTACTTTTTTAATCAGTCAACAAAATTTCTTTGGTACTCTGCGCACTATATAATTTCTTTTAAATATTCTACACCAATAAAAATAGATAAAACTAATCCTCCCTCATTTTATGGCAAGATGCCATCAGGAAAACAAATGTTTTTTGAGATGATGAAGTTATTAAATGAGGAAAGAAAATTAATTAATTCAAAATTCTATAAATTACCAAAGACACAATTAAAGGATTTATTAAGTGCAGCAAAAGGTAGTTTTGATTTTTTCCTTGACCTTCCCAAGATAGACAAACGAAGAGCTTCAGGAAAATTTTCAGAAGTAGAAACAAAGAAAAAGGACTTACCTAAATATTACTTAAGAAACTTTCATTATCAAACTGATGGATATTTGAGTGAAAAATCAGCAAGATTATATGAATTTCAAGTTGAAACACTTTTCACTGGGTGCGCAGCAACTATGCGAAGATTTTCCATGATACCACTAATTAACTATTTAAATTCTAATAAAAAGAATATTAAATTATTAGATATTGGAACAGGTACTGGAGAAATTATTGAAAGTTATAAAATAAATTTTAAAGATACAGAAATTACTTGCTCAGACTTATCTGAAGAATACTTAAATGTTGCAAAGCAAAAGCTTAAAAAGTTCAAAGATATTAAATATGTTAATTGCAAAGGGGAAGAATTACCATTTGAGAACGAGTCTTTTGATGTTCTTACATCTACATATATGTTTCATGAAATTCCAACTGAAATTAGAAAACAGGTATTTTCTGAAATCTCAAGAGTATTAAAAAAAGATGGTATCTTTGTTTTAACAGACTCTTTACAAATTGATGATAATCCTAAGTTAAATCCGCTCTTAGAATTTTTCCCATATTCTACCCATGAACCTTTTTATCCAAAATACATAAGAGAAGATTTAAAAGAAGTAGCTAAAAATTATGGACTTGAAATGTACTATAACAAAAATGCCTATCTAAGTAAGAGCATGGCATTTAGAAAATTATAAATTTATTTCACTACCTCATATAATCCAAGCCAGGCATTCACTTCTTTACTAGCAAGATATTGAGATTTAAAAAACTCTAATTTTTTAAATTTATTTGTGTCACATAATTCTTTTAATTTTTTATCAAAACCATATTCTTCATGAATACCTTCATTAATCGTAAAACATATTAAACCTTTGTTTTTGGTAATTCTTACAAACTCATCTAAAGCAGGTGGTTTAACATGTGCATAAGTAAATGTACCAACACACATTACTGCATCAAATTTATTATCTTCATGATTTATTTTTTTATTAAGATCAGCTTTCTCTAATAAATGATAAAGACCATTTGGAACTAAATCTAAAAGATTTTGGGAAAGATCTGCGCCATAAAAGTTTTTAAAACCATATTTTTTTAATTCAACCCCAACTAACCCTGTACCACAACCAGCATCGTAAATTTTAATTTCTTTATCATTTGCATATTTATTAAAAACCTCAGATGTTTCTTTTGGACCAGTGTAATTCCAGTCTGACATATCTTTGTCGTACTTATTTTCTTTACCCCAGTCGTCATAAAACTTCATCACATCCTCTGTTTTCTTAAGAGTATGTAATGGAACTTTATTTCCTATATCTTTTTGAGCCATTAGATTGATAATTTAACTAAATAAATTTTCTAAGTAAATGTCTAAGTTTACCTTCCGAGGAGTCATAATCAATATAACAACCTTGTAAAAATCTATTTCCTTCATTTGGATTAAATTCTGTTCTACCGTGTAAGAGCCTATAATTATCCATCATTAATAAATCGCCCGGCATTAATTTAAATTTAATTAAAAATTTATCTGAGTTGTATATTTCTGATATTTTATTTCTTGCTTGATAGTATAAATCTAATCTTTCTTTTTCTAAAGCAGGCACGAAATCTAATCTTGTACTAAATCTTACTTGTTTAATTTTGCTATCTTCATCTAATTCAATTAATTGCCCTACATTTTCCAACACAACATCTTTATCAACAAATCTAAATTTTACTTTTACTTCTGTAAGAATTTTAAAAAAATCAGGATGATTTTTTTTTAAACTCTCTGCAACTGAAAACCCATCTACTAAAGTTGAATATCCTCCACTTACCTCATTTTCAATACAATGTAATAATTGAATGTTAGGTATAGGTTTTCTATATGGGTTATCTGTGTGAGGTGATAAAGGTAAAGGTGTATATGCTAAGTCATTTGGATTAGGTTTTGACTTTACATTGAAATATTCTCCAAAATTAGTCCTTCTAATACTTCCTATTGAATTTGCAAAATTAACAATGAAATTATCTTTTGTTGGAACGTTAGAAATTACTACAAAACCATTTTTGTAAAATGATTTTAAAACTTCTAACATCTCATCACTTTCAAAAAAATTATCTTTAAATTTAAAATTTTTTATATCTTTAAGATTAGAGTCCCATAAAACTGGTTTTATTATATCTTTTAAAAAGGCATCTGAATTAAATTCTTTTTCTATTTTATCAATTTCAATCTTTGACTTTACTCCATCGCTAAATTCAATATCCAAAAGTTTATCTAAAATATTTACTTTATTAATTTTGATATCTTTTAAAAACGATGGATCAAAAAGACGTTGCTCGGTATTTTTATCTAAGTGTTCTTTTTCACTTACTCTTTCTCTAAGCCAAATAGGGTGTAACTCCCATTTATTTGAACCTTCAAAAATAAATACTTTATTATTTTGTTCTAATTCAATTTTCATACTAATATTCCTAGATATCTCAAAAAATTTACTTTTATCAAGTAAAATTAAATAGTAATAAGCTCATCTATAAGAGCAAAAATAAATGAAAAACAAAGATATTTATAATTTTCTAATTTCTTTAGCTAGAGATTTAAACAAATTTTATAAGTTAAAATTAAACAAAAAATTTAAAGCTAAGAATAAAGGTAGCGATTCTAATTATGACCCAGTTACCATTGCAGATAAAAAATTTGAAAAATTTATTAGAACTAAAATAAGTAAAAAATTTCCTCAACACTCAATTATTGGTGAAGAATTTGGATTAAAAAATAAAAAAAGTGATTATTCCTGGGTTATAGATCCAATTGATGGAACTAGATCATTTGTAATTGGATATCCATCATGGAGTAATTTAATTGCATTTTGTTATAAGAATAAACCAATTATGGGATTAGCAAACTTTCCTATCCTAAATAAATTTTATATCAACCAGGATAGTAAAAAAGCCTTTCTTTTTAATGGGAAGAAAAAAATAAAATTAAGATCCTCAAATTGTAAACAATTTAAAAATGCAAAAATATCAGGAGATTTTCACGGTCAGTATAGTTTAGATAAACTTAAAAAAGTTAAGAAACTATTACCACGAATGCAGTTTCCTTGTATGGATGCTTTAAGTTACTCACATTTTTGTGAAGGTAAAATTGATACAGTGTTTCAAAGTGGAAATAAAATATGGGATATTTATCCTTTAATTCCAATTATAAAAGCTTCAGGAGGAAATGTAACTAATTGGGAAAATAAAGAAAATTTTAAAAGTGGAAATGTTTTAATATCTTCTTCTAAGCAAGTTCACAAACAAATGCTTAAGATGCTAAAACCACTCAATTAATTATTTTTAATAAAATCTTTTATATAATCTCTTAACTTGATTTTACCAAAGTGTTTGTAGACTTTATTAGAAAGATTCATATTAGTAAGTGCAGATGCATATCTTTCCCCAGCTCTTCTTGGTAAGTATTTGATTTTCCTTTTGAACATTTTTGCAACTTTGATGATTGAAAAACTTTCTCTGTGAGAAATACTATAGTGTCTACAAAGATTTTTTTTCCAAGCCATAAAACAAATTTTAACTGTATCATCAATGTGAGTGAATCTTCTTGATTGAGTTCCAGGTCTTACAACAGGAAGTGGCCTCTTTCTTTTGTAAAAATCTTCAAATATTCCAATAACGGTTGCCATACTTCCTTTGCCAATTTGATTGGGCCCATAAACATTGTAAAAATAAATTATTTCGTATTTAAAATTAAACCATTTTTTCATATTTTCTAAGAGTTCTAAATTTTTTGCTTTTGTAAAAGCATAAGGTGATAAATCTTTATCTTTACCTTTATTTCCAAGAGATGCAGATGTAGCACTATAAATTAATTTTATTTTATTTTTTAAACAAAAATTTATTACAGCATTAGTACCTATAGAGTTTGAGTCTATACATTTATCCATCTGTAAAAAACTTTGATAAATTCTAGCAAATTCCCCAAAATGAAAAATAGAGTGAATTTTTTTTGGATTTAAAACCGTGCTTATATTTTTTGTGTGTGCTTTTATATATCGTATTCTTGAACTTTTGATATGATTTCTCTTTGAGCTTGAGCTATAATTATCAATTGAAATTATATTCAATTTTGTTTTTTCTAAAAAATATTTAATAAGATTTGTTCCAACAAATCCTGCTCCACCAGTGATTACTATCTTTTTAGCGCTCATCAAACAGTTATCTATTAATTTAAATATTTATTTATGTAAATAACTAAATTAGAATAAGTATTTAATAGGAGGAATATGGAAATTTTTAAACCAATTAATGAAAAAAAAGCCAAAGGCAAAGTCAAAAAAATTTTTAGTGAAATTAAAAAAACAAGAAAAATATCAAAAATACCAAATTTTTGGAGATCAATTGCACATAATCCTGCACTGCTTGAAAGAACTTGGAATAGTCTTAAAGCAATTATGAAAGATGGAGCTTTGGATGCTGTTACAAAAGAGTTAATTTATGTAGCTGTTTCAATTACTAATAGCTGTGGATATTGTACAAGATCACATACTTTTGCAGCTAAAAAGAAGGGCGCAACAGATCAAATGATAAAGGAAATGATTGACGTTGTTGGTATAGCAAATCAAAATAATAAATTAGTTGAGGCTTATCAAGTGGAAGTAGATAAAATTTATAAATAATATGAGTAATTTAATTGGATATGTATATTTACTTTTAGCAGTTGTTCTTGGAATAACTTCTAACGGATTTCTTAAAACTACAAATGGTTTTACTAACATTGGCCCAACAATAATGTGTATGGTTACCATACTTCTTTGTATATTTTTTCTGGCAAAAGCAATGATGATAATACCTGTTGGATTTACATATGCGACTTATGGAGGTTTAACAATCACTGCGGTGACTATTTTTGGAATACTTAAATATAATCAAATTCCAAATATCTATGGCATTATTGGTATAACTTTAATTATCATAGGTGTAGTGCTTGTAAATTTTTTAGGAAAAACCTCTTAAAAATAACTAGGACAATTCTGTACATTTTAAAACATTGAAAATTTGAAAAATTTTATTATTTTAAAATTATGAACGTTTGTTATGCAACATTATTAGGAATAGCTTTTTTAGCAACTATTGTATTTATTTTTAGAAAACCATCAAAAAAAGAGTTAGAAAAATTCGAAAGCAAAGACCAAGACAAAATTAATTGGTCTAAAATGGGTTTTTAATTTTTTCAATTAAAGTATAATTAATCTATGTGTGGCAGGTATGTAATTACCAAACCAGTTGAAAAAACTGTTAAAATTGTAAAATCATCGACAACAGTTAAAGATGATGAGAACTTTAACGCACATCCAAGTCAAGCATTACCAATTATAAAATCATATTCAAATGGCAAGACTTTAGAACTAGTGAAGTGGGGCATAGTGCCATCGTGGGCAAAACAAAAAGATTTTAGACCTTTAATAAATGCAAGAATAGAAACAATTGATGAAAAAGTTTCTTTCAAAAAACTTATAAAAACAACAAGATGCGTTGCTGTAATGGATGGCTTTTATGAGTGGAAAAGATCTAAAGAAAGCAAAACTCCATTTTATTTTACAAGAGAAGATAAAAAACCATTATACGTGGCTGGAATTTTTGAAAACAATGAATTTTGTCTAATTACTGAAGAGGCTAGTCAAAATGTCATGGATATACACCATAGACAGCCAGTAATTCTAGATAATAATGAAATAGACAATTATTTAGATCTTAAAAAGGATGGCAAAAAATACTTGAGCCAGATTAAGAAAATTCCTTTAAATTTTTATGAGATTTCTAAAGAAGTTAATAAACCTACAAACAATTATCCATCATTGATTAGCAAGTTAAATTAACAATGGATTTAACTAAGTATAAAAATAAAAGTAGAATTCTATTAATTAAATCCCCAAATTATAAATTAAAAGATTACTTAAATATTAAGCATGTTTATCAAAAGCATATAAAAAAATTTCACAAAAGACATGTTAAGTTAATTACAAAAATAGATAAAAAAGGTTTTAAAATAAATTTTATTGACTTTGATGGCAAAACAAAAAAAGTTTTGAATAAAGTTAATACCAATACTTTATTTAAATATATTGATACTCTAAAAATTAGTAAGACTATAAAACCAATAAATTTATCTCTATTTTCAGACTATAATCCTAAAACTACGACCCATGGATTAGGTTTTAAAAATAAGGAAAAAGCTTTATACACAGTTGATACAATTAAAAACAGACCTATCAAATATCAAGTTAATGTCATTGCAACTATGCTAGGACGAGCAAAAAAACACCCCCATAAAACAAAAGAAATGAATGGTGCAATAAAAGTTTTTAGTAAATGGATGTCTAATTATAAAGAAAGTTCTAAGAAGTAATTTTATCTACAAATTTTTTAACAACTGGGGCAAGACTTAAAACAGTAATAATTGCAATGGGCAAGCTTACAGACCAAGCTTTCAAAAATCGTTTTATATATAATTCGTCTAGCCCAGTGTTAATATAAGTAATTAACAAAGTCATAATAAGACTTGTAAAAAATCCCACAATCAATGTAAAAAGTAATTGAGAGTATTTTTTTGGTAACATCTGCTTAGGTAATATTGTTATACGTAAATTTTATCGGCCAAACCATAACAAAGTACAGCACTTATTATAACAAGAACAAGTGGAGCATATATTCCATCATTCCTAGTTTTCTTGGTTAGGCCAGTCTTATCAATTTTTAAAGAATAAAAATTAGTAGCTAATATTGAAACATTAATAATAAAAACTAAATTGAAAAATGCCCAAGTGGCCTCTAAACCACCTGGTCTTACAAAAGCAATATAGATTGACATTAGAACAAGGGCAACCATGAACGCACCACCAAATCGTGTCACTAACGTTGCTGTTTTATCTACACCTCTGCCTTTAAGAAATTTCTTTGTGTCAAAGACTAATTGATAAGCATAAGCGCCAACTATTATGAAATGAGCTAAGTAAATTATTAAATAAAAAGCATTTCCAAATTTA
The DNA here is from genome assembly GCA_902619665.1 of uncultured Pelagibacteraceae bacterium. GTDB lineage: Bacteria > Pseudomonadota > Alphaproteobacteria > Pelagibacterales > Pelagibacteraceae > Pelagibacter. The sequence goes on from CACNFB010000006.1 coordinate 27,812, forward strand.
TCTATCATATATTTTCCTTCATAGATTTATTTTTTTATTGCATTAAACATGCTTAGAGTATCATCAAAAGTCATCATAGTGATCATTTTTCCACTATCACTTACTTCAAAGTAATGACCAAACATAGTTTCCATACCATCGGCAGACCCTTTTACTCTTACAAAAACTTTATTTCCTTCACTTATCATATCTATAGGTTCAACTTTAAAGTTGGACCATTTTTCTGGAATTTTAGAAAATGCTCCCATCATTGCTTGAGGACCTTTGTGCACCCCCGACAAAGGATGGACACCTTCTTTTCCGGGGAAAGTCCAAGTGGTATTTTCATCTACTAACTCTTTAAAAAAAGTCTCCATTTCATGTTTATTAAAAAGGTCATAACCTAATTTTACTCTTTCTTTTGCATTCATTTGTTTCTCCCTTCAATATTATTTTCCAGGTTTAATTACACTCCTTTAATTATAATTAAATTACCTTCAGAATTTTTTTGGCGAAGTTCTTTGACTGGTTTGTATAAATCTGAGTTATACCACTCCAATGCTTTTTCGTAAGTTGGAAATTCAATAATTACATTCCTAGTATAATCCCATTTACCTTCCATAGATGTATATTCACCAGCTCTTACAACATACTTACCACCGAATTGTTTTATAGTTTCAGGAACTTGCTCCGCGTAAACTTTAAAACCTTCTTTATTAGTCATATTAATTTGAGCGATTACGTAACCAGGCATCCTAGATATTTAGTATTAATTTCTAAAATCCATAATGTTACCGCACTCTTCTGGATCAGTTTCAAACATACTGTTCATATCACCAAGTTGTTCTATGATTGCTTCTTTGCTTTCTGCTTCCCATCTACAAAATACTTTCATAGAATCTCCTGCTCCGACCATAGTAACTAAGCATCTTGCTTTTTCACCTGTCACTCCTTTTTTCAAATCTTCGTGTGGAGTTGAAGTAACAAAATCCATGAATTTTTTCTTCATCTCTTCAGATTTAAAAACGTGCGTTGCTAAATAGTTTTTCATTATTTTCCTTTCGTTAGTTTAATTTTAGTTAAATTAACCCACTAAGGTAAAGGTTTTATTACAAATGAGGAATGCGTTTTTTAGATCCAGCTAGGAATAGGAAGACCTTTTTCCTGTAAAAATTTTTTATTAAACAGCTTAGAGTTGTATTTATCTGATCTATCACAAAGTATTGTTACAATTGTTTTTCCTGGTCCTAATTTTTTACCTAATTTAATCGCTCCTGTAACATTTATTGCACAACTAGTTCCCAAACTTAATCCTTCATTTTGAATTAAATCATATAGAACTGGTAAAGCTTCTTTGTCAGTTACTTTAAAAGCACCGTCAATTTTAGCTTTTGCAAAATTAGCAGTCACTCTACTTGATCCTATTCCTTCAGTAATTGAACTTCCTGAAGATTTTAATTCACCATTTTCAATATGATCAAAAAGAGAAGAGCCATCAGGATCAGCTAAAAATATTTTTATATCTTTATTTTTTTCTTTTAGAAAACTACTTACTCCACCAATAGTTCCTCCAGTTCCAGATGAACAAACAAATCCATCAACTTTTCCATCTGTTTGCATCCAGATCTCTGGACCAGTTGTTTCATAATGACCTTTTGAATTTGCAGTATTATCAAATTGGTTAGCCCAAACTACCCCATGGTTATTAGAACTCTTTAAGTCATCTGCTAATTTTGCAGCTACTTTTACAAAATTACCATCATCTTTGTAAGGTTTAGGTGGTACCAACCTTAAGTCAGCACCCATATTTCTTAGCATATCTTTTTTCTCTTGAGTTTGATCTTCATTCATAACAATAATTGTTTTATACCCAATAGAATTTCCGATTAAACACAAACCAATTCCTGTATTGCCAGCAGTTCCTTCAACAATCGTCCCGCCTTTTGATATTAGTTTTTTTTCCTCAGCATCTTTAATTAAAGCAAGTGCTGCTCTATCTTTAACTGAGCCACCAGGATTTAAGTATTCTGCTTTGCCATAAATATTACATCCAGTTATCTCAGATGCAGCTCTCAGTTTTACAAGAGGAGTATTTCCAATACCTTCTATAAAATTATTTTGAGGTTTATTCATTTAATTTTTGTCACTATCTTGAGTAATTCCGTATGGTTTAAAGTTTTCATCCTGTGTAGAAACTTCACCAACATTTTTAGCTGGTATACCAACCATTACAGAGTTTTCATCAACATCTTTTGTAACAACAGCATTTGCACCAATTTTTGCATTTTTTCCGACTACAACTGGTCCTAATATCTGAGCACCTGATCCTACAACTACATTGTCCATTAATGTTGGATGTCTTTTTGTATTTCTTTGATCATCTGAATTAATACTTGGAGATATTCCACCAAGGGTGACCATATGATAAATAGTTACATTATCACCAATTTCAGAGGTCTCACCTATAACAACTCCCATACCGTGATCTATAAATAAATTTTTTCCAATCTTTGCATTAGGATGAATTTCTATTCCTGTTAAAAATCTTGAAAACTGAGAAATTATTCTTGCAATCAAATTAAATTTTGCAATTGCAAAAAAATTTGCAATTCTATGAAAGAAAACAGCTTTTGCACCAGGATAAGTTAAAATCACACTTAACTTTGATTTAGCAGCTGGATCTCTTTTAATTATAGAATCTAAAAATTCATTCATGTTAATTACAGTTTTTTATGCTTTAACTTGATTTAAAGTTAAACCCTTAAGATTAGCTGGAACAGCTACATCCATCATTTTTGGGTTAGCAAGTTTAAGGTTATTCATTATTTCTACGTATTGGTCAACAGAATTAACTTGTAATCTTGGATTATTTTTTCTCTCTGATCCAATTGTAGAATGTTTTTTACCATTATAGTCATGTGCAGGATATACCATCGTATTTTCCGGTAATTTTAATAATTTGTTAAATATAGAGTCGTACTGTTGTTTAGCATTACCGTTTTGAAAATCAGTTCTTCCAGTTCCATTTATTAAAAGTGTGTCACCTGTAAAAACTCTATCGTTCATTAAATAACTGTAAGAACAATCTGTGTGACCAGGTGTGTACATCACTTTTAAATTAATATTATCAATTTTTACATTTTCATCTTCCTTCACTCTTAAGTCTACAACTTCAGACTTTGAGTTATCGCCCATAATTTTTGTGCAACTTGTTCTTTTACTTAACTCATTTAAACCAGTTATATGATCAGCATGAATGTGTGTATCAATTACTTTTACTAATTTTAATTCTAATTTATTTAAAAGATTTATGTATTGATCTGTGTGTTCTAAAACTGGATCTATGATTAAAGCTTCTCTACCTTTGCCGCTTGATAATATGTACGTATAGGTTGAAGACTTAGTATCAAATAATTGCTCAAATATCATATTAATGATCACTTTATAAAAAATTGCATAGCAAATCAATCTTGCATATAATTTGTTTATAAAAAGGAGAGTATAATGACTTTAAAAATAAATAGCTTAGCACCTGACTTTAAGGCTAAAACAACTATTGGTGATATATCGTTTCACGAGTGGTTAGGAGATAGTTGGGGTGTTTTATTTTCGCATCCAAAAGATTTTACTCCAGTTTGTACAACAGAACTTGGATCTTTAGCTAGAATGAAACCTGAGTTTGATAAAAGGAATGTCAAAGTTATTGGCTTAAGTGTGGATCCAGTTGCAGATCACGTTAAATGGCTGGACGACATTAAAGATGTAACAGGAATGAAACCTGATTATCCAATAATTGCGGATGAGGATCTAAAAATTGCAAAACTTTATAATATGTTAGAGGGAGATGCAGGAACTACTTCAATGGGTAGAACTGCAGTAGATAACCAAACAGTTAGAACAGTTTTTATTATTAGACCAGATAAAAGAATTGGTTTGTTCTTAACTTATCCAATGGCAACTGGAAGAAACTTTATGGAATTATTGAGATCAATAGACTCAATGCAGTTAACTGCAAAACATAAAGTTGCAACACCAGCGGATTGGAAAAAAGGTGAAGAAGTTATCATTGTTCCAGCAGTTAAAGATGATGAAGCTAAGAAATTGTTTCCAGATGGTTGGAATGCAGTTAAACCTTATTTAAGAAAAGTACCAGATCCATCGAAGTAGGTTGGACAATAAGATTTTAATCGAACAATCTCAGCATTGGGAAAAAAGTTTCTCAAGTAAGCCTGAGATGTTTGGTTCTGAACCAAGTCACTCTGCAAAAATAGCTTTAGAAAATTTTAAGAAAAATAACGTAAAACACATCATTGAACTTGGTGCAGGACTTGGACGTGATACGATTTTTTTCGCTAAAAATTCTATTAAAGTAACTGCGTTAGATTACAGCCCAACCGCAGTTGAAATAATTAAAAATAAGACAAACAGTTTAGGTTTAAATGATTTGATTGAAGTTCAAACACATGACTTAAGACAAAAATTAAATTTTACAGATAATAGTTTTGATGGTTGTTATTCACATATGCTTTATTGTATGGCTTTTACATATTTTGAATTAGAAAATTTGAATACAGATGTCTGTAGAGTTTTAAATAAAGATTCATTAAATATTTATACAGTTAGAAACCATTCAGATGCAGATTATAAAAAAGGTACACATCGAGGTGAAGATCTATATGAAATGAATGGATATATTGTTCATTATTTTTCAGATGAAAAAATTAAAAAATTATTAAAAGGATTTAAAAATTTAAGTATTGATCATTTTGATGAAGGAAGTTTTCCCAGAAAATTATCATTAGTTATTAATCAAAAAATTTGATATGGAATACTTATTAATTGGTTTTTTTACTGGTTTAAGTTTAATTTTAGCACTTGGTGCTCAAAATGTATTTGTAATAGAACAGGGTCTAAAGAGACAGTATACTTTTTTAGTATGTTTAGTTTGCTCAATTTCAGATTATCTTTTAATTTTTTTAGGTATTATCTTATTTGAATACTTTCAAAGTTATTTTAACCAAACAATTGAACTTATATTAAATATTCTATTATTATTATTTTTATTACATTTTATTTATTCTAAAATAAAATTAAGTTTTTCAAATGTTGATTTTTCAACAAACAAAACTGACGAAACTTTCAAAAGTATTTTCTTAAAGACTTTAGGTTTTACTTATTTAAATCCGCACGTTTATTCTGATACAGTTTTTTTTCTAGGAAATTTCTCTAAAAATTTTGCTTTGATTAACAAAATATATTTTGGATTAGGTGCTACGATATCCTCTTTTTTATTTTTTTTTACTATTGGTTATTTAGCAAATTATTTGTCTAAATATTTAAATAATAAAAGAACTTGGTTTTATATAAACATTTTAGTTATTCTTTTTATGACAGTTTTGTCTTTATATGTTTTAAATACTATTCTTAATTTCTATTGATATAGAACACTTTTAAACGTCAATTTAGACCCATTGGATTTTAAATAAAAATAACTAAATAAGAAGTATGAATAATTTAGAAAAACATTATGAGCCAAATAACTTTAGCGATAAAGTTGCCTTGGGCTTTACTAAGTTTTTAAGATTTCTAGCTGATACTTTTTTTAAGAAAAGATACGGCCATAGAGCTGTTGTTTTAGAAACAGTTGCTGCAGTGCCTGGAATGGTAGCTGGAATGCTAATTCACTTAAAATCTCTAAGAAAAATGGAAGATGATAAAGGGTGGATTAAAATTCTTTTAGATGAAGCAGAAAATGAAAGAATGCATTTAATGACTTTTATTCATGTTGCAAAGCCAACATGGTTAGAAAGAGTTATTATTTTGATGGCTCAATTTATTTTTATTGTTACATACGCTATTATTTATTTAGTATCTCAAAGAACTGCTCATAGAATTGTTGGATATTTTGAAGAAGAAGCTGTTAGAAGTTACACAGAATATTTACACGAATTAGAGACTGGCAAAATAAAAGATGAGCCAGCTCCAGAAGTTGCAATAAATTATTGGAACTTACCTTTGCACGCTACACTTAAAGATGTAGTTAGAGTAATTCGTGATGATGAAGCGGGACACCGTGATGTAAACCATAGTTTTGCAAATATCATTAACGAAAAAAAATACCCTAAAAAAGAAGAAAATATTAGCTCTAAAGATTTAAGTAGAGAATAAATTCTATTTTTATATATTCATTTTTTAAATTTTCAATTTAAGATGAATAGAACAATAAAAATATTTTATCTAATTTTATTATTTCTAAGCACATTTCATTTTAAAGCTATAGCGGAGCCAACCTTTGTGCAAAGCAAATCAATCGACACAGCCACTTATTATGGACTTACATTTAATAATGATGGAACAAAAATGTATACTTTAAGAAGTGGAGGAACAACGGATGCAGTTATTGAACATATATTAACTACCGCATATGACATTTCAACGGCAACCGTAAATAATACTAAAGTAGTACATGTAAGTGGAGGTAATAACTCTCATGTACCAACACAAGTAGTGTTCAATAACGATGGAACAAAAATGTTTATTGTTAACCATGCTGGTAGAAAGACAGTAGATTACTGGTCACTAAGTACTGCATTTGATGTTTCAACTGCTACATTTGATGGCGCATATAGTCTCGTTGGTAAAGAACAAAGAGCTAATTCAATTGCATTTAATAATGATGGTACCAGAATGTTTATTGCTGGTGTAGGAAATGACTCACAAGTACGTATTCATGAATTTTCACTAGATACAGCATTTGATCTTAGCTCAGGAGTTACTCAACTTAATACTGAAGACCTAATTTCTTTTCACAATCACATAGATGGAGTTACTTTTAATTACGATGGTACTAAAATGTATACCATTAATGGTACAGAAGATTTGATGTCTCAGTTTAAATTAACCACACCTTATGATGTTTCTACTTTATCTCTTGAAGGCACCTATGATGTAAGTTCTCTTACTAATAATTCAAGAGAAGTTGTGTTTAGTAATGATGGAAGTAAAATGTTTATCCTTGATGATCTCGATAATAAAATTCATGAATTCAACCTAAGTTGTAATTGGAGCATAATCGATGGTGCATGTGATGATCCAATAACTACTTCTGATGAGGGCAAAGATACTTTAAGCTCAATCGAGTCTCAAACTGCAACTGCTAAACAAATTGCTATTCAAGCAAGTACTCCAGTTCTTAACCGTATGTATTGGTTAAGAAGACATAGAACAAGCGATCAATTAAGTAATCAAAACATTAAATTTAACTTTCCAAATAAAACAATAGCGTCTTTAGCAAAAGTTATTCCAATATCGGAAAAATCAAATAATACTTTAAACAAGTTGTCTGACAGCTGGTCATTTTGGAGCGAAGGTAGTGTGAGTTTTGGTAAGACAGGCGATACATCTTCTTCATCATCTAAAAAAATTAATACCAAGGGCATTACACTTGGAATGGATAAAAAGATAAGCAAAAATAGATTATATGGTTATGCACTTAGATTTGGTAATGATGATGTTGATGTAGGCACATCTGGAACTAATTTAGATACAAAGTCTTTTAGTTTATCTGTTTATGGAACTTTTCCTCATGATGATGAAAAATTTACTGAAGGCATTCTTGGAGTAAGCACATTGAATACTGATCATCTTAGAAAAGGCGGAGGAAGCACTAGAACAGGAGAGAGAGATGGTGCACAAATATTTGGCTCACTAAATTACTTATCAACATATAAAAAAGAAAATTTTAATATTACTCCTAATTTAAGAATTGATTTAAGCTATACAGAGTTGTCCAAATATAGAGAAAAAGGTCCTGCTGCTTTAGTTTACAAAGCTCAAACAATTGAAACTGGAATGATATCTACTGGTTTTACAATAAGTGATATTTTAAATTTTCATACTTTTACTTTTAAACCAAATGGTGGATTAGAGCTTGGGGTAGATTTTAGTCCATCTTCAGACGCTACTTATCGTTATCTATCGGAAACTACAGAATATACAAAATCAATTGATCAAGATTCTAAAAATTTAATAGCAAATATTGGATTTGATTTAATAACCGATAATGGTTTTTCTATAATGACTATCTATGAAAGAAATCAAAGTGACAATGCCCATAGTGATACTTTGTACATAGGATTTGGTTATATTCCATCAGATAACAATGAATACGCTTTGAGCTTAGATAATGATAAAGCATCTCTAACTTATAACAAAAATTTAAATGGTTTTGATATCAGAGTGAATTCAAATTATAAGTTGATGAGTTCAATTCCTGATTATGGTGCAACTATTGAGCTTGTTAGTACTTTTTAAAATTATTCGTTGGAATATCCGTATTTACGTAATCTTACATCACCAGTTCTTGCATGAGCTTCCATACCTTCGTATCTAGATATTCTAGCTGCGGCTGATCCAACTTCTTTTGTAGACTCTTTTGTCATTCTTTGAAAACTTAATGTTTTTATAAATTTACCAACGAACAACCCACCAGTATATTTACCAGCACCCTTAGTTGGTAAAATATGATTAGTACCAGAACATTTATCACCATAAGCAACAGTTGTTTCTTCCCCAATGAATAATGAACCGTAGTTTTTTAATCTCTTGTGAAACCATTCAAGATTTTTAGTTTGAATCTCTAAATGCTCGGGTGCATAGTCATCACTTACTTTCACCAATTCTTCATCCGTATCGCATAATATAACTTCACCGTAATCTCTCCAGGCAGCCTCTGCACTTAACCTTGGAACTTCTGGAAGTTTCTCTATTAATTCTGGAACTCGTTTCATTACTTCATCTGCAATTTTTTGGCTTGTGGTGTATAACCAACATGGAGAATTATATCCGTGTTCAGCCTGACCAACTAAATCAACAGCCACAATTTCTGGATCTGCAGTTTCATCTGCAATAATTCCAATTTCTGTTGGGCCAGCGAATAAATCAATTCCAACTTTTCCAAATAAAATTCTTTTAGCTTCAGCAACAAATTGATTTCCAGGACCAACTAAAATATCAGCTGGAGCATTTCCAAACATACCATACGTCATTGCGGCAATAGCTGGAACTCCACCAAGATTTAAAATTACATCAGCGCCACATAAATTTGCTGTATAAATTATAGAAGGGTGGGCACCAATTCCTGCTTTAGGGGGACTACAGGCAATAATATTTTTAACACCAGCAACTTTTGCAGTTGTAACACTCATTACTGCAGATGCTATATGAGCGTATCTACCACCTGGGATATAACAACCCGCAGTATTAACAGGTACTAACTTTTGACCAGCGTATAATCCGTTTGATAATTCAACTTCAAAATCTTTTCCATAGTTTGCAAGTTGTGCTTCTGCAAATTTACGAACTCTATCATATGAAAATTTAATATCGTCTTTAGTTTTTTGATCTAAATTTTTATTTATTTCCTCTATTTTTTCTTTTGAAACAATTATTTCTCCATCATATTTATCAAATTTTTTAGTTAATTCTTTACAGCCTTCTTCTTTTGATTTTTCTAATTCTTTTAAAAGATTTTGAACTATATCTTTTGTTTTAGTGTCATCTGTTGATGCAGTTTTAGATGCTTTTTTTAAATATTTAATTGTCATTTATTTTAAATTTATATTGTTTTATTAATCTAATGCAACAACTGCAGCAGCAATAGAAGCTAATCTGGCCGTTGCTTCATCCGATCTACTAGTTATGACCACTGGTACTTTTCCTCCAATTACAACACCAGCTGCACAAGCTCCCATAAAATAAATCATCATTTTTACTAAAGCATTTCCACTTTCAACACTAGGTACTAAAAGAACATCAGCATCTCCTGCAACTACATTTTTAATCCCTTTAATTTCAGCAGATTTTTTTGAAATACAGTTATCAAAAGCCAAAGGACCAAATACGTCCGCATCTAAACCTTCTTTTTTTGAAATTTCAGTAATTTCTTTTGCCTCCATTGAACTTTGAATACTATCTAAAACTTCTTCTGTTGCTGACAATACAGCAACCTTTGGTCTGTTATTTCCAATTCTTTTTGAAAAATCTATAACGTTTTTTAATATATGCATTTTTGTTTTTACATTAGGTAAAACGTTTAAGGCACCATCAGTGATTATTAATGGCTTATCATCTTTTTCTAATGTCATATGCCAAACATGACTTAATCTGGTTTTGCCAAGAAGCTTGTACTCTCTTTTTAAAACTTCTTTCATCAATATATCAGTATGAATATGACCCTTTACTATAATCTTAACTTTGCCCTGCATTGCAAGTTTAGCAGCTACTGCTGCTGTATTGTTTTCTACAGGTTCATGAATTACCTCAAATCCTGAAATATCAAATTGAATTTCATTAGCACATTTTTGAATTTGATCTTTATCACCAATAAATATTGGTTTGATTAAATCCTCTTTAACAGCGTCCATTACAGATTGCATTGGAAGAGGTTTTCCAGCATTAACAATTGCAGCTGTTGCTCCTTTCTTTTTTAAAGACGCATCCAGTAAATTGTTTGGACAAATTATTTGTTTATTAGAAAGCATTAAGTTTTCTTAAATCTTCCATAATACTTTTTGGTATTGGAATATTCTTTTTCATATTTTTTTTATATCTTTTTTTTGTACCTTCACCAGGAAAATTTATTTCTTTAACTCCTTTAATTTTTGGTAATTTCTTTATAATTCTTATGTTCTCTTTAATTCTTTTTATATAATTGCTTCCAATAAAAATATTTGGTTTTACCGCCATAAATAAATGTCCAACATTTTGTGGTCCTTTAAAATCATCAAATGGGTCTCTCACTTTACCTCCATGATTTGCACCTGTCATAACTCCGCTTAATATATCTACCATCCAAGCTAAACCTGAACCTCTAAATCCTGCAATAGGTAGCTGCACACCTTTAAGAGCTTTGATCGGATCTGTAGTTGGCTTTCCATTTTCATCTAAAGCTACCCCTAAAGGAATTTTGTGACCTAATTTAGCCGCAACTCTTATTTTACCTCTGTTAATCATTGATACTGATGTGTCTAATATAAATGGAACTTTGCCGCCTGAGGGTGTTCCAAAACAAATTGGATTTGTTCCAAATAAGGCTTTCTTTGCCCCATAAGGCGCGATGGCTGCTGGCGCATTAGTAAAACACCACACCATTAAATTTTTTTTAACAGCTTGTTCAACAAAATAACTAGACAAACCATAGTGACCAGAATTTTTCACACCAACCATTCCAATTCCAGTTTTTTTTGTGTTTTTTATCAGTGTCTTAATAGCAATATCAGCTGCGACAAACCCAATAGAATCATTTGCATCTATATGTGAGATAGATTGTGATATTTTTTTGATTTTTATTTTCGGTTTTGGATTAATAACTCTCTTTTTAATTCGATCACAATACATCTTCATTCGAGATAAACCATGACCATATGCACCAACTAATTCAGCATTAATCAATGCTTTTGAACAAATTTTTGAATGTTGAATGCTCAAACCGTATTTTGTAAATATCTTTTCTAATAGCTTATTTATTTTATTATAATGCAAATTAACCTTTCAGTATAATTTTGTAATTTAAGATTTTTTTCACAATACATTAATTAGTTTTATTTTTTTATAATATTCCTTAATAATTATAACAATTATTGATGTTATAAATGCAACTACAAGAAAGTCTAATATACCTTTTATTAAACTTACTAATAAGAAGGGAAATGAATAGAATCTAACATAATTTACATGATAGAAACTATCGGAAATATTAAAATATCCATAAACAAATTGAAAAATAAATTTCACTACGAACAGTAATAATAAAATCTTTATATAAGAAAACTTTTTATTAAAAAATAAATCATTTATGAAAGGCAACATAAGTATAAAAAAAGCTTCTCTATATAAATAATTTGAAAAAAAAATATAACACAAAACGATAGTTAAACCAGAAACAAAAAATAATTTTAGTTTATTTGATTCTAGATCTAAAAATTCTGTAATATTTTCACGATTTAAATAAAAAATTATTTTTTTAATTAAAAAGTAAAAGAAACCTAAAATAATAGGTAAGGAAATTATATAATTTATATCTAGAGCATACTTTAAAATTTTTGAAAAACTTTTAATAGAGAATAAAAAATGCAATCCTGCTTTTCCACCTGTGGAAGTTAATACATAAAAATATTCATCTAAATTTAAAAGAATATATGTCAATGATGTAAGTGATATGAACAAAAAAATACAAATTAAATTTTTTTTAGACCTTTTTAAGTTTTCAATAAAAATATTAATTCCAAAAATAAAAGGGTAAATTTTCGTTAATCCTAAGAAAATAATTGTAATCCAGTTTAAAAGAAAAAATCTATTATAAATAATAAATACTAATAATAAAAATATAAATACATCAAAATTCATTCTTTCCAGTAATAAAAAAACAGCTGGATTGTAAATAAATATAAAGAGAATAGATGACTGAATTAAATTCTTTGGATTATTAACAAGTATACTTGAAACAATAAATATAAGATAAGTAATATAAGGTAAAAATTTAATATAAAAAATCTCTAGCTTTTCATTAAATGGAATTAAGAAAAGAGTTGGGCCATAATTTGTCTTTACAAAATTACATGAATTGTCTTCAAAAACTTTAAAACCTTCGTAATTACATTTAAGCCAGAGAATATTTAATTTAAGATCACCAAAAATTGTTTGGGCTTTAAATATATTCCACATATTCGAATATAAAAAAAAATAATATAATGGAATTAATAATAACGATAAAAAAATACTATACTTAAAATTTTTTAAATATAATTGCATTAATCAAAGTAATTAATCTTCTGTAATTTCTGATATTATTGCGTTAGGTCTTTTTTTAATTTCTAAAAAAATTCTTCCTAAGTATTCACCAAAAATTGCTAAAATAAAAAATAAGATTGAATTGAAAAATAATATTGTCATTATCAAGCTTGTCCATCCCTGAACTGTTTGACCATCAAAATAACTTTTTAAAGTATAAACCACCAATAATAGCAGAATTACTAAAGAAATTATGCAAATGTAATAAGATATTTTAAGAGGAAAATTTGAAAAACTTAACATTCCATCCAAAGTTAAGTTTAACATTTTTTTTAAATTATAACTTGACTCTCCTCTTCTTCTCTCATCTCTTGCATATTCAATTGGTATTTGTTTAAACCCAGTCCATGGAACAAGACCTCTAATAAACGGATCAGCCTCATTTAACCTAAGCAAGTTTTTAACTATTTTTTCATCTATAAGTCTAAAATCTCCAGCATCAAAAGGTATTTTAGTATATGAAAGTTTATTAAAAACCCTATAAAAAATTGATGCAGTTATCTTTTTAAAAAAGGTATCTTTTCTAGAAATTCTTTTTCCATAAACACAATTTGCTTTTTCATTAATTAATTTGTTCTTCATTTCTTCAAGGAGTTCGGGAGGATCTTGCAAATCAGCATCAATAATCAAAGTTAAATCACTTTTACAATATTTTAATCCTGTCATAACAGCATTTTGATGACCAAAATTTCTGGATAGCCTGATCCCTAAAATTTTATTTTTAAATTTTTTGGATAATAAATTAATTTCCTGCCAACTATTATCTGTTGATCCATCATCAATAAAAATTATTTTGTATAAATCTATATCAATTTTATCAAATATTTTTAAAAACCTGTTTGAAATTTCCGCTATATTTTTTTCTTCATTATGACAAGGTATTACTATTGAAATATTCATATTAACTTTGCTTTAAACATTTTTTAAGTATCTTTTGTTAAGATTGCAATCCTTATATACTCGCTTTCCAATATTTAAGTATTTTTTAGTGGGAAATTTGAATGAAGATTTTTTTTTCATTGAATAAGTCATTACTTTTTTTCCATCAACCATAAACCTTCATTACTAAGAAAATAAATTTTACCATTTTCAGGATGAAGTTGTATGTCCCTAATTCTTCCGATTTTTCTTTTAAATATGACTTCTTCTTTGACATTATCTAAGTTGGAAAAATCAAGTTTTCTTAGCGACATGTCTTTTAGAGAAGTAATTAGAGCATGACCATTCCACTCTTTAAATTCTTCACCTTTATATATTGTTATTGCACTTGTTGCAATTGAAGGCACCCAGTATTTGATTGCTTTTGTATAGCCAGGTAACCACTTTGGTCCAATCTTAGTTCCACTGTAGTTTGTTCCACCCCAACCAAGAACTTTCCAACCATAGTTTTCTCCTTTTTTAATTTCACCAAACCAATCACCACCTCTTGCTCCATGGTTACTTGCATAAATTTTTTGATCAAAAGGGTTTAATGTTAAACCTTGTGGGTTTCTAACACCTATTTGAAAAATTTCAGGTAGCCAATCTTTTTTATCAATAAATTTTGGATTATCTTTTGGAATACTTCCATCGGTATTAATTCTAATTATACTTCCAGGATGTTTTGTTGGATCTTGAGCTATCATTCCTTCGCCTCTTTCACCAACCGATGCAAAAAGATAATTGTCTTTGATAGCTAATCTTGACCCGAAGTGATATCCAGAATTTATTGGTGGAAATGCAACAAATATATTTTTAAAATCTATTTGATTTTTATTGAAATTACCCCTTGCAACGGAAGTTGTTGTTTTTGATTTTCCATGATCTTCAGAATAACTTACCCAAACTACTCCATCTTTATATAAGATATCTAACAAACCACCTTGACCATCTTCTAACACTTTTAAGTTATGTTTAACTTCAGTTATAGAACCAGTTTCGATATTAATTAATTTTAAATTACCAGATACTTCAGTTAAAAGTATTTCATTATTAGATACAAATGTGGATCCCCAAGGACTTCTAAAATCAGCAATCTTTTTAAAATTTAATTCTGCTGCTTCAGATGAAACTGAGAATAGAAATATAAAAAATATTATCCTTTTCCACGCCATGGTATTGTTTTATCTATTATTTTTCTCAATGTAACATCGAATAATAGTCCCAGCATACCCATAATAAATATGGTTATCCAAATAACTTCATATTGAAAATATTTTTTTGCAACATTTTCTACAAATCCTATACCAGTAGTTCCTGCTAAGAACTCTGCTGCAACCAATGTTCCCCAACACATTCCAACTGCAACTCTAATTCCTGTTAAAATTTCAGGTAAGGAGTTTGGAAATATTACATATCTTAATATTTGTTTCTTTGATGCTCCAAGCGAGTGAGCAGCATGAATTTTTGATAATTGAGTTCCAGATGCACCAGCTCTTGCAGAAATAATCATAATAGATAGCGAAACCATAAATAATAAAAATACTTTTCCAGTATTATCTATTCCAAGAACTGAAATAATAAGTGGAGCCCATGCTAAAGGTGGTACTGGTCTATAAAGCTCGATTAATGGATCAAAGAAACCTTTTGCAAACCGATTTAATCCCATAAATAAACCTAAAGGAACACCAATTAAAATTCCAAAGACTAAACCTAAAAATACTCTTAAAAAAGAGTCCCAGATATGTCCATAAGGCACTGGAATTTTGAACAATTTAAAGTCACCTGTAACAACTTTTAAAACTTTTCCTTTAAAGTTTTGTTTAACAACACCATCAGATGAATGAACTGGGTATTCTCCTGGCAAAATATCTGCAATCCAGTCAGGTAAAATAAACCCAACTATTTTACTAACATCCATCATATCAATCCAAAGTAATGGAATATTTTTGTAACCAACACTTGGTTTTGACATTAAGATAAACTTATTTAACGTATCAGATGGTTTTGGTAACCATCTACCAGATCCTTGCTCAGAACAACTTGTTCCGCTTGAAACAATTGTTCCAGCAGGGAATAAAAATATATCAACAAATCTTAAACCACCTTGTTCTGCTTTTTGGAGATTATCAAATTCAACAATTGCATTTTGCATTTCATTAAGAGCGCTTGGTGGATAAATACTTGCAAATTCTATTCTTCTTGCAATTTTAACAATATCTTTTGCATAGTTAGATGCTATTTCTTCTGCATCACTTAAATCTTTTCTGTACGCTTTTATATCTTCTTTAAGTTGTTTAATTGAATTTTTAAATTGTGGATTATGATTTCTTAATTTAAAGAATTTATCATTAATAATTGTAAGCTCTTCTGCGGCAGCTTGGAATTTCAAACCTCTATCAGTTGCAGCAATTAAAGGGACTTCAATAGTATTTTCTATAGATCCAGTTCCTGCTTGCACCTTTATAATACCCCAATCACCTTGTTCAGAAACTGCAATTTGTCTTGCACTTTTTTCATCAGGAGTTTCAAATGGATAATCTTTCTTTTTAAAGTTTGAACTTAAAATCCTTAACTCATCAGTCATTTCTTTAATTTTTATCTTAGTATCCATCTCCATTAAATTTTCATTTGTAAGTAATGGAATTAACTGAGATGTTTTATTTACAAATCCAACTAATGTAGTTTTTTGCTGTGAGTTTAATTGTTGTGAACCTTGTATTTCATTACTTATTTTACTTAAATTTTTATTTTCAATTTTTATAATAGAAGTACTTTTGAATTCTCTTTCCTCAATTGGGAATTGATATTTTAGTCCAAGTAAAGACTCATTAACTTTAGCAACCTGGCATAATTCATTTGCAGATTTTGGATAAAATCCTTTAGCGATATCCCACGAATAATAAAGCCAAACAAGTAGGATTGCACTACTTCCAACAATAATCCAGTGAGTACCACCTTTAGCTCTTTCAGGATTACCAAAAACAGCATCAACTTTTTCTGTTTTAATTAATCTTCTCCCATAAAGAATACATCCAACAATGGATACAAGAATTAAGATTGTTATAAATTGAGTAAACATTAATTATCTTTCCCCATTATTTCTTCTTCCATATTCCAAATCATAGATAGAATTTCTTCTCTTTTAGACGAAAACTCTTTATTTTTTTTAATTTCTCTTAAATCATCTTTTAATCCCATTTCTGCAAATGGAAGTTTATACTCTTTGTGTATTCGACCTGGTCTTGGTGCCATGACATATAATCTTTCTCCAAGCAACAAAGCTTCTTCAACTGAGTGAGTAATTAGTATTATTGTCTTACCTGTTTCTTTCCAAATTTTTAAAACTAATGACTGCATTTTTTCTCTTGTTAATGCATCTAATGCACCTAGAGGTTCATCCATTAAAATTAAATCTGGATCATTAATTAAACATCTTGCAAGAGCAACCCTTTGCTGCATACCACCAGATAATTGATAAGTAGGTGTGTTGCCAAATCCTTTAAGACCAACTATTTCTAACCACTCATCAACTTTTTTTTGAGTTTCTTCTGGATCTTTCTTTTTCATTCTAAGACCAAAGTTTACATTTTCAGAAACTGTTAACCATTCAAACAAAGCACCTTGTTGGAAAACCATTCCTCTATCAACTCCAGGTCCATTAATTTCATTATTACCCAATGTAATTGTTCCAGAAGTTGGTCTAATAAAACCAGCTGCAATATTTAGTAATGTTGTTTTTCCACAACCTGATGGACCTAATACAGTTAAAAGCTCACCTTTTTTAATTGTAAAATTTAAATCTTTTAAAGCATGAACAGTTTCTCCTTTGGGAGATTTAAAAATCATGTTTAAATTTTGTGAAACTAAATCACTCATAAGATGACTTTATATTAAAATTCTCATAAAAAAAATAGGCACCAATTAGAAAATTGGCGCCTATTTAATTTTAATAAACCTTTAGATTATAAAGGTAAGAAACTAGTGTCTACGTTTCCTCTTGGTGTTCCCATTCCTTTTAAGAATGCATCAAGATTTCCTTTAGTCATAGACTGTTTAGTCTCTTCAGGTGTTAAAAATTTGAAACCACTTAAAGTTTCTTTCATATCAGCAACTTTCATTTCTGAAGCTTTTGACATAGCGTTCATATCGCTTTTGCCATTTCTGTATCTTTCGTTTGCTTCGTGAGTTACTTCAATAAAAGTTCTTAGCATACCTGGGTTTTCCTTCATAAACTTCGTAGTTACTGAAGTAATATCTATTCCAAGAATACCAGCATCTCTTGCTTCTTGAACTGTAAGTAATCTAGTACCAACTGCAGTTGCAGCTTTGATTGAATTACCACCAAATAAACATGCCATTACAACATCACCGCTTACTAATGCAGCAGCTCCTTCCTCAGGGTCCATTTGAATGATATCCATTTTTTTTCTGTCAGCTCCAACAACTTTCATACTTTCATCAAAAACGTATTCAGCCATTGTTCCTAGTGGTACAGCAACTTTTTTACCCTCAAGTTCTGTAGCATTAGCTTTTGTAATACCAGATGCATTTGAAGTTACGCAAGTTGTTCCACCCATTCCATATTCCATAGCAATATCAACAAGCTTAATTGGCGCTTTTGATTTAACTGCGTTAATGAAAGGTACTAAACCTTGTGAATAAGAAATATCAATATCTCCAGCTAACATTGCATCAGTCATCGCTCCACCGTTCGTGAAGTTTGTCCACTTAACTGGTACACCTAATGCTTTTGCAAAGTTTTTTTTCATCATGTCCTCTAAATTCGGACTTGGCCATTCTAAGAAGTAAGCAACTCTAACTTCTTTTGCAGCTGAATTAGCAACTGAAATAGTAAGGTTAAGAGCTAAAATAGTTCCAAGAATAAAACTTAGTATTTTTTTCATTTATTCCTCTCCTTATTTAAATTTATAAAGAGTATTAAAGTTGAAAAAGAGACCAAAGTAAACGATCTTATTGTATGGTTTGGGGCGACACAATTATCTATTCAATTTTAAGTTGTATCAAACTATTATAATTTTATAGTTAAATTAAATGATTTAGTCTAAAGATTAAGAATATAAAAAAATGAGTCAAAAACCATCAATTCCAAATTCTTTAAATGAACATTGGATGCCATTTACATCTAATAAAGACTTTAAAGAAAGACCAAGATTAATTACAGAAGCAAAAGGTGTTTATTTAAAAAATCACGAGGGCAATACACAAATTGATGCAAGCTCTGGTCTTTTTTGTAATCCATTAGGTCATGGTAGAATGGAAATTATTGATGCAATTACAAATCAACTAAAAACTTTAGATTATGCTCAACCGTTCCAACAAGGTTTTGGTGGATCATTTGAGTTAGCAACTAGAATTTCAAAACATACACCAGGAAATTTGAATAGAATTTTTTACACAATTTGTGGATCAACTGCTGTTGAAACTGCAATTAAAATTAGTATCGCTTATCATAAAGCAAGAGGAGAAGGACAAAGATTTAGATTTGTTGGAAGAGAAAGAGCTTACCATGGTATGAATATTGGTGCCACTTCAGTAGGTGGAATGATCAATAATGTTAAAGCATATGCAAGCGTTTTAATGCCTGGTGTAGTTCACATGAGACATACACATTTAGACGAACATAAGTTTATATCTGGTCAACCAGAAACAGGTGCAGAAATTGCAAATGATTTGGAGAGAATATGCACAAACTTTGGTGCTGAAAATATTGCAGCATGTATAGTAGAACCAATTGCTGGATCTACTGGAACATTAGTTCCACCAGTTGGATATTTACAAAGACTTAGAGAACTTTGCGACAAACATAATATTCTTTTAATTTTTGATGAAGTTATTACAGGATGGGGCAGAACAGGTTCAACTTTTGGCGCTCAAGAGTTTGGTGTAACTCCTGATATAATGACAATGGCAAAAGCTACAACAAACGGAATTGTTCCTTTTGGTGTTGTTGCATGTAAAGAAGAAATTTATGATGCAGTAATGGATAATTCCCCTAAAGGAGTAATAGAACTTTTCCACGGTTATACTTATTCTGGAATTCCAATATCTGTTGCGGCAGCTTTAGCAGTTCAAGATATATTTGAAAAAGAAGATATTTTTAATAGAGCAAAAGAATTAGCTCCTTATTTCCAAGAAGGTTTATTCTCATTAAAAGATATTGATGTTGTAGAAAATATCAGAGGATATGGAATGATGGGTGGTATTGATATTAAGATGGATACAAAACCAGGTAGAGCAGGACTTGCAACATTTAAACATTGTTATGATGCAGGAGTAAATTTTAAAGCTACTGGAGACTGTTTAATTATTGCACCTATGTTTATTTGTGAAAAAAAACATATTGATGAAATAATCGATAAGTTAAGAACAGGAATTACGAACTATAGTAAAAGTAAAAAGAATTAATTTTCTTTATGAAAATTGGCGTTCCAAAAGAAATAAAGCCTCAAGAAAACAGAATTGGATTAACCCCTGATAGTGTCAGAAATTTAGTTTCAAATGGTCATGATGTTTTAATTGAAAACAATGGTGGGTTTGAAGCAGGATTTGAAAACTCTGCATATACTTCTGCTGGTGCAAAAATAATAGATAAAGCTGAGGATATTTTTAATGACTCTGACATTATTGTAAAAGTAAAAGAACCATTATCTAATGAAGTGAAAATGATTAAAGAAAATCAAATTGTTTTTACTTATCTTCACTTAGCCGCAGCAAAAGAATTAACACAAGGATTAATTAACTCTAAAGGTATCTGTATTGCTTATGAAACTGTTACAGATCAAAATGGAAGATTACCACTTTTAGCACCAATGAGCGCTGTTGCAGGAAGAATGTCGGTTCAAGCAGGAGCACATTGTTTAGAGAAAAATCAAAAGGGTAGGGGAGTATTGTTAGGCGGAGCACCTGGTGTAGAAGGTGGTACTGTAGTGATTTTAGGTGGAGGAGTTGTTGGAGAAAATGCTGCTGATATTGCAACAGGCATGTTAGCAAAAGTTCATATTGTAGATAAATCTGAAAAAAGATTACAAGAGCTTACTAAAAAATTTGGAAACAAAATAATTCCACAACAAGCAGATAACATTGATTTAAAAAAATTAATTTCAGAGGCAGATCTATTAGTTGGTGGTGTATTAATTCCAGGTGCAGAAGCTCCAAAATTAGTCACAAAAGATATGTTGAAATTAATGAAGAGAGGATCAGTTATTGTAGATGTTGCAATTGATCAAGGCGGATGTGTTGAAACAAGCAAACCAACTACTCATGCAAACCCTACTTATATTGTCGATGATATCGTTCATTATTGCGTTGCAAATATGCCCGGAGGTGTTCCACGTACATCAACTCTAGCATTAAATAAAGTAACATTACCTTTTTTAAATAAATTAGCAAAAGATGGTTATCAAAAAGCTCTTAAAGATGATCCTAACTTTTTAGCAGGTTTAAATGTATGTAAAGGCAATGTTACATATAAAGCTGTTGCAGATACCTTTGGTCACAAATTTCTTTCACCAACGGAGGCATTAAATTAAATGATTAGATTTTTTAAACTTTTTTTTTTTTTCGTATTAATTTTTAATATTAATAATAAGGCTGGAGCTATTACAGGTATTGGACCAATAAAATTTAGCAATCAAACATTGGATCATTTTTTTGCCTATTTAAGAGGTGATGGTAATTCAAGTGGAGATGTTGGTAGAAAAAAAGGATCACCATCAGCATTCGCTGTGAATCCAGAGGGAACATATTCTTATTATAGTTACTGTCCCATAAAATACGGATCGGGTGCTTGTAGAACTGATTATGGTAAAATTGTTCAATTATGTTCTAAAGGAAGTAAAGCTTATGGAGGCAGTAGATGCAAACTGTTTGCAAGAGGTTATAAAGTTGTTTGGGGCGGAGCAAATATAAAATTTTCAAAAAAATTTGATGAGCAGATTGTGCTTGCAGTTTTTAAAGAAAATGGATGGTATGAGGAATTTTCTAATAAACCTTCAACTGGTTCTGGTGAAAATAAATATATTCAAAAAAAGAAAAATAAAAAGAAGCCAAAAATGGTGAAAGAAAAAAAAAACAAAAATATAGTTTCAGAGCTACAAGAACTAAAAAAACTACGTGAAGAAGGAATTTTGACAGAGGATGAATTTAAAGATGCAAAAAAAAAATTGCTTGAGTAAATATAGATGAGATTAATTTTTAAAATTTTAATTATCCTACTAATCAATTTAAATGTTTTTGCTGATATAAAACAATATGAAATTGAAGGTATGTCGATAGGAGATAGTGCTTTAAATTTTTACTCTGAAGATGAATTATTAAAAAACCAACAGAATTGGTTTCGTCAAAAATCTGTTAAAGCATCTGAATTTCTTGAAGTTGAAGGTACATATAATGATATACAGCTGATGTACAAAAAAAAAGACAGTGCTTACACAATCGAGGGAATTTCTGCGCTTATCTATATGGACGTAAATAAATGTGAAGATATTCTAGATGAAGAAGCCTTAAAAATATCTTCTTCTTTCGGTTCTGATTTAAAAAAAGATTATGGAAAAAAAAGAAAGAAGCATACTTATGATAAATCTGGAAAGAGTTTTGTTATTGAGAAAAGGTATAAATTCAGTAATAACGATGAATTGATCATAGCGTGTTATTATTGGTC
>CACNFB010000007.1 GCA_902619665.1 uncultured Pelagibacteraceae bacterium
TCAGAAATTATTTTGGAAATCTGTGAAGAAGAAAATGATGATTTATTAATTTTTAGTTGCGGTATTCTAGAAAAGAAATCAAAAATAAGAAATTATTTAGAAAAATCAAAATATGTTGCCGTAATACCGACCTACAAGGATAATTCGCAGTCTTTGATAGCTATCGCTAAAAATTTTTTTGCAGAAAAAAAAATCAGTATTTCTTACGAAACATTGAATTTGTTAGTTAACAGATGCAGCGGTGATAGGGGAAATTTAAGGAAGGAACTTGATAAAATATCAAATTATTTATCAGATAAAAAAGTTATTTCTCTAAAAGAAATTTTAACATTAACAAATTTGTCAGAAAATTATAGCGCCGCTGAGTTAGCTGATGCTTCTCTAAGTAAAAATATTAGTAAAACTAATGAAATATTAAACGAAAATAATTACTCACCGGAAGATACATTTTTAATTTTAAGAGTTTTTTTGCAGAAAACTAAAAAAATTTTAGATTTATTAGAAAGTCTTGATAATGAAAAAGATGTTGAAAAGGTTATATCTTTACATAGGCCTCCAATTTTTTGGAAGGATAAACCTATAATAAAAAAACAACTTCAATTATGGACGCAGAAAAATATTAAAGAATTAATTAGCAGATTAAATGATATTGAAGTTAAAATAAAAAAAAATAACTCAATAAGTTTGATCTTACTGAAAAATTTTGTTTATGAAATTTCGAATAAAGATGTTAATAACTCCTCTTTATAGACTCAATGATCCTATTTAATTGGTCTAATTCTTTGTAGTTAAATATTATAGATCCTTTATTATTTTTTTTATTTTTTATCTCAACAGTCATACCAATTTTTTCCATAAGACTTTGCTCTAATATTTTAATATTTGGATCTTTATTGTTTGAAAGTTTTTTATAAGGTATTTTATATGCTCTAACTAAACTTTCAGTTTGTCTCACCGATAATTTTTTAGAAATAATTTTTTTTGATATTAATAAGCAATTTTCTAAACCAACTAAAATTTTAGCATGTCCAGGTGATATTTTGTTTTCCTTGACAAATTCAATTACTTCTGGTGGCAAACTAAGAAGTCTAAGAGAGTTTGTAATATGACTTCTGCTTTTACCTATAAATTTAGCTACCTGTTCTTGATCATAAGAAAACTCATCTATAAGCCTTTTATATCCCTCTGCTTCCTCTATTGCATTTAGGTCATGTCTCTGAACATTTTCAACTATTCCAAATTCTAAGGCTTTTTTGTCATCAGCATCTACAACAACGATGGGGACTTCATGTAATCCTGCTTTCTGGGCAGCAAGCCATCTTCTCTCGCCAGCAATAATTTCATATTTAGTATCGCTATTTGAATGCCTGACAATTATTGGCTGAATAATTCCTCTTGATTTTATAGACTCAGATAATTCATTTAAACTTGTTTCATCAAATTTTTTTCTTGGTTGATACTTATTTCTTTTGAGTTCGCTTATACTAGCTTTTATGTTTGATGATACTTTACCCTCACCAATTAAAGATGATAAGCCTCTACCAAGTCCTTTTTTATTTTTAAAACTGATCATGCTGCTGTTTCAAAACTTTCTTCTTGAGCTAAAAATTCTTCTGTAAAATTAATATATGACTTGCTGCCTGGACAATTTTTGTCATAAAATATAACAGGCATACCGTGTGAAGGTGCTTCGGACAATCTTACATTTCTTGGAACAACATTTTTGTAAACTTTTTCTTTAAAATAATTTCTTGCTTCAGTTTCAACTTCGCCAGAAAGCTTGTTTCTCTTATCATACATAGTTAAGAGTATTCCTCTAATCGTTAGTTCTGAATTTAATCCAACTTTAATTCTATCGATAGTTTTAATCAGTTGAGTTATGCCCTCTAAAGCAAAGAATTCAGTTTGAAGAGGGACTAAAAGAGAATGAGAGGCTACTAAGGCCATTACAGTTAACAAACTTAGGGAAGGTGGGCAGTCTATAAGCACATAATCATATGAAGCTCTAGAATCATTTAAATATGCGGTCAATTTCTCCTTTAAAATATAAGCTCTACGACCATCATCTGCTGTCTCCACTTCCAATCCAGATAAATCCACATTTGAAGTGATTATATCCAGGTTAGAAAAATTTGTATTGGAAATTGCTTCATCAATTTTTTTTGTTCCAATCAATACTTGATAAATTGAATTAGATGTTTGATCTATATTAGATAATCCTAAACCCGTTGTAGCATTTCCTTGGGGATCTAAGTCAATTACCAAAACTTTTTTGTTATTCAAAGAAAGTCCTGCCGCTAAATTTATTATAGTTGTAGTTTTCCCAACCCCACCCTTCTGATTTATTATTGATATAATTTTTTCTTTCATGCTTTTCTTAAATTATTTATTTTTACAATGACTGAATTTACGTCTGTTAAACTTTTTAAAATTTCATAATCAAACTTCCATAATTTTAAACATTCATTAATATTTTCCCTGCCACTCTTTCCTAAGAAAAGTATTAAACTGTTATAATGAGAAAAATTTTTGTTTATTAATTCTAATATTGTTTGCAGTGGTTTAAAAGCTCGAGCTACTACTATGTCTGCTTCTAATTCCCTTTCTTCAAAAATATTCTTCTGCCTTACCTCAGCATTTAATTCGAAGTGCTTGATCATTTTTTTTAAAAAATTGCTTTTCTTCATACTTTTCTCATAAAGTTTGAATTTTATTTTTGATCCCTTTTTTTTTAAGATAATTGCAAGAACTACGCCTGGAAGACCAGAACCTGAGCCTATATCTAGGCATGTTCTAGCATTTTTATCAATAATATCAATAATTTGCGCTGAGTCTATTATATGTCTTTTTATTGAGTCTTTCTCGGTTGATTTGCTTATTAAGTTTATTTTTTTGTTTTCACTCAATAATAATGATCTAAACTCTTCTAAAGCAGGAAATGTTTCACGTGAAACGTTTAATGTTTCTAATTCAGAATATTTTTTAAGATTTGATTCGATCAAGCTATATGCTTAATAGACTTTCTTTTAAGATGTGACAATAGAATAAATACAGCTGCTGGAGTAATTCCATCTATTCTCAAAGCTTGGCCCATTGTTTTTGGCCTAATTTGCTTAAATTTAGACTTAACTTCATTAGAAAGCCCTGAAAAACTATCATAATTTATATCAGATGGTATTTTAAGGCTCTCATCTCTTTTAAAAGCTAGAATATCCGCCTTTTGTTTCTTCATATAACCTTTATAGTGAGCGTTAATTTCAATCTGCTCCTCAATTTCTCGACTATAATCACCTATTTCAGGCCAAATATCCCTAATTTTATTAAATTTTACACCTTTTTGAGCTAAAACAGATTTTGCTGACCTATAAACCCCATCTTTTGCGATTTTAACTCCATGTTTTTCTGCTTCTGACGGTGATATCTTCAATTTATCCATTTTTCTGTTCAATTTCTCCAATTCTCTTGATTTATCCTCAAATAATTTCCTTCTCTCTGATTTAACTAAACCGAACTTGACTCCAACAGGAGTCAGCCTTAAGTCAGCATTATCACATCTTAGAGATAATCTGTATTCGGCTCTTGAGGTAAACATCCTGTAAGGTTCAGCAACACCCTTTGTAACTAAATCGTCTATCATCACGCCAATATATGCCTGGGATCTATCTAGAATTAATGGCTCTTTACCCTTGATTGATAAAGCAGCATTAGCTCCAGCTATTAGCCCTTGAG
The DNA here is from genome assembly GCA_902619665.1 of uncultured Pelagibacteraceae bacterium. GTDB lineage: Bacteria > Pseudomonadota > Alphaproteobacteria > Pelagibacterales > Pelagibacteraceae > Pelagibacter. The sequence continues at coordinate 3,730 of CACNFB010000007.1, forward strand.
CTGCAGCTTCCTCATAACCTGTTGTGCCGTTAATTTGACCAGCGAGGTAAAAGTTTTTTATCTTCTTCGTTTCTAATGTTAAAAAAAGTTCCCTTGGATCAACGTAATCATATTCTATTGCGTATCCTGGGCGTAATATTTTAACGTTTTCTAAACCATTGATATTATTGCATATTTTTTGTTGTAAATCAGCTGGAAGCGATGTTGAGATTCCGTTTGGGTACACTGTATTATCTTCAAGGCCTTCAGGTTCCAGAAAGATTTGATGCCTAGTCTTATCCTTGAATTTATAGATTTTATCCTCTATGGAAGGACAGTACCTTGGCCCTGCTCCTTTAATACTTCCCGAATACATTGCGCTTTGTTTAATATTTTTAGAAATCAATTCATGAACTTTTTCATTGGTGTAAGTAATTCCACATCTAATTTGTTTGTTAATATTTTTTTTTGTTAGGAAAGAGAGAAATGATATTTGATCATCTGGATGTTGTTCTTCTAAATTTGAATAATCAATTGTCCTACCATCTAACCTAGGCGGAGTCCCTGTTTTTAACCTACCAATTTTAAAATTATATTTATGCAATTGTTCACTTAATCCAATAGTAGGCTTTTCGTTATATCTACCTGCGGGAGTTCTTTTGTCACCTATATGTATCATTCCATTCAAAAATGTTCCTGTTGTAAGTATAACCTTGTTAGTGTGAATTTCTTTTCCAGAGGAGGTTAATATGCCGTTTATACTATTTTTGTTAAATATAAAACCATTTACGGAGTCAGAAAAAATGCTTAAATTACAGTAGTTTACAAGTTTTTCTTGCATATATTTTTTATATAATGATCTATCGCTTTGGGTTCGGGGTCCTCTTACAGCTGGTCCTCTACTCCTATTTAATAGCTTAAATTGAATACCAGATTTATCAGCCACATCTCCCATAACACCATCTAAAGCATCTATTTCTCTAACTAAATGGCCTTTACCTAAACCACCAATTGCTGGATTACAAGACATCTCACCAATAGATGATTTATCATTAGTAAAAAGAGCTGTATTTACTCCTAATCTTGCAGAAGCCGCAGCAGCCTCACAGCCTGCATGACCTCCACCAATTACTATGACATCGTACTGTTTATTATTTTCCATTACCTGAATTTATATTTGAAATCTTTTTTTACAAGACTATCTTGAATTTTATTAATTAAATGTAAAATAAGCTAATTTAATCAGCAATTAGCATTTTATTTACCTATGCAGAAATCATTGAAAATACTCGATAAAATCTCCTCTACATCAACTTTTCCGACAACCTTGCCTAAATTTCTTACAGCAACTCTTAAATCCTCAGTAGCTTTATCAAATTCTTCATTTAAATTTTTATTTTTGAAATCTTGTAAAGATAGAATACAATTATTTAAATCAATCCTGTGACGTTCTCTAGTAATAAAAACATCTGTACTTGTGTATAATGATTTTTTTAAAATATATTTGATTTCTGATATTACTTTATCAATATTGGTTTCTTTAAGAACAGATATAAGAAAAGGATTATATTTTTTTAATTGCTCGGGAACTTTAAAATCATATAAATCTGTTTTATTAACTAATAAAATCGAGCTTTTATCGAATAAATCATTCAAAAAACCAAAGAATTCAACATTTTTTGGCTCTATTATTACTATTCTTAGGTCCGCTTCCTCTGCTTTTTTAAAAGCTAATTTTATACCTTCTTTCTCTATTATATCTTTTGATTCCCTAATACCTGCAGTATCTGAAATTATAACTGGATATCCATCAAAGTTTAAATGGGTTTCTAAAACATCCCTAGTTGTGCCAGCTATTTCTGAAACAATTGATACATCCCTTTTCGAGAAGTAATTCATTAAACTTGATTTTCCAGAATTTGGAGGTCCAACTATAGCAACTTTAAAACCAGTTCTAATTTTTTCTCCAACTTTATTATCATCTAAAATTTTTTTAATATCTTTTTCAATTTTTTCCAAATCTTTTTTGATGTTTTTTGTAACATTTTCTGGAATATCCTCCTCTGGGAAATCTATTTTAGCCTCTAAAGTTGCTAAAATTTTAATAAGATTTTCTCTGATTTTTTCAAATTTTAAAAAGCTTTTACCTTTAATTATACTTTGTGCTTGATCAATTTGTATTTGAGTTTCTGCCGCTATTAAGTCTCCGATTGCTTCAGCTTTCAGCAAATTAATTTTACCATTTATAAAAGCAAGTTTCGTAAATTCGCCAGGCTCTGCTAATCTACATTTTTGTGTGTCTAAAATTGTATTTTGTAAACATGTGATTATGGCTCTACTTCCGTGCACATGAAGTTCTGCCATATCTTCTCCTGTATAACTATTTGGGCCTGGAAACCATAAAACAACAGCCTCATCTATTAAGCTAGAAGTATTGATATTATACAATTTTAGAAGGGTTGCCATTCTTGGTCTTGGTAACTCCTTTTTGATTAACTTCTTTATTAAATTTTTAGTTTCGGGACCTGATAACCTGATAACAGCCACACCCGAAGAGCCTGGAGCTGAAGATAAAGCACATATTGTCATATCAATATTATATATTTAAATTTAACAATGGATATAATTAAAATTTAGTATGATTATATGGTTAGCTTCATACCCTAAAAGTGGGAATACGTGGGTTAGATTATTTTTACGATCTTACTTATCTAAAAACAAAGAAGAATTTAATATAAATCAGAAACCAAATGATAACTTTAAAATAAATAGATTTCCTAACAATAAAATGTTAAAGGAGATGCAAATTGACTCTGGTAATTTTTTTGAAATTGCAAAAAATTGGATAACAGTCCAAGAAAAAATTAATCTCAATAATAGACTTAATATTTTAAAAACTCATAATGCAATGTGCACAATCGATAAAAGTAAGTTTACTAATCAAGATAACACATTGGGGGCTGTTTATATTGTGAGAGATCCAAGAGACGTAGCTGTATCATTTAGTCATCATTTGGGGATATCGTTAACTGATGTGGTAGATTTAATGATTAATGAAGAACATTTAATATCTGAAAAAGATTTCGTATTAGAAAAAAAAGAGGCTGGGAGCACATTAGTTAGTTCATGGTCAAATCATTATAATTCATGGAAGAACTACAACTTAAGAAAAATTTTAATAATTAAGTATGAGGATCTAATCAAGAAAACATTCGAGAAGTTTTACGAAATTGTTTTATACTTAAATAAACTAGAAAAAATTGAGATAGATGTTAAAAGAATAAAAAGATCAATAGAACTAACCAAATTTCGCAATTTACAAGATTTAGAAAAAAAGTACGGTTTTGAAGAAACTACATTTTCTAAAACATTTTTTAGAGAAGGTAAAATAGGTTCTTGGAAAAAGGAGCTTGATAAAGATTTATCAAAAAAAATTCAGAAAGCTTTTGAAGCTGAAATGATTGAGCTTGGTTATTTGTAAATATTAAGCAGGTTTATTCATTGAAGTAAAAAACTCTGAATTAGATTTGGTAGCTTTTAGCTTAGAGTTTATAAATTCAATTGCATCCATTGATCCCATTGGGGCAATGATTCTTCTTAAAACATTCATCTTTTGAAGGTCATTTTTATCAAATAATAATTCTTCTCTTCTTGTTCCTGATTTAGTTATATCTATAGCAGGGAAAATTCTCTTTTCTGAAATCTTTCTATCAAGTATTGTTTCACTATTACCTGTGCCTTTAAATTCTTCAAAAATTACCTCATCCATTCTACTTCCTGTATCAATCAGTGCTGTAGCTATAATTGTTAAGGACCCTCCCTCTTCAATATTTCTCGCAGCACCAAAAAATCTTTTGGGTCTTTGAAGGGCGTTAGCATCAACACCTCCAGTCAAAACTTTTCCCGAACTTGGTACAACCGCATTATATGCTCTTCCTAAACGAGTTATAGAGTCTAGCAATATAATTACATCTTTTTTATGTTCCGTTAATCTTTTAGCTTTTTCGATTACCATCTCTGCTACAGCAACGTGTCTTTGTGCTGGTTCATCAAAAGTGGAGCTGATAACCTCTCCTTTAACCGTTCTTTGCATATCAGTAACTTCTTCTGGTCTTTCATCAATTAATAACACCATCAACGAACACTCAGGATGATTTGCTGTTATTGAGTTTGCAATACTTTGAAGTATCATAGTTTTACCTGCCTTTGGCGGTGAGATAATCAATGATCTTTGCCCTTTTCCAATTGGGCTAACTAAATCGATTAATCTTGAAGTTAAATCTGGTTTTTTCTCGGTTTTGTTGTTTTCTACTTCCATAACTAATTGTTTGTTTGGATAAAGCGGTGTTAAGTTATCAAAAGCAATTTTATGTCTAGATTTCATTGGATCTTCATTGTTGATTTTACTGACTTGTAATAAAGCAAAATATCTTTCACCTTCTTTAGGAGCTCTTACTGGACCCTCAACAGTATCTCCTGTTCTAAGACCAAATTTTCTTATTTGGCTTGGGCTTACATAAATATCATCTGCACCTGGTAAATAATTCGATTCTAATGCTCTAAGAAAACCAAAACCATCTTGTAATAATTGCAAAACACCCATACCAGTTATTTCCTCACCTTTTTCAGCAAGTTTTTTAAGTATAGCAAATAAGATTTCTTGTTTTCTTAAAGTGCTAGCATTTTCTATTCCAAGCTCTTCTGCTTGAGTAATAAGCTGTGCAGGGGTGTTTTTTTTAAGTTCTTCAATTTTCATGTTGTGGGATTTTGTTTAAAGATAAAAACAATATAAACATAAATATAAATTTTTCAACCCTACATAGGCTTTAAAATGGCTAAAAAGACTATTAATATTAATAAAATTGTCGGAATTTCATTAATTATTCTAAAAAATTTTGGACTGTTATTATTCATATCTTGATTGAATGATCTTAAGCAATGTCCAAGATAAAAATGATAGCCCGTTAAAATAATCACAGCTATAATTTTTATTAAAAACCATTTAGCCTTTAATAATTCTATTCCTTGAAAGTGAATTATTGTTACTCCAAAAATCCAAGATAATAACATTGCAGGATACATAATGTAGAAGTATAGACGTCTCTCCATTATTTTAAAAACGCTAGATATGTCATTGTTTAATTTATTTTCAGAATGATACACAAAAATCCTTGGCAAATATAATAGGCCAGCCATCCAAGAGATAACCGCTATCAAATGTAATGATTTTAAAATTAGGTAAATATTCATTTTTTTACCAAATATGAGTCCACTAAATTTTTTAGTAAATTTATATGATCTTCATTGTCATTTAAACATGGTATTAGATCGAAATTTTCACCACCAGCATCAACAAAAGACTCTTTTCCTTGAATCGCTATTTCCTCTAATGTTTCCACGCAGTCAGATGCAAAACCAGGGCAAATAACTAATATATTTTTTTTACCTTGTTTTGGAATTTCTTCTAAAGTCTTGTCTGTATAGGGTGTTAACCATTCCTGTGGACCAAACCTTGATTGAAATGTTGTCATAATATCAATACTGTTAAATTTTTCTTTTAAAAGCCTTGTGGTTTTCATGCAATAGCAATGATATGGATCACCTTTATCAAAATATTTTTTTGGTATTCCATGATACGAGGCAACAATTAGATCTGGTTTCCAATTAATTTCGGAAATTTTCTTTTTAATAGAATTAACAATTGCGTCTATATAAAGAGGATTTTCCTCATAGTGAGATATAACTTGAAGGCTTGGCTGCCATCTCAATTTCATTAAAGATCTAAACACTTCATCACAAACAGTTGCGGTTGTAGGTGATGCATACTGAGGATAAAGAGGCAATACTATTAAATTTTCACAACCTTTTTCCTTAAGATCTTTAATTTTTCCATTGATACTTGGTGACCCGTATCTCATTGCAAAGTCAATTATTAAGTTTTCCATGTTAAATTTTTTGGATAATTTTTGAGTTTGCATCATGGTATAATATCTAAGCGGGGACATATTTTTATCTTTCATCCAAATTTCTTTATAAGCTTTTGCAGTTTTTGAGGGTCTAAATGTTAATATAAAAAGATTCAATATTATTTGCCAGAGGAAAGGGTTTACCTCTATTACTCTTTTATCAGATAAAAATTCTTTTAAATATTTCCTTATATCCCACCACCCGGTACTGTCTGGAGTACCAAGATTAACTAATAATATTCCTGTCTTACCATAGTTTACTTTTGGGTGATTTTGGTTCATGAGTAATTTTTAACTAATTTTACTAAATAATCTATCATACTAGGATCAGTATTAGGCAACACACCATGACCAAGATTAAAAATATATGGTTTGTCCCTAAATATATCTAAATATTTTTTAACATTTTTTTTAAGTTCATCCTTACCACCAATTAAAAAATTAGGGTTTAATCCTCCTTGGACTGTTATATCTATACTTTCTGAAATCTTCTTTGGATCAACATTATAGTCTATACTAATAACATCTGGTTTAACTAAACTAACATATTCTTTATAATCATTAATCCCTTTAGGAAAACATATGACTGGTGTTTTTTTAGACTTCACAAAATTAACTAAGTCCTTGGTGGGATTATATATATATTTGTCATAATCTTTTCTATTTAAAAGCCCAGCCCAACTGTCAAATATTTGAATGATTGTTGCTCCACTTTCGATTTGGTTATTTATATGAATTTTAAGAAACTTTACAATAACTTCTAATAAATCCTCAATAAATTTTTTATCTTTTAGATTAAGTTCAATGTCTTCGTCTTTAGGAGATTTTTTATTTAACATATAAACAAGAATTGTCCATGGTGCTCCAACAAATCCTATTAAATCTTTATTTTTTAACTCGCCTTTATTTTTTGTTTGTTTAATAGCATTATAAACAGGCTTTAATTTATCTATAAATTGTATTTCATTAATGTTTGATATTTTATTAAAATCTATCTCACCTAATAATGGTCCAAAATCTTTTTTAAATTTTACTGATTGTCCTAGAGCAAAAGGTACCAATAAAATATCAGAAAATATTATTGCCGCATCCATATCAAATCTTCTTAATGGTTGAACTGTAATTTCAGATGACAGATTTTCATTTAAACATAGTTTTATGAAGTCCTTATGTTTAGATCTTATTTCCCTAAATTCTGGTAAATATCTACCTGCTTGCCTCATTAGCCATATACAGTTAATGTTCAATTTTTTATTTATACAATCCTGTAAAACAGTCATAATAATAGATTAAGTAATATTTATATTATTTGTATTAGAGATGTTAATATTGAATATTACTATTTTCTAACACTTTTATAACATCTTTTTCACAATTAATTTGTCTAATTAATCTTAGAAATTAAGGATGATTGCAAATAATATAATTTTATTCAAAAAAAGGTATATTGTTTATACACATGTTTTATAATGTTATTAAAAAGCTTTTTTTTGATTTTGGACGCTAGAATTTGTAAGTTTGTTTATAATTTAATATTAATACATAATTCTTTATTAATTATACATGAGTAATACATATGAAATTTACCTAGTCTCGGATTCAACTGGTGAGACATTGGAAAGAATATTCTTAGCTATTAAAGCCCAATTTAAAAATTTCAATTACAAAACTCACTATTTCTCATTTACACGAACTGAAAATCAAATTTTAAAAATAATAGAAAATTCAACCCAAAATAAAAATTCTATCTTCTTGTACACAATAGTAGATAATAAACTTGCTCAATTTTTATCAACAGAATGTAGTAAAAAAAAAATCCCTTGTTTTGGTGTATTAGGAGATCTTATTTTAACTTTCTCAAAATTATTAAATCAAGAAGCAAGCCACATTCCTAGTGGACAACATGTGATGAATGATGAATATTACAAGAAGATCGAAGCTATACAATTTACTATGAACCATGATGATGGAAATTCATTAGATGATATAGGTAAATCTGATATTATTCTATTAGGAGTTAGCAGAACAAGTAAAACACCTACCTCAATTTATTTAGCAAATAAAGGTATGAAAATTTCTAATATACCTCTAATAAACGAACAATCAGTCCCAGAATTTTTAAAAGAGAAACCAGACTTGACTTGTGTCATAGGCTTAACAGCAGAACCAGATAGATTAGTAGATTTAAGAAAAAATAGAATGCAATCTATAAAAGAGAATGAAAACAAAAACTATATAAACTTTGAAAAAATTAAAAACGAAATAGAAATATCAAAAAAACTTTTTCAAAAATACAACTGGCCAACTATAGATGTTACAAGAAAATCAGTAGAAGAGACCGCAGCCTCAATACTTAAAATTCACGACATATTTAACCATAATGAATAAAATAATATTAGCTTCAAAAAGCGAGGTTAGAAAAAAAATTTTATTGGAGAATGGTATAAGCTGTAATGTTGAACCATCTAGAGTTGACGAAGACGTTATTAAGGAGTCACTTTTAAAAGAGGGCGCAACACCAGAAATAGTATCTAAAAATCTTGCAGAATTAAAAGCCAATAAAGTAAGCAATAAAAACCCAAACGAGCTAGTTTTAGGTGCGGACAGTGTGATAGATTTAGATGGTGAAATAATCTCAAAACCAAAATCACGAAAAGAAGCTCTTAATATTTTAAAAAAAATGAGAGGCAAAAGCCATTTTTTGATTAGTTCAGTTTGTATTTCTAAGAAAGGAAATATGATATGGAATTACACTGATAAGGCAGAATTAGTTATGAAAGATTTTAATGATAGCGAGTTAAATAATTACTTATCAAAAATATCTGACAAAAATCTTTATGCATATAATGTGTATCAAATAGAGGGCGAAGGAAAAAAGTTATTTAGTGAAATAAAAGGTGACAAAAATACCATAATGGGACTACCAATAATAAAAATTAAAAGCTATCTACAGGAGCACGAATGAAAAAATTTTTCGTAATAGGTAATCCTATAAGTCATTCTCTTTCTCCTGAGCTACATAATTTTTGGATCAAAAAAAATAAAATTAATGCGTATTATGACAAAATTAAACTAGAGGAATCAGAATTGAAAGATTTTATCAATAAGTTAAGAAATGAGGAGATACACGGAATAAATGTGACTGTTCCTTTTAAAAACAAGGTTACAAAATATTTAGATAAACTTAGTTTAGAAGTTGAAAAAACCGATTCTGTTAATACTATTTATAAAAATGGAGATGATATAATTGGGCATAATACAGATGTTGCTGGGTTCGAACTAGGTTTAAGACACTCAAAAATTAATGTTTTACATAAATCAATTTTAATTTTGGGAGCAGGCGGGGTTGTCCCTTCAATTATTTATTCTTTATTAAGCATGGGATGTAAAAAAATATTTTTATCAAACAGAACTATTGAGAAAGCTGAAAACATTAAAAAGAAATTTAATGAAGTCGAAGTATTGAATTGGGGAAAAATACCTGATTTTGATATAGTAATAAATGCTACAAGTGTCGGTTTAAAAGATGATAGTTTAGATTTAGATCTTAAGGCAAAGGATAAAATTTTCTATGACATTATTTACAATCCAAAAGAGACCCAATTTTTAAAGAAAGCTAGGAAAAATGGCAACAGAATTGAAAATGGTATGTTTATGTTTATTTATCAGGCCAATCAGTCGTTTTCAATATGGAACAATGTAATTCCTAAAATTGACGAGGAAGTTTTAAATATATTGGGATGATCAAAATTAGTTTAGTAGGAGATATTGGTTCGGGCAAAACGTATATTTCAAAACTATTTAAAGCACCTTGTTTTTTTGCAGATGCAGAGGTCAAAAGACTATATAAAAGTAACATACAGTGCTTTAACAAATTAAAAAAAAAATTTCCTCAGTTTATAAAGACCTTTCCAATTAAAAAACTTGAGTTATCAAACACAATTAAAGATAAATCTTCCAATCTAAAAAGTATAGGTTTTATAGTTCATCCCTTTATTAGAAAAAAACTAAATATGTTTTTAAAAAAAAATAGAAAAAAGAAAATTGTTGTTTTAGACATACCTTTATATTTAGAAAATAAAATGTATAAAAGAAAAGATGTTATTATATTCCTAAAAACTAAAAAAAAAGATGTTGATAAAAAGTTAAAAGAGAGAAAAAACTTTAATCAAAAACTAATAAATATTCTTAGAAAATCCCAACTTACATTGAAACAAAAAAAAAATAAATCAAACTATGTTTTGGTGAATAATTATAATAGTGCTATTATGAAAAGGAAAGTTAAATTACTTAAAGCAAAGATATTAAATGATAGAAGTAGTACTTGATACAGAAACAACAGGTTTGTCAGTTGCTAAAGGTCATCGTATTGTTGAAATTGGCTGCATCGAATTAAAAAATCAAATGCCAACTAATAAAACTTTTCATTGCTATTTAAATCCACAAAGAAAAGTATCTGAAGATGCTATTAAAGTTCATGGTTACACGGATGAATTTCTAGCAGATAAAAAGAAATTTTCTGATGTTGTCGACGATTTTCTACAATTTATACATAATAAAAAATTAGTAATACATAATGCAGAATTTGATATTTCACACATTAATAATGAACTTAAATTAATAGGCAAATCCACAATATCTAAAGATAATGTTATTGATACATTAGACATTGCAAGAGAAAAATTTCCTGGATCTTCAATAAGCTTAGACGCATTATGTAAAAGGTTCAGGATAGATAACTCCAGAAGAAAATTTCATACAGCATTAATTGACTGTGAACTTTTATCTAAGGTTTATATTAATTTAATTGATCAAAAAGAGCCTAGATTAAATTTTAATACAGAAGAAATTATTAATACAAATACTTCTAATAAAGTAGAATACTGTAAAAAAATAATTCAACCAACAGAAGATGAATTAGAAAATTACAAAGTATTTATGAAAAAATCTTTAAAAAAAATTGTTTAATTACCCCTATTTTTATAAAGCTCGTTAAAGTCTACTTTGCTCTCAAACTTCACATTTGGGTAACCAGAATATTCAAGTAAGTTTAATAAAGTTTTTTCAATTTTAGGATAAACTTCTGTAGGAACTTCTTTTAAAAAAATAGGCTCTAAAATTTCTTTAGTATTTACATCTTCATCAATTTTGACAATTACAGCATAAATCATCTCAAAATAGCTATTTTTTTTACTCTCATCTGTCTCCTTAAACTTTGTTGTTATTGAAACTTCTGCCATCTTATTTTTTAAAGGTTTAGTGTTTATATCAATAAATAATTTAAACTTTGAAATATTTTCTTTGGTGTATATATAACTTTCAACGTCTTTAGTTTCTGCTGATATATCTTTTATAAATTCTCCTAAAATTTTATATTTTTTTTCCATTATTTATCTTTATCCTCATATTCACCTTCTATCAAATCATCTTTAACTTTTTCTTTTTTGTACTTTTTACCTAAATATTTAAATATTAAACTTCTAGTTATTGGAAGAATTAAAAGAAAACCAATTACGTCTGTAGCAAATCCTGGAATGATCAAAAGCAAAGCTGCGATAGCCAAAGCAGCACCAGACATCATTTCATAAACAGGTATTTGGTTTCTGTAAAGTTGTGTAACTCCTGATTTTAAAGTGGTCAAACCCTGCAATCTGACAAAGTATATGCCAATAACAGCGGTCAAAAGAATTATCAGGATAGTGTTAAAAGCTCCTATTTGAGCACCAATTTGAATGAAAAGGTATATTTCAACAAGAGGAATAAATAAAATAATTAATAAAAGTGTGTTCATTTGTCATTAATCTAATTTGCTAGTTGAAATTAAGCAATAGAGTAAATATTATATAATTATGAGTTATAGCTTTGAATATATTGACATAATACTTTTAGCCATGATTGCAGGTTTCATATTTTTGAGACTAAGGGGTATTCTAGGTAAAAAATCTGGCTTTGAAGAGGATATTACCCAAAGTTTTCCACATGAATTCCCAAATGTAAATCCAGTCAAAAAAACAAACTTTGACGTCTTTGATGATAAAGCCAAAACAGAATTTTTATCAGGCGCAAAGATTGCGTATGAGAATATTATAACTGACTTTTCAAAAGGAAATTTAAAGGGTATTAAAAATCTTTTAGAAAAGAATGTTTTCAAACAATTTGAGGCAGCAATTAACGAAAGAGAAAAACAAGGCAATATATCTGAAACAACTTTTATAGGAATAAATTCAGCAGAGATTAAAAATCATGAGAGAAATGGAAATTTTCTTGAAGTCACTGTAGATTTCGTGAGTGAAATCATCTCATGTGTTAAAGATAAAAATTCTAAAGTAATAGCCGGGGATCCAGAAAAAGTAAAAAAAGTTTATGATACCTGGAAATTTTCTAAAAACGTGAAATCAAATGATCCAAATTGGGCTTTGATTGAGACCAACATTTAATTGAATAAAAAGTTATCTAAAAAAGATCTAAAGGTTTGGAAAGATTTTATAGAAGGAAAAGAGAAAATTTACAACAAAGATAATATTGATAAAGATTCTCAATATAAAAAAAAAGAGTCAACAATAGATCTTCATGGTTTTTCTTTAGACCAAGCAAATAATAAAATTGAAAAATTTATAACGGCTTGCTTTGAAAAAAAAATTGAAAAATTGAATATAATTACTGGAAAAGGACTAAGATCTAAAGTCGAGCAGAATCCCTACCAATCAAAAGATTTGGGTATTTTAAAATATTCGGTTCCTGAATTTATTAAATCTAATTCAGAATTAATGAGAATTATAAAAAAAATTGAGGATAATACTGATAATAAAAATTCAGGTTTCTTTACTTTATTTCTCAAAATTAAAGAATAAACTTTGACAAATCATTATCTTTAACTAGCTGCCCGAGATTTTTTTTAACGTACTCAGAATCTATGATAATTTTTTCTCCAGATCTGTCAGTTGCTGTGAAACTAATTTCATCAAGAATTCTCTCGATTATTGTATGAAGTCTTCTTGCACCAATATTTTCTACAGATGAGTTAACCTCTGTTGCAAGATTAGCAATGGTCTCAATACCATCCTCAGAAAATTCTAGGTCAACATTTTCCGTTTTAAGCAATGCTTGGTATTGTTTGATTAAACTATTATCTGGTTCTTTTAAAATTCTTTTAAAATCCTCACTTGTGAGCGCATCTAATTCTACTCTAATTGGCAATCTACCTTGAAGTTCAGGCAATAAGTCCGATGGCTTTGCTAATTGAAAGGCTCCAGATGCAATAAATAAAATGTGATCAGTTTTAACAGGTCCATATTTTGTGCTAACTGTTGTGCCCTCAATTAATGGAAGCAAGTCCCTTTGAACACCTTCTCTTGATACATCTCCGCCAACCCTGTCTGTCCTTCCTGAAATTTTGTCGATTTCATCTAAAAATACTATACCATTATTTTCAGTTACATTTTTTGCTGATTTTATAATTTTGTCTTGCTCGATTAGTTTGTCTGCTTCTTCATTAAGTAATATTTCATGAGATTCTTTAACAGTCATTTTTTTCTTTTTTGTTTTACCTCCCATAGATTTGCCTAACATGTCGCCAATATTTATCATTCCAATATTCGCACCAGGCATGCCTGGAATTTCAAAGCTGGGCATGTTACTAGACTCATTAGTAGCTATTTCTATTTCGTTATCATCTAAGTCACCATCTCTTAGTCTTTTTCTGAAACTCTCTCTTGTTGCAACAGATGCTTTATTTCCGACTAAGGCATCCAATACTCTCTCTTCAGCTAATTTTTGAGCTTTTGCATGTACTTCTCTTCTTTTTTTAACCTTTTCCATAGCAATAGCTATTTCAAGCAGGTCTCTTATAATTTGTTCAACGTCTCTTCCAACATAACCAACTTCAGTAAATCTTGTAGCTTCAACTTTTACAAAAGGAGCTTCTGCTAATTTTGATAATCTTCTAGATATTTCTGTTTTACCAACTCCAGTTGGGCCAATCATTAAAATATTTTTAGGAAGCACCTCGTCCCGCATATCACCTGTCAAAGCTTGTCTTCTCCATCTGTTTCTTAAAGCAATAGCTACTGCCCTTTTAGCTTTATTTTGACCAACAACGTATCTATCTAACTCAGAAACAATTTCTCTTGGAGATAATGAGTCAATATGATTTTGTTTTTTTTCCTCAGTTTTCTTTGGGAAAGTTTTTACGTTAGATTTTTCCATTAAATTTTTTCAACTTTTATATTATGATTTGTAAACACACAGATATCAGCTGCAACTTGTATAGCTTTTTTTGCTACTTCTTCAGCTTTTAATTCAGTATCCATTAATACTTTTGCAGCAGCTAATGCATAATTTCCTCCTGAACCAATTCCAATAACATCTCCTTCAGGCTCCAAGACGTCTCCAGTTCCTGAAATAATAAAACTTTTTTCTTTATCACCAATTGCCATAAGAGCTTCTAACCTTCTTAAGTATTTATCTGTTCTCCAATCTTTAGCTAATTCAACAGCAGCTCTTGTTAAATTTCCTGCATGTTTTTCAAGTTTAGCTTCTAATCTCTCAAATAAAGTTAATGCATCGGCTGTGGATCCAGCAAATCCAGCAATCACATTTCTTTTCTCAATTTTACGAACTTTGTTAGCATTACTTTTTATCACTGTATTTCCCATACTCACTTGACCGTCGCTTGCCACAACTACGTCATTATTTTTTCTTACCAGTACTATCGTTGTCATTTCAGTTAAATGGATACTAATTTTAAATGTTCAAGTGCTAAATTAACTGTTATTGATATCAATAGATAATGCATATATATCTAACTAAATATGAAGCGAAAAGCAGAGATAAGTCGAAAAACTAAAGAAACTAAAATCGATGTTGCTATAAATATCGATGGTAAAGGCAAGTTTAAAATAGACACTGGTATTGGTTTTTTAGACCATATGTTAGAACAATTATCAAAACACTCCTCAATTGATTTAAAAGTCAAAGCTAAAGGCGATACACATATTGATCTTCATCACACGACTGAAGACACAGGCATTGCAATTGGTGAATGTTTAAAAAAAGCGTCAAAAAAATTCATAGGGATAAAAAGATACGCACATGCAATGATTCCAATGGATGAAACTTTAACAAGAGTTGCTTTAGATGTTTCGAATAGACCTTATTTAATTTGGAAAGTTGATTTGAAAGTAGAAAAGCTTGGTGAAATGGACACTGAATTATTTAAAGAGTGGTTCCAGGCATTTTCACAAGCAGCAGGTATCACTCTACACATAGAAAATTTATATGGCGATAATAGTCATCACAAAGTTGAGTCTTGTTTTAAAGGATTAGCAAGATCTTTAAGAAGCGCACTTGAAATTGATCCACGAAATAAGAACGTAATACCATCGACTAAAGGTTCTTTATAAGAATTAATGAACGTAACAATTGTTGATTACAAATCAGGGAACATAAGTTCTGTCATAAACTCATTTAAAGAAGTAGCACAAAATAAAGTTAAAATTGGAGTTACTTCTGATCTTAATAAAATTAAATCGAGCGACAAGGTCGTCTTACCAGGCCAAGGTTCCTTCAAGAGTTGCATCGATGCCTTAAATAAAATTAATGGCCTTATTGAAACTTTAAATGATTTTGCGATAAACAATAAAAAACCTCTACTTGGAATTTGTGTTGGTTTACAAATGTTCGCAGATGTTGGATACGAGGAAACAGAAACAAAAGGATTAGGGTGGATACCTGGAAAAGTTACAAAGATAGATAATCAAAACGGAAAATATAAATTACCCCACATAGGTTGGAATGAAATTAATATTATGAAGGATAGTAAAATTTTAAAGGATGTAAAAGATAAGTCTCATATGTACTTTGTACATAGTTATGAATTTGTTCCTGAGGATAAAAAAGTGATTTCAGCAACAACAGATTATTCATCAAATATTGTTTGTTCAGTCGAAAAAGAAAATATATTTGGTACACAATTTCATCCAGAAAAGAGTGACAAGTTCGGGCTCAAAATAATTGATAATTTTATAAGTTTATAAATGAAAATATTTCCTGCAATAGATATTAAAGACAAAAAGTGTGTAAGATTAATCAAGGGAGATTTTGATAATAAAACTGAGTACAGTATGTCTCCAATTGAACAAGCTGAAAAATTCAAAAGTCATGGATTTGAAAATTTACACATTGTTGATCTAGATGGGGCTTTAACTGGTGAAACTGTAAATTTAGACATAATTCAAAACATAGTTGGTAAATTTGATTTAAACGTTGAGGTAGGTGGTGGTATTAGAAATCTTGGCAGTGTTCAAAAATATGTAGATGCTGGTGTTGATAAAGTAATTCTAGGAAGTGCTGCCATTAAAGATAAAAACTTTTTAAAAGAAGCATGTGAAAAATTTCTGAATAAAATTGCTTTAGGCTTAGATTCTAAAAATGGGTATTTATCAATATCTGGATGGAAAGAAAGTTCTAATCAATTAACATTAGATTATTTAAATGAAGTTAATGACTATGGTGTTAGTAGATTAATTTATACTGATATTGATAGGGATGGTATGAAGCAAAGTCCGAATTTCGAAGAAACATCAAAAGTTGCTGCCAAATCAAATTGCCCAGTAATTATATCTGGTGGAGTTTCATCAATAGATGATATTAAAAAAGCAAAGAATTTAAAAAATATTGAAGGTATTATAGTTGGTAAAGCTATTTATGATGGCGATATTAAACTGGAAGAGTTAGTTAAAGAAGATGCTTAAAAATCGAATTATACCTTGTTTAGATGTAAAAAATGGGCGTGTTGTAAAAGGTATTAACTTTGTTGACTTAAAGGATGCAGGTGATCCAGTTGAACAAGCAAAAATTTATAGTGATGGTGGAGCTGATGAGATTTGTTTCTTGGATATCACAGCCTCAAATGAAAATAGAGACACAATTTATGAAGTAGTAGAAAAAACTTCTAAAAAATGTTTTGTTCCTTTAACTGTTGGAGGAGGAATAAGAAGTGCAGAAGATATTAATAAGCTACTCAACTGCGGTGCTGATAAAGTGTCAATTAATACAGCAGCTGTTCAAAATTCTAAAGTAGTTATCGAAAGTTCAAAAAAATTTGGCTCCCAATGCATTGTTGTTGCAATAGATGCCAAAAAAAATGGAAAAAATTGGGAAATATTTACCCATGGAGGAAGAAATAGCACTGGCATAGATGCAATAGTATATGCAAAAAAAATGGAAGAGTGTGGTGCTGGAGAATTATTAGTAACCTCTATGGATAGAGATGGAACCCAAGTTGGTTATGACATTGAATTAATGTCAAAAATATCATCTAAAGTAAATATACCAGTGATTGCATCTGGAGGAGTTGGTAATCTTGATCATTTAGTTGAAGGAATTAAATTAGGAAAAGCAAGTGCTGTCCTTGCAGCTTCAATATTTCACTATGGAAAACACTCTATAAAAGAAGCAAAGGAATATTTGGATTCAAAAGGAATTCCTGTTAGAATTTAGAATGCTAAATGTCTTAGAAGACTTAATTAATCTTGCAAGACAGCGAAAACAAAATCCTGTCGATGGTTCTTACACTAATAAATTATTGAATGATAAAAATTTGAATAAAGAAAAGATTATTGAGGAGATCAATGAGCTGATCGAGTCTGTTGATAAAGACAGTAATAAAATTCACGAAGCTGCAGATGTTTTTTATCATTTAATTATGTACTTGGAGTCTAATAATATTAAAATAGAAGACGTGATGTCTGAATTAGAGAATAGAAGAAAATAAAAATTATGGGGCAAATAAAATTAGTTTTTTATTTGGTTTTGGTTTTCATAATTTACAAAGGCTATGTTGCTTTTACAGAATTTGAAATCGGAGTTGGGGATAGAGTTGCTGAAATCGAGGAAAAAAGCGATTTTGAGAGAGAAGATCAAGTTATTGCACTTATGATGTATTTAGGAGACCCACCAGAGTTGAAAGAACATTTATATGTAGTAAATAGCTCTAAGTGTTTAGAACTAAAACAAATAGCAGAGGAAAGTTCTTTTGCATATTATGAATGTGCTTATGTAAATGCAGTAGTGAGAGGACAGAAAATAGTAAGCATTATCAATGAAATTAATATTATAAAATGACATACGATGATAACAATATATTTGCAAAGATTTTAAGAGGAGAGATACCTTGTGAAAAAATCTATGAAGATGACTATGTTTTATCTTTTTACGACATTAATCCTCAAAAAAAAATTCACGCATTAATTATTCCTAAAGGCAAATACATCGATTTAGATGATTTTGCATCAAAGGCTTCCGAACAAGAGATTTCAGGATTGATAAAAGGAATTAATATTGTTGCAAAAAAATTACAAATTTCATCTGATACGGGAAAAGGTTATAGAGTTTTATCAAATATTAACGAAAACGGTGGACAAGAAGTTCCTCACCTACATTTTCATCTTTTTGGCGGTGAAAAAGTTGGTAAAATGGTTGAATGATGATTCCTGTTCAAAGAAATTTCCTAGAATTAAAAGACTTAAAAAATCTTAAAACTAATTCAATAAATAAAAACAGATACTTAGTAAAAAAAATCAAACCTGATTTTCAACTAAACAAATTTTTTTATAAACAAGTTGGAAAAAAACATAGATGGATAGATAGACTTAGTTGGTCAGATGAAAAATGGGTTGATTATATCTCTAATCAAAATTTGGAAACTTATGTGATTAGTGAAAATAATGATCTAGCAGGTTTCTTTGAGCTCTTATACAATCCAGAATTAAAAGAGACTGAGATTTCATACTTTGGGTTATTAGAGGAATATATAGGTAAAGGAATTGGAGGATATGCTTTAAGCATAGCAATAAAAAAATCTTTTGAAAAACAAATCAAAAGAGTCTGGCTTCATACTTGTACACTGGATCACCCTAATGCATTAAAAAATTATATTGCAAGAGGAATGACTGTATTTAAGAAAGAAAAAATTAATGTACTAGAAAGTTAATTAAATTTTTTAATATCAAATAAATCTTCATCAATAATTTTATTAATTTCAAGAATTTTAATTTCTGTAAATACAGAATTATTATACATATCTATTGTTTGCCAACCCTTTAAAAGATGTTTTTCCTTATCAAAAAAAACTTTTATTCCAATATCTTGATAGTTTAGATTTACAAATATTTCACCATTTTTATTCTTAATATTACTCTTATTTAGCTCGTTAATTAAATAATTCTTATCTAAAATTTTGTAAAAAGTAGTATTTTTTAATTTATAAAAGTTTGGGATATCAGAGTTTTTATTTTTGATAATAAGATTTTTACCATCAGAAATTAATATTTTGTCTGAATTATCGTATTTACAGTTTATCTTTCTATTAAATAATAAAACACAGTTTCCAGTTTCCTTTTTTTTATTAATCTTTTGAGTAAATCTAAATTCATAATTATTAGACATTGTTAAAGTATTTATAATTTTTTTTTTAATTTCTGAATAAGTCTTAGTAGTCATGGAAGCAAGAATTAATAAAGTTGTTAAAAAATATTTCATTTAAGAACTTCTCTTTTGCCAACATGATTCGCTTTACTCACAATTCCCTTTTCCTCCATCATATCTATTATCCTAGCCGCTCTATTGTAACCAATCTGGAGTTTTCTTTGTAGTAATGATGTAGATGCCTTTCTTTCAGATTTTACAATTTGTAACGCTGTTTCATATAAATCATCTAATTGATCATCCCCATTATCTCTTATATTTACCCCCTTTTCATCTGGTAAACTTAAAATTTCATTTACATATTCAGGCTCACCTTGAGACCTTAAAAAATCGTTAATTTTTTCTATTTCACTTTCAGATACAAATGGTGCATGAATTCTTGTTATTCTGTTTGCTGAGGACATATATAACATGTCACCCTTTCCTAAAAGCTGTTCGGCACCTTGTTCACCTAGTATAGTTCTACTATCTATTTTTGATGAAACCTGAAATGATACTCTAGTTGGAAAATTTGCTTTGATAGTTCCTGTTATAACATCTACACTTGGTCTTTGTGTTGCCATTATTATATGAATTCCGGCTGCTCTAGCCATTTGAGAGAGTTTTTGAATATAGTTTTCTATTTCTTTGCCTGCAACTAACATTAAGTCTGACATCTCATCAACAATTACAACAATATATGGCATAGGTAGTTTATGTTTTTTATTGTATCCTCCAATATTTCTTACCCCAACTTTTGTCATTAATTTGTATCTATTTTCCATTTCTTTAACCACCCAACCTAAAACAGTTGCAGCCTTTTTTGCTTCAGTGATAACAGGACACAAAAGATGCGGTATCCCTTCATATGTTGATAATTCAAGCATTTTAGGATCAATTAAAATAAACTTACATAGATCAGGTTTATGCCTATATAAAAGAGAAAGTATTATAGTATTTATACAAACTGACTTACCAGAACCAGTTGTACCAGCAATTAGCAAGTGAGGCATTGAGGATAAATCACCTATTATTGGTTGACCAGATATACTTTTGCCAAGCGCTATTGGCAAAATCAAATCTTTGCTATTGAACTTAGGGCTGCTTAGTATTTCCCTCAATGAAACGTTATCTCTTTCTAGATTTGGCAATTCGATACCTACTGAACTAGAGCCAGGAATAACAGAAATTCTAGCAGACTCTGAACTTGTATTTCGTGCTATATCATCAGATAAATTTATAATTTTAGAAACTTTGATCCCAGCAGCAGGTTCAAACTCATTTAAGGTCACGACAGGTCCTGAACTAATTTTTCTAATTTTGCCCTCTACTCCAAAGTCTAAAAGTATTTTTTCTAGAAACTGTTCATTTATATCGCTTCTCAAATTATTTTTCTTATTTTTTACTTTTGGCTGTTCTAGCAAATCAAGTTTTGGCAAATTAAAAACTCTTTTTTGACTATCTTTTTTTTCATTATTTCTATCAAAAGAAAAAGTCTCTTGAATATTATCTTGTATCTCAGATATCTCATTTCTAACTTTTGGAGTTTCAACTGATTTAATGATTTTATTAAATCTAAAAATTTTTTTTATAGATGAAAACCAAATTATTCTGAATTTAATACTCATAAGAAAGAATATAATGAATAATAATATTTGGAGATAATACGATAGTTCAACATTAAGATTTGCAACTTCAAAAAATATACTATTGTATAAGTAGCTCCCTACAAATCCACCATTTCCATTAATTATTAGAAAAAAGGCCTCTTCGTAAAACTGAGCTAAAAACACAGTTCCAATAATTGAATAACAAATCATATAAAAAAAACTGTTAACAATCTGAATTAAATTTTTTTGATAGATTATTGTTGTTGATAAGAATATTAAAGTTACTGGTAAAAAATAACAGATTAAACCTATAGACTGTAATAAAAAATCAGCACCAATACTTCCATTTATACCTAAAATATTATTAATTTCCTGATTATTTGGATAAATAAAATTTGGATCATTTGGACTATAACTAATTAATGCTAAGAATACGAGTATTGCAAAAAATAGTATTAAAATTCCAATAAATTCAATTAGTCTTTTTACTGCGTAATCTCTAACCTTTTCAACATTATTTTTAAAATTCATAAAGAATCAAATTTACCACTTTGTATCATTTAATATTTATTGTTAAAATTAAAAAAATTATGACTGTTTGTTTAATAGGAAAAAGTTTAACAACTTTGGTATTATCAAAAATTTTTATTAATAAAGGCGTAGACGTAGATATTTATTATTCTAATAATAAAAATTTAAATGATATATCTCGTACAACATCTAGAACAATCGGATTATCTAATTATAGTATTGATTTTTTAGAGAAAGAAAAAATTTTACAAAAAACAGATTGTTGGGATATCAAAGAAATTAATCTGTATAAGGATAAGAATCCTAATGTTTTTTTAAATTTTAAATCAAAAAAAAGTAGTTTTTTTATGACAAATTATAATCATTTTTATAAAACTCTAGAAACTAAAATTAAAAAAAATAAACTTGTTAAATTTAAAAAGAACACAACACAGAAACAATTTCTAGACTTAAAAAAAAAAAATTATGACATAATTATAATAACTGATACAAATAATTTTTTATTTAAAAAATTTTTTAGTAAACATTACAAAAAAAATTATAAAAGTACTGCTTTTACGACAATTATTAATCATCCAAAAAAAAAAAATAATATTGCAGAACAATATTTTACAAAATTTGGACCCTTGGCTTTTTTACCTATTTCTAATAAAAAGACCTCAATTGTCTTTTCTGTATTTGATAAAGATTTAACAAAAGATCAATCAAGAATAATAAATCTTATTAAATATTATAATAAAAATTATAAAATCAAAAATATTGATAAGTTTCAGGAATTTCCAATTTATCTGTCTTTATCACGTAACTATTATCATAAAAATATTTTATCATTTGGCGATGCATTGCACAGAGTCCATCCTCTAGCTGGACAAGGATTCAACATGACTTTGCGTGATGCTAAAATTTTAAGTGAATTAATAAAAAAAAACTTAAATCTTGGATTAAACCTAAGTTCTGTCCTAGAGAAATTTGAGAAAAAGAGAAAGAATACAAATTTTCTTTTTGGAATTGGAATTGATTTTTTGCATGAGTTTTTTAAACTTTTAAATAAATATAATTTTAAATCTGTTGATAGACTTTTTAAATTTACTAATAAAAATACTTTTATAAAAAAAAAATTAGAGAGCTTTGCAGATAAAGGATTTATTTTATAGTTATTGTAATGTTTTGTTGCTAAAGCTATCTGAAGTATAAAGTTTTATTATTTGTTCAAGTTTCTGTTTTCTAAACTCTAAATCTCTAGCTTCCAATAACATTTGTTTTTCTTCTTTAGAAAATGGTGAAGCCATAGATAGTGTATTTATAGTTTGATCTAAACTTTGTTTTTCTAACTCTTTCCAATTTATTAAATAACCTTGTTTTTCAAATATTTTTTTGAGATTATTGAATATCATATTTAGATCAGAAAATTTTATATCTACCTCTTTGCCATTAATGTCATCTTCAAAACCTTCAAAATTTATTTTAAATTCTCTAAAAATTTTTCCATTGTCTATTTCTTCAACAATATTAAATCTGGAAACTCCATTTAAAACTATTACATATCTTCCATCTTCGGTTTCATTAAAACTAGATATTTTTCCCAAACATCCTACTTTAAACAGATCAGGTTTTTCCTTAACACTTGTACCCCTGGGTTGAGCCATACCAATCATACGATTAGTTTTCATGCTCTCATCAATCATTTGGATGTATCTTGGTTCAAAAATATTTAAAGGCGCAGATGTATTTGGAAAATATATAAAATTTGAAAGTGGAAAGATGGGTAGAGTATTGGGTAGTTTAAAATTTTTGCTCATTTAATTAAAAAGTAACAAATAATTTTTAAAAGATCTATGTTCATATTGACCCTTGCTTAATTCGTAAAAAGCCTTTAATTATAATATTTATTTATAAGCGGGCGTAGCTCAGTGGTAGAGCGTCTCGTTGCCAACGAGAAGGTCGTGGGTTCAAGTCCCATTGCCCGCTCCAAAAAGTTATTATTATGGAAGATTTATCAAAAAAAAAATGTGTACCTTGCGAAGGAGGAATTCCATCATTTAATTTAAGTGAAATTCATAAATATTTAAAGAAAGTTGATGGATGGGATGTCAAAAAAAACGAAAATGAAAATTTTTATTTGTTAAAAGAATTTAATTTTGAAAATTTTATAGATGCCCAAAATTTTGTTAACAAAGTTGGAACAATTGCTGAAAATGAAGGACATCATCCAGACATATGGTTTGGTTGGGGATATGCAAAAATTAAAATATTTACTCATGCAATAAATGGTCTGGCTGAAAGCGATTTTATTCTTGCCGCTAAAATTGATAAAATAAACTAATGTCTAAAATGTCTAGTTTTCGAAAAAACTAGCACAGTATCTGTATTGTTGGCAAACTTTATAATTTCCTTATCTCGTATTGAGCCGTAGGGCTGAATAATCGCTTTTACACCAGATTGGACTAGTGTCTCAATCCCATCAACAAAAGGAAAAAAAGCATCGGAAGCCGCAACTAAATTTTCTGAATTGTGATTAAATTTTTTCATTTTATTAACAGCAATTTCACAACTATCCAATCTGCTAGGTTGTCCCGATCCAATTCCTACTGTTGAATTATTATTTGTTAATACAATTGCATTAGATTTTACAAATCTACAAATATTGAATGCAAAAATAAGATCATTAAAAATTTTTTTACTAGGTTTCTTTTTTGACACAACTTTAAACATTTTTTTATTTAAATTTTTATTATCAGAAGTTTGTAAAATAAAGTTTCTTGAAAGTGTATTAATGATTAATTGATTTGCGCCAGGTTTTTGATTATTTTTAATAATTCTTAAGTTCTTTTTTTTCTTTAAAATAGATAAAGCTTTAGCATCAAAATCTTTAGCAACTACAACTTCAAAAAATTTATTGTTTATCTCTCTAGCTGTTTCTAACTTAATTTTATAGTTACAAATAATAACCCCACCAAATGCACTTATTGGATCACAATTAAAAGCTTGTTTGAAGCTAGAAAATTGATTTTTTTCAATAGATACGCCTGATGGATTAGCATGCTTAATTATAGTTGTGCCTATCCCTTTTGGTAAACTATTAATAATATCTAGTCCAAAATAAATATCGTTATAGTTATTATAACTTAATTCTTTACCATTTAATTTTTCTAATTCTGCAAAATTTTCTCTAGAGTATAATGCTCCCGATTGATGTGGATTTTCCCCATACCTTAATTTGCTAATTAATGTTCCATTAAAAGTAATCTTATTCGGATATTTATTCTCCATAATTGTATTAAAGTATTTTGAAATATTTGTGTCGTAGTAAGCAGTTTCATTAAAAGCTTCTTGAGATAATTCTTTCCTAAATTTAAGTGATGTTGACCCTTTATTATTGTTCATTTCATTAACTAAACCATCCAATTGATGGTTAGATGTAATTACAACCACATCTTTAAAGTTTTTTGCAGCAGATCTCACTAGAGCTGGACCACCAATATCAATATTTTCGATTATTTTATTTTCGTTTTTAGTTTCAAGAACAGTTTTTTCAAAAGGATAAAAATTAACAATTACAAGATCTATATTTTTAAAGTTTTGTTTTTTTATTTGATTGAGGTGTTTTTTATTATCTCTCTTAAAAAGTATTCCAGAATGTACTTTAGGATGTAGAGTTTTTACTCTACCGTCTAAAATTTCCTGAAAACCTGTGAAATCTCTTATCTCAGAACATTTAAATTTATGTTTTTTTATATAATTAAAAGTGCCTCCAGAGCTTATAACCTCAACTTTAAATTTTTTTAACGTTGGTAAAATTTTATAAAGTTCAGACTTGTCAGAAACAGATATTAGAGCTCTTCTTATTTTTCTCTTCATATTTTTCTGATTTCCCATTTAATTTTTTCTTCTTCCTTTGTAATTACTCCACTTACATAAATATTTTTATTTTCAGTGTAAGAATTTTTTTTTCCAAAATATAGTCCTGTCTCAATGCCAAAATTTTTATGATTGCAAATGAATCTCCATCCAGTTTTTTTAAGTTGTAATAAAATAGACTGCTTATCCTGTGTCTTTATTGCGTTAGTACTTGGTAGTAAATGAAATCTAATATCATAACCAATTTTTCGAAAATTTTTTTTGCTAACTATTAAATCCTCTCCAATGTACTTAAATTCTTTCGGAAAAAATTTAATATTTCTTTGATGTAAAATGCCATATTCTTTCATGTAACCGTCATGTACTCCTTGTATTTCCCAAATTTCATCATCTTGGTAAATTTTTTTGTTTGTCACTTTAATGTTATTTTCCAAAGTAAAATAACCTAAATTCTCCTTTTTAAATTTACATGAAGACCTATCATCAATTGAGAGCGTAGAATGTGCGGCTGTTGATTTAGATAAAATATTTAATTTATGATTATAATCTTGAAAGTACCCACAATTAGTGATTATTTTTTCTTTATTGTGAAAAATCTCAAACGATAAGGCACCCGATTGGTAATCAGCAGAGTATTTCTTTTCAGGTGCTGTTCCAAAATCAACTACAATTTTATCTTTTTTATTTTTAAGTATTGAATAACCTCCAATACTATTAAATTTGTTCTTAAATTTATAGCAATGTTCTTTTAAATATTTTTTGAACTCAGTAGTATCTAAATTATGGTTGCCATTAAACAAACAAGTACCGTCGTTCTCTTCAAAATAAAAATTAAAAGATTGACCGAGATAAAATATAATTTCATTTAAAAACTCTGGTATATCAGTATTAGAATCTTTTAGTAATTCTCTTATAAAAACAAAATACCTTAAGTAAAAAATTACCTGTCTCGGATTTCTAGATTTTGGAAAGCCATCGTTATCAAAAAAAGTGTTAATTATTTTCTTTAGTAATTGAAATCCAATATTTAAATATTGCATTTGACTTTTAAAACATAGACCACCCATAATAATTGCGGAACACCCGATCATTTTAACATTAACTAGTTCAGTATTTTCTATTTCATTAGTTAAATGATTTAATTGTTTTTTTATAATTTTTGTAAAATTTATTTTAAAATTCTCATCACCTTCATGATAGAAGTTGTTGCTATTTGCTATCCAAGAAATAACTCTCTTTGAGAGTGTGTCTAGTTCCCAGCTTTTGAAACTGTAGTTTTGATTTAAATTTGTCCAATTAGAGATTACAGATCTAGTAATTTTCTTTGAAGATTTTAAATCAATAGTAAACAACCAAAAAAAACTATGTAGTTTTTTAAAATCTTTTTTTGTCAAATTTTGATTTTTCCAGATACTTTCTATATCGTAATCCTCAATTCTATTTCTACGATCTTTAACTTTTACTATACAATCAAATATCTTAAGGTGTGGAATATACTCAAAACCACCATCAAAAATTTTTGAAATTTTAGTATTATAAATACTTGAGTTTAAATAAATTTTTCTAATTTGCTTTGTAATATATAAAAAAGGATTAATGATAGAATTTTCTTTGTAACCCATGCAATCTAAATAGTTTTTAAAAAATTTATATTTTTCTTAATGTCTCCATTATTTTCTTTAAAAATTGTTGTACCTGAAACTAAAATATTTGCCCCAGCTTCAAGAACTTCTTTAAAATTTGAGAAATTTATTCCACCATCAACTTCAATATCAAATTTAAAACTATTTTTATTTTTAATTTCGCTTAATTTTTCAATTTTTTTTAGAACATCTTTTATAAATTTTTGACCTCCAAATCCTGGAAAAACACTCATTACTAAAACTAAATCAATTTGATCTAGATACTTTTCTATTACTTCAATTTTTGTGTCTGGATTCAAAGATAAACCCACTTTTTTTTTATATTTTTTTATCTCTTCAATAGACCCTTGCAATGAAGTAGTTGCCTCTGGGTGTATTGTAATTATATCAGCACCACTTTCTGCATAATCTTTTATATACTTATGCACAGGATTGATCATTAAATGAACGTCAAATGGAATATTGGTATATTTCCTTAAAGCTTTTATCACGGGAGGGCCTATAGTTAGATTAGGTACAAAGTGACCATCCATAACATCTACATGGATCATATCAGCGCCACCGCTTTCCAAATTCTTAATTTCTTGTCCAAGTTGACTAAAATCAGCGGATAAAATTGATGGTGAAATTTTTATTTTTTTCATTGATACTTATTTACTAGTATCAATTTTTGTTTTTTTTTTGAATTATTTTTTACCAAATATTTGGTAGATTTGAGACGCAATTTCACTTTCCAATGGAAAAGAGAGCATACCCATTACTGAATAACCCATTAAGTAAGGCATTAGATAAAATCTGAACATATAGAAAAACCAAGCCACATATAAAGGCACTAGAGGTTTTATGATGAAGGATGGAGTTATAAACCTAAACATCGTTATAAAAGGATCTGTCAATTTAACGAAAACTTTCATAAAGAAAAAACTAGAGTCTTCCCTTTGAAATATGTTCATTGCAACTCTACCAATTAAAGTCCACATGATCATGCCCATGACGTAGTCAATTAGGTAAATCATTGGGTGAAAATTTGCGTACATGTCTGAGAAAAAAACTTAAGGGGCGATAAATTCTCGCCCCTTAAAAATTAAGTATTTAGTGTTGTCTTCCTAGTATCGCTTTACCACTTGGTACACGAACATCGTCTACCATTTTCTGAGTAGCAGCGTCTGGCGCTTTAGTTGCCAAGCTGACTACGATCATAAGTACTAAGCTTACTACTGATCCAACTATACCAAATGTTAACTGAGTAATATCTAAGAAACCAGGGTAACCACTTCTTACAGCAATTAAGTATGCTGTTCCAGCGGCTAGTCCTCCTAGCATTCCTGCGACTGCTCCTTGAGCATTTGCTCTCTTCCACCATACTCCTAGTACAAGTGGGAAGAATAATCCTGACATCGCAAAGTCAAAAGCCCAGATAACCGAACCTAAGATACCTTGAATTTCAAGAGCTGCAATTGTTGCTCCAGCGAAACCAATTAATACAAGTAATATCCTTGCGATTAACAATCTTTTAGCTGTTTCCGCTTTAGGGTTAATCATCTTGTAGTAAATGTCGTGAGATAATGCATTAGATATCGCTAATACTAATCCGTCAGCTGTTGACATGGCAGCAGCCATACCTCCAGCAGCAACTAGACCAGAAATTACATATGGTAATCCTGCTATCTCTGGAGTTGCCAATACAACGGCTTTACCACCCATGAAGAACTCGTTTAATTCGAGCGTTCCATTTCCGTTAAAGTCGCTTACAAACATTAAGTTTGCTTGGTTCCAGTTTTGATACCAGTCAATTGCTTGAACTTCAGAAATTGACTTACCAATAATTCCTGTTGCTAAGTTTGGATCCATTAACGATAGTTTAGATAATGTAGCTAACATTGGAGCTGATGAATAAAGTAGGAATATAAAGAATAGTGACCAACCTACTGATCTTCTAGCAGCTTTTACACTTGGAGTAGTAAAATATCTCATCATAACGTGTGGTAATGAAGCTGTTCCAGCCATCATACAAACCGCTAATGAAATAAATTTCCAAGGTGTAGTGTTAACTTCAGCGTGCGCTTTGGTTATACCTGATAGTCCTTTAGGAACCTGTTTTAAATCAGCTGCAGAATTTTTAACATCGCCAAGACCAAACTGAGCTTCTAACTCAGCGATTCTAGCAACTTCATCTGCTAACATTAAGTGTGGAAATACTCCAGCACCCATTTTGTTACTGATCCAGAATACAGGTATCAAGTAAGCTATAATCAATACAATGTATTGAGCTACTTGCGTCCATGTAACCGCTCTCATTCCACCAAGCATTGAACACATCAATATACTTGCTAATCCTACGTAAACAGCAATGTTAAAAGGAATATCAAGTGCAACTGATGCAATTGTTCCTGTAGCATTAATCTGCGCTGTCACATAAGTGAATGATGCAACTGTTAAGACTATTACCGCAGATAGTCTAGCTAAGTTTCCGCCATATCTAGTTCCAATGAAATCTGGAACTGTGTAACAACCAAATTTTCTTAAATATGGTGCTAGTAACGAAGCAACTAGTACGTATCCACCCGTCCAACCAACAAGTAGTGCCATATAACCATAACCTTTGAAGTAAATTCCTCCAGCCATCGCAACGAATGAAGCACCAGACATCCAGTCTGCTGCTGTAGCCATACCGTTGAACACTGTTGGAACTTGCCTTCCAGCTAAGTAATATGCATCAACTTGAATTGTACGAGATAGGTAACCAATTAGTGCATAAATTAAAACTGTAAAGGCTACAAAGCAAATACCAATTACTTTTGCAGACATTCCAGCTTGTTCAGCAATCGCCATCAAGATTATGAAAACTATGAAACCACCGGTGTATGTTCCATAAATCTTGGGGAGATTGTTTATAAAATTACCCTTAAACATTAGTCATCCTCTCTTTCAGAAAAGCCGAACTCTTCATCAATCTTTTCTTGTCTTCCCGCAAACCAAAAAATTAGTATTACGAAAATTCCAAGAGAACCTTGACATGTCATATAATATGACAATGGATATCCAAAAGGTCTGATAGATGATGCTTCCATTTCGGCACCGAAGAGGAAGATGCCAATAGAGAAAACGAACCAGATAGCTAGCGTTACAAATAGCAACCCTCTAGTCTTTTCCCAATGTTGTGCTTGTTTTGACATTTTTTCCCTCCCTATAGGTTAAAAGACGAAACATTACTCATTATGAAAAATATTGGAACCCCTAAAATTCTCGTATTTTTTGTTATTTTATAATATATTACAACTTTTAGTATACATATGGCCCTAAAATATAGATTCAATCTTAAAGATATAAAATTAGAGGATTTCAAGGTCTATCTTCTTGCAATGTTTAAGGGAATTTTGCCCAAAAAAAAAATTAAAAATTTTTTAGATCTCGAACAATTTATCCAAAAAAAATCTGCGTGGGTTACCCAAGTTACTTTGTACAATTATTTAAAAACAAGAATGGGTACAAAATATGTTTTACATTTTGATAATGATGTTTTTATTGACTCAATTAATTTAGCAAAATGGAATATCTATATAATCTCTTTACAAGATTTAACTTTTTTCACATTTTCTTATATCCATAATAATTTTAATCTTAATGATTTTGAAAAGTCTAAAAGAATTTATGAAACAATCATTGACGAAGAAATTAAGAACGGTATGCCAGAAGACATAGCAGCCCACGGAAAAAAAACTTTTTTTGAAAGATATGAAAAAATTGATTGGAAAAAGTATTATAACTCACTTCCATTTAATCCTAGTGCGCTAGCACTGTATAAATGGGCTCCCATTGCAGAGGAATTAAAAACTTTAGACAGAAAGATTGTTTTAAATTCTATGATACTCAAGTGGGATAATATTAAAGATGAATTTATAAAACTTATAAAGTTTTAAATATTTTTTCTCTCATCAACTAAACTTTGTACAACACTCGGGTCAGCTAAGGTTGTTGTATCACCAAGTTGATCATGTTCATTTGCTGCAATCTTTCTTAAAATTCTTCTCATTATTTTTCCCGATCTAGTTTTTGGCAACCCAGGAGAAAAATGTATCAGATCAGGCGTAGCAATTGGACCTATTTGTTTTCTAACCCATAACTTTAATTCTCTCTCTAAATCTCCATCTGCTTTTTCACCTACGTTAAGAGTGACATAACAATAAAGACCGTTACCTTTTATATCATGAGGGTATCCAACTACTGCAGCCTCTGCTACTTTTGGATGTGCAACGAACGCACTTTCAATTTCTGCTGTTCCAAGATTGTGTCCTGATACTATTATTACATCATCAACTCTTCCTGTTATCCAATAATATCCATCTTTATCTCTTCTGCATCCATCTCCAGTAAAATACTTTCCATCAAATTGAGAAAAGTAAGTTTCGATAAATCTGTTATGATCACCATAAACCGTTCTCATTTGCCCAGGCCAAGATTGAGCAATACAAAGTCTTCCCTGCGCTTCACCTTTCAATACCTTGCCATTTTTATCAACAATAACTGGCTTAATCCCGTAGAAAGGTTTAGTCGCGGACCCTGGTTTAAGATCAATTGCCCCTGTTTGTGGGCTTATTAAAATACCACCTGTTTCTGTTTGCCACCAAGTATCAACAATTGGACACTTCGAATCCCCTACGGTTTTATAATACCACTCCCACGCTTCTGGATTTATTGGCTCCCCAACTGTACCTAATAATTTTAAGGTTTTTCTTGAAGTTTTTTTAACAGGCTTATCTCCCTCTCTCATTAAGGCTCTAATTGCAGTTGGTGCAGTATAAAAAATGTTGACCTTATATTTGTCTACTATCTGCCACCATCTAGATGAGTCCGGATAAGTAGGTATTCCCTCGAACATTAATGTTGTAGCTCCATTTGCTAAAGGTCCATAAATTATATAGCTATGACCTGTGACCCACCCAATATCCGCAGTACACCAATAA
The DNA here is from genome assembly GCA_902619665.1 of uncultured Pelagibacteraceae bacterium. Classification (GTDB taxonomy): domain Bacteria; phylum Pseudomonadota; class Alphaproteobacteria; order Pelagibacterales; family Pelagibacteraceae; genus Pelagibacter. The sequence goes on from CACNFB010000007.1 coordinate 35,745, forward strand.
ATATCTTTTGGTTTGTAATTAAAAATATATTGATGTGTCATTGACGCATAAACTAAATAGCCACCTGTTGTATGAAGAACTCCCTTAGGTTTTCCGGTAGAACCTGATGTATACAATATGAAAAGAGGATCTTCAGCATTCATCTCTTCAGGTTCACAATATGAAGAAACTTTTTTTGTTATATCGTGATACCAGACATCTCTGCTATCATCCCAGCTAATATCAGCACCTGTTCTTTTAACAACTACACATTTTTTTACATTAGGACAGCTCATTAATGCTTCATCTGTGATTGATTTTAAAGGTATAGTTTTGCCTCCTCTTATCCCTTCATCAGCTGTTACCACATAGTCTGACTCACAATCATTTATACGTCCAGCTATACTGTCAGGAGAGAAACCACCAAAAATTATTGAGTGTATAGCTCCAATTCTTGCGCATGCTAGCATTGTGTATGCTAATTCAGGTATCATTGTTAAATAAATTGTTACTCTGTCACCTTTTTGTACTCCAATTTCTTTTAAACCATTTGCGATTTTACAAACTTCATTATGAAGTTGTTTATAAGTTATTTTTTTTTGTACCTTTGGATCATCTCCAACCCACATAATTGCAGTTTTATCTTTATTATTTTTTAGGTGTCTATCTATGCAGTTTGCTGAAGCATTGAGTGTTCCATCATAAAACCACTTAATATTTACCTCTGAACTACTATACTTTACATCTTTGATTTTTGTGTAGGGCTTTATCCAAGAGATTCTTTTACCTTCTTTTCTCCAAAATCCATCATTATCTTTTAAAGATTGACTATATTTTTTTTCATAAATATTTTTGTTTACAATGGCCTTTTTCACCCATTCCGATTTAACTTTGTAAATTTTTTCTACAGACTTGTTTTCTTTGTTACTTAATTTTTTTATCTTTTTTCTTTTAATTCTAATTTTACTCCTTTTTTTTATCTTAGATTTATACCTCCTTTTAGTTTTTTTACTTTTTCTTCTTTTTTTCATTTTTTTTGATTTTTTTAACATTTTTTTAATTTAGTCTCCGAGCCTATTTAAAATCTTCCAGCTTTTAGAGTCAATAGGCATTACTGATAGTCTAGTTTGCTTAATTAGAGGTAATTGTTGAAGTTCTTTAATTTTCTTAATATTTTTCAGTGTAACTGGGTTTTTAAATTTCTTTTCAAACTTAACTCTTACAGCTACAAATTTTTTCTCTTTGTCCATAGGGTCAATAAATGACTCCTTAATAACTTTTACAATACCAACTATTTCCTTACCTATGTTTGAATGATAAAAAAAACATAAGTCACCTATCTTCATCTCTTTTAAGTTTTTGGCTGCTTGGTAATTTCTTACCCCATCCCAAATTGCACCTTTAGAACCAGCTTTTATTTGCTGGTCAATTGACCATACATCTGGTTCTGATTTTAGTAACCAATAATTCATTCAGAACTGTTTTTTTTTATTAATCTACATTAAAATAAAAAATTATGAGAGATAAAATTAATGAAATTTTAAATTTAATAAAAATCAACAAATTTGTGGAAGCTGAGAGAAAATGTGAAGAAATAAAAACGAAACTTGATAAGAATGTTGAATTTTTACATATTTATGGTTTCGTTTTCTTTAATTTAAAAAAATATTATCAATCCATAAATGTTTGGAAGAAAGCAATAATAATAGATCCAGAATTTGCACAAGGTTTAAATAATCTTGGGAACGCATATTTAAAAATTAATGAATTTGATGAAGCAATTAAGTATTTAAACAATTCATTAAAATTGAAACCTGATTTTTTTGAAACTCACTATACACTTAGTGAAGTATTTTTTCATAAAGGAATGTACGATGTTTCTTTAAATAATTTAAATGCAGCTCTTAAGTTAAAACCGAATCATTTAACAGCAATTACAAATAAAATAGAACTTTTATTAAAATTGAATAAAAAGGAGGAAGCTTTACAATTTTTAGAAAAAGTTATTCCTTACCATCCAAAAAATTCTGAACTTTATAACTTAAAGGCTGATATTTTTTTAGATTTGGGTATGAGAAGTAGTGCATTAAATACTTATAAAACAATTTTGATGATTGATCCAAATTACCCATTTGTTTTAGGTAAAGTTATTGATGATAAATTAAAAAATTGTGATTGGAGTGAATTAGAAAAAAATTGCAGTGAAATTAAAAGAAAAATAATTGATGGAAAAAAAATAGCAGCTCCATTTCTTGTATCAACTCTGTTTGATTCTCAAGATCTTCAAAATAAGTCAGCAAAAATTTGGATTAAACAATTCAAAGTATTGGATAAAAAATTTAAACTTCAAAAAGATAAAAATGAATCAAGTATAAATATCGGGTATTTTTCTGCAGATTTTCGAGATCATCCAGTTGGTCATTTGATATCTAAAATTCTCGAAACCCACGATAAATCTAAATTCAATATATATGGTTTTTATTTAGGCAATCAGCACAAAGAAGACGATAAGTTTTATCACAGAATAAAAAAATCTTTCAAAAAATTTTATGATGTATCAAAAATGTCTGATGAAGAAATTATATCATTATCAATAAATTTAAACATACATATAGCAGTTGATTTAATGGTTTATACAGGTAGCCAAAGTAGGTTTGGAATTTTTTTAAATAAGTGTGCACCAATTCAAATTAATTTTTTAGGTTATCCAGGCACTTCTGCATCAGAAAATATTGATTACATGATAGCTGATAAAACAGTGATACCTGAGGCAAATAAAAAGTTTTTCACTGAAAAAATTATTTATCTTCCTAACTCTTATCAACCAAGTGAAAAAAATAGACAGTTATCTGAAAAGAAATTTAATAAAAAAAATTTAGATTTACCAAATGATACATTTATATTTTGTTGTTTTAATACTGTTTCTAAAATTTTGCCAGTAATGATAAATCTTTGGTCAAATATACTTAACGAAGTTCCAAAAAGTATTTTATGGTTAATATCTGATAACGATTTTGCAAAAAAAAATTTAATGATTGAATTTGAAAAAAAAAATATAAATAAAAAAAAAATAAAGTTCAGTGATAAGCTTCCAATAAGTGAACACTTAGCACGGATTAAATACGCTGATCTTTTTCTAGATACATTTCCCTATAATGCCCATACTTCTTGTAGCGACTCTATCTGGGCAGGCTTACCAATACTCACTATAGAGGGAAATTCATTTCAGAGTAGAGTTGCCTCAAGCTTATTGAAAACTAGTGGTTTAGAAGAGTTAATTACTAAAAATGAAAAAGAATATGTCGAAAAAGCTATTTATATTGCAAACAATAAAGAATACTTAAATAATCTAAAAAAAAAATTAATAAATTCTAGGGATACGAACCCACTATTTGATAATCAAACATTTACCAAAAATTTAGAGAAGGCATACAGCATCGTATTGGAAAAGTATCATAAAAACCAAAAACCAGAGGATATTTTTTTATAGCTCTACACCAGAGCCCTTTAAAAATTTTGCATTTTTATCTAATAACCATCTTGGTTTTACAGGGAAATTTGGTTTATCATATTTACCATTTTTAAATTTTTTTAGACCTACCAAAGCTATCATGGCAGCATTATCACCACAAAGATTAATTTCTGGAAAAACTGCAGAAAACTTAACCTCTGAACAAATCTGATTAATTGTTTTTCTAATTTCTTTATTAGCCGCAACCCCACCCGCAACAACTATTACTTTTCCATTTGAATATTTTTTAAATTCTTCGATAGCAATTTTTGTCTTTTTATAAATAATATCTGTAATTGTTTTTTGAAAAGATGCTGCTAAGTCAAATTTATCTTTATTTGTATTTACGAGTTTCGTGGCCCTTAAAACTGCTGTTTTAAGTCCAGCAAAAGAAAAATTACAACCACCTCTACTTATGATAGGTTTTGGAAGATTAAATCTAACTGGGTTACCTTTTTTTGCATACTTTTCTATCTTTGATCCGCCAGGAAATTCAAAACCTAATATTTTAGCTGTTTTGTCAAAGGCCTCACCCAATGCATCATCTATTGTAGTCCCTATTCTTTTATATTTACCTAAACCATTCACTATCAGATACTGACTATGTCCACCTGATATCAACAATAATAAATAAGGATATTTGATATGATTCTGAAACATAGGACTTAGTGCGTGACCTTCTAGATGATTTACAGCTATCAATGGCTTTTTTAATGTCAAAGATAAAGATTTTGCAAAATTAAAACCCACAGATAAACACACTATTAAGCCAGGCCCTGCCGTAGCAGATATAGCATCCACATCCTCTAATTTTACTTTACTTTTAATTAAAGCCTTTTTTGTAATTATCTCAATTTTTTCTAAATGACTTCTTGCTGCTAACTCGGGTACCACACCTCCAAATTTTTTATGAACCTCCTCTTGGCTTGATACAATATTTGCCAATATTTTTGGTGGTTTTGTTCCATTATCTTGGATTATTGAAACAGCAGTCTCATCACAGCTTGTTTCTATGCCCATTATAAGTATTTTTTTTTTCATAAATCATTTAATTAATATAGGTAAATTTAATAATTATGAATAAAAAAAAAATAATCATAGGAGCTAGAGGGAGTAAATTAGCTATTAAATATGCAGAACTCGCTATTAGAGAAATAAAAAAATTTTATAACGGAAAAATTGAATTAAAAAAAATTGTTACTAAGGGAGATGTAATTTTAAACCGCAGAACTTCCGATATCGGTGGAAAAGGAGAATTTGTGAAAAATATTGAAAAAGAGTTGAAAAAAAAAAAAATTGACATAGCTGTTCACTCATTAAAAGATATTCCATATAAAGAAACACCAGGTTTGATTATAAAAACATTTCTTAAAAGAAATTCGCCAGAAGAAGTTCTAATAAGTAGAAATAATTTATCTTTGGAAAAATTAAAAAAAAATTCTGTAATTGGCACATCATCTTTTAGAAGAGAATTTCAATTAAAAAAAATTAGGCCTGATTTAAAGTTCAAACTTATTAGAGGAAATATTGATAGCAGAATAAAAAAAATTTATAGAAAAAAATATGATGCAATTATTTTAGCCAAGGCAGGTTTAAAGTTTCTAAAAATGACTCATTTAATCACACAGGAGTTTGATTGTGAAAAAATCATCCCCTCGGCCGGTCAAGGAATAATTTCGTTACAATCAAGAAAAAATGACAATAAAATTAATAAACTTTTAGAGAAAGTTAATGATAAAGATACTGGAATTAGGGCTAAGACTGAGAGAGAAGTTTTAAAAATTTTGAAAGGTGACTGTAGCACCGCAGTCGGCATATATTCATACATTCAACAAAAAAAACTGGTTTTAAAAGCAGAGCTATTTTCTGTTGATGGAAAATCTAGATATTTTTATGAATATTCTGATACAATTAGTAAAGCACTAAAAATTGGATCAATTGTTGGTAACTATTTGAAAAAAATATCTCAAGGTAAATATAAAAATTGAAATGCACATTTTATTAACTCGTCAATTACAAGATTCACAAGATTTAATTCAAAAATTTAAATTTAATGGGTTTAAAGTTTCAAACTTGCCTCTATTAGAGATTAACAAATTTGATTATGATGAAATAAAAAGTTACAATCATAATGCAATCGTTTTTACTAGTTCTAATGCAATTAGATTTTTAGATTTAAAGAATATTAACAAGAATATTTTGTGTTTTTGTGTTGGGTCGTATACAGAAAAAACAGCAAGGTCGAATGGTTTCCAAAATGTATTTGCAGCTGATGGAAATGTCAGAAACTTGAAAGAACTTGTGCAACAAAACTTATCAGTGAAAAATAATAAAATACTTTATGTAAGTGGTGATGTTGTATCATATCCTTTAGATAAAGAACTAATTGCTGAAGGTTACAATGTTGAGAGATTGATAAATTATACTGTTAAACATAACGAAAATTTAGATCTATCTTTTTTAAAGTCTTTAAAGAAAGATATGCCAAATTTGGTTTATGTTTATTCTGAAAATAGTGCAAAAAGCTTTTTAAAATTAATTAAAAAATATGAATTAGTTGACTATTGGATGAATACTAACTTAATGTGTATTGGTGAAAAAACATCGTCTGTTTTAAATGTGATAAAATGGAAAAAAATATTTTTATTTAACCCTGGTGAAGAGGAATTTTTATTATATAAAATTTAAGATATGGAAGTTTTTATTAATTTAAAAAATTTATTTCTTTCTGTTTGGGACAAGGGAATTTTAGGAATTGATATTGGTCAGATACTTATTGGATTAGGAATTTTTTTAATATTTCTAATTTTTAGAGGGTTAATTAGCAAATTAATTATAAAAAAATTGGAACTTATCTCAAAAAGAACAACTAACAAATTAGATGACACTTTTGTAAAAGCCATGGTAGGACCGGCACGTTTTTTACCTATAGTTTTAGGTTTTTTCTTTGCAAGTTATTATATGACGTTTGCTGAGGACACTAGATCTTTTGTAGACACCATAAATAGAACTTTAATAACGATTTTATTATTTTGGATTATTCATCAAATAATTGAACCAATTTCCTATATATTAAGTGGATTAGACAAAATTCTCACCAGAGAATTAATTGGATGGATAATCAAATCTCTAAAAATTCTTATTTTTATTTTAGGCGCTGCTGCTGTTTTAGAATTGTGGGGAATAAAAATTGGACCAATTATTGCTGGATTAGGTCTTTTTGGAGTAGCTGTTGCACTTGGAGCTCAAGATTTATTTAAAAACTTAATATCTGGGATTTTAGTTCTTGTAGAAAAAAGATTTAAAATGGGTGATTGGATATTAGTAGAAGGTACAATTGAGGGAATTGTAGAAAAAATAGGATTTAGATCAACAACAATTAGAAAATTTGACAAATCATTAGCTATTATTCCTAATTTTCAGTTTGCAGAAAATGCTGTTATTAATGTAAGCCAAACAACTAATTGGCTAATAAGCTGGATAATTACTTTACAATACGACACAACGGTTGATCAGTTGAAAAATATTAGAGATCAAATTGAAAAGCATATTGCTGAAAATGATGACTACGATAAAAAAGTAGGACTAGCAGTTAGAGTAGATAAATTTTCCGACAGCTCGATAGATATGTATGTAAGATGCTTCACCAAAACTAATAGTTGGAGTGAATGGCTGAAAGTCAAAGAAAAATTAGCTATTGAAATCAAGCAGATAGTTGAAAAAAACAATGCTTCTTTTGCTTTTCCAAGTCAGTCTATCTACGTCGAAAAAAAATGATAGCTCTATTTTATTTATCATTACAAATTTTAAAATTGTATTCTTATGTTGTTATAGCTAATGTTATAATCAGTTGGTTAGTTGCTTTTAATATTTTAAATACTACAAACCGATTTGTTTACTTGGTTTTGGATTTTACGTATAGACTTACAGAACCGTTTTTACAAAAGATTAGAGGTTTTCTACCTAATCTGGGTGCTATCGATATATCCCCAGTTATCCTTCTTTTGTTGATATGGTTTCTAGAAATGTGTATGAAACTTTATATAGCACCATTAATTTTTTAATTTAGAATGAATATAATAGACGGAAAAAAAACTGCTGCAGATTTAAGATTAAATTTAAAGAATGAAGTAGATAATTTAAAAAAAAAATTTAACAAAGTTCCAGGTTTAACAGTAATACTTATAGGTGAATATGCACCAAGCAAAATTTATGTGCGAAATAAAGAAAAATCAGCAATAGAAATTGGCTTGAAATCAGAAATTATCAAGTATCCTGACACAGTAGATGAAAAAACTGTTTTGGCAAAGATTAATGAACTTAATAAGGATGAAAATGTCTCTGGAATTTTGGTACAGTTGCCTCTTCCAAAACATATCGATAATAAAAAAATTATTGATACAATCGATCCTAATAAAGATGTAGATGGTTTTCACCCTAACAATGTAGGAAATTTATCGTCTGGTTTTGAAAGCTCAATTCCCTGTACACCACTAGGATGTCATTTATTGATAAAAAAAATTGAGCCAAATTTAAATGGAAAAAAAGCAGTTGTTTTAGGTAGATCTAATTTAAATGGAAAACCAATGACTCAACTTTTACTAAAGGAAAATTGCACAGTAACAATTGCTCATTCAAAAACAAAAAATTTAAAAGAGGAATGCTTAAAGGCAGATATCTTAGTAGTCGCAGTTGGGATTCCAAAACTTGTGAAAGGTGATTGGGTTAAAAAAGGAGCTATAGTAATTGATGTAGGTATTAATAAAACAGATGAGGGAATAGTTGGTGACGTAGATTTTGATGAAGTTTCAAAATTTGCAAAAGCAATAACTCCAGTTCCAGGTGGAGTTGGGCCAATGACTATTGCCTGTCTATTAAAAAACACAATAGAGTGTTTTAAAAGATCATTAGTCTAAGTTAAGAAGTATTTGATTAAATTCCTCACCTGCTCTTGCTGTATTGAATAATTTTTCGACAGCTTTTTTTTGATAATATTTTTTTATTTCTAATAAATTTTCTTTATTTGCAATATCGATTGCCAATTCTACATATTCATTTTTATTTTTAACTATAGGTGGATTATCAATTTCCATCTGTATATAAGCAGCATTAACAATTCTAGATTTTATAAATTTGGTTGGCATTGTAACTGTTGGTGTTCCATATACCATGGACTCATGAAATGAATTACCTGCACCAAAATATAATGGATCTAATAATACTGATGATGTACCCAAATGATTTATATAATTATCTCTATTAAGTGGATCAAGAAAAATAACTCTGTCCAAATCGAAAAACTTAATTTTCTTAAAACGTTCAATTAATTTATTAAAATAAATTTTGTTGTTGTCTTTAATTAAATACAAAACCCCTTTTTTATCCTTTTTAAGTATTTCAGCTAAAATATTATCAAAATCAGGGTGGAATTTGAACATTGTTTGTGGACAGGAGTAAATATTTTTTTTAGATAATTCAGTATCATCTATCTTTTGTTTAATTTTTGGCACTTCATAAATCATTGGTAAGTGATTCATTAACAATAGTTTTTCAGAGTAGCTTTTTGAAGTTTCATCCGTAATTAAACTTTTAGAACATAAAAAAAAATCTATGCTTTCACTACCAGTTGTTTCAGGATGACCCCATGACATTATTTGATGTTTGGCAAGTCTAATTAGAGAAAGATAGTACATCTCAATTGACATACCAATATCTGGATAAAATAAAATATTAAATTTTTCATTTTTAAAAAAATTAATTTTTTCATTCAATTTTTCTGGAAGTCGAATGTTTTTTAAAAAGCCATTTTTTTCTTTATTGATAAATTCATTAAAAAGATCGCTGACCTTAGTTTTTTTTGAATGAAGTATAAAAATATTAAATTTTGATTGGTCTAGACTAAAAATAATATTCTTAAATAATTTACCTATTGTATGATCAGTAAAAAACTCTGATATAAAACCTATCTTTATTTTTTCATTTTCTTTTTTTTCAACAACACAATTTTCATTTAATTCACTATAAATTTTTCTCAGAGCCTTTACACTTTTAATATTTAGTTCAAGATTATCATGTTGATTATAGGAGGATTCATAGTGAGGAGTTTGAATAACCTGGTCATTATCATAATCTAATTGTTCACTATTCTCTAAAATTTGATCATAACAGTTGTTTATTCTTACTCTAAACTTATCAATTTCATTATTGTCCTTTGCAACTACAGGAAACAATAATTCTTTTTGATATTTCCACTTGGGGTTCATTAGGTTTTTGCTTAAACCTTCCTCAATTAAATTAATCATCTCATCAATCTTGTCCTGGTTTTTCAAAATTGATGCATAAAATTGATAAGCATAAGGCTCTTTTTCATTCAATTTTAAAACTTTTTTGATTGTATTTTCTGCATTTTGAAAATCTCCAGAAAAAGCATACGCGTGTAATAAATTTCTCAAAACAGACAAGTTTTCAGGAAAATGACCTAGGATCTTATTAAATAATTCAATCGATTTAGAGTAATTTTTATTTTGTAGATGACTATAAGCGATTTTAAATAATTCTTCTGTAGAAATTTTATTCACAACCAAGTTTATTTATAAATAACATTACACTAATACAAAAAAATTAAAATATATTATGATAATTTTGATCTTCCACCGTCTACACCTATTATCTGACCAGTTATCCACGAGCTATCTTCAGATAATAAAAATTGTGCCATTGCAGCAGCATCCTTTCCCTCACCCACTCTTTTCATCGGGTGAGCTTTAGCTACGCCTTCTGCTATTAATTTATTTTTTAATATTGGGTCAGCTATTTTTGATTTGGTTAAACTGGGAGCAATACAATTAACTCTAATATTAGGGGCAAACTCAGCTGCTAATGAGACTGTTAGTCCTTCAATAGCGCCTTTCACTGAGGCAATAATACTGTGATTTGTAAATCCTCTTTGAACAGCAACTGTTGAAAACATAACTATAGAGCCCTTATTTTTTTTTAGATTATCCTGAAAGTTTTTAATAGTCTCAACAATCGGAAAAAAATTTAGATCAAAACATTTCATAAAATCATCTTTTTTAACCGCACGAACAGGCTTAAGATCAATAGAGCCGACACAATATGCTATTCCAGCAATTTCTTGTCCTTCAAATTCATTTTTTAAATTTTTAATAGATTGTTCGTTCAAAACGTCAACGACACTGTATTTACAGCCAAGTTCAGATGACAATGTATTTAGACCATTTTCATCTCGACCTATCAGTTGAACATCCTGATTTTTACCTACCATCAGCCTTGATAAATTTGAACCGATAGAACCTGTCGCACCAAAAATTAAATATTTTCCTGACATAATGTATAATAATATTTATAAACAAGTTATGAAATTGTTTATTATACTCGGAAATCAATTATTTCCATTAAAATACCTTAACCGCTTCAAAAAAGACCATCTTTTTTTTATGGCAGAAGATAACGGTTTATGCACTTATGAAAAACATCATAAACTTAAAATCCTTTTATTTCTGTCATCAATGAGATCATTCTTTGAAAATCTTAAAAAAAACAGCTTTAAAATTAATTATTCTAAAATTGAGGACTCAGCCTTCAAAGAGGATTATTTTTTAAAAATCAAAAAAATTTTAAATAAGAATAAAATCAATGAAATTTCATGTTTTGAAATAGAAGATAAGCCATTTGAAAAAAAAATTATAGATTTTTCAAAGAAAAACAAAATAAAGCTTAATATAATTACATCTCCGATGTTTCTTAACACTAGAGATGATTTTAAAAAATATCTATCTAAATCAAAGAAACCGTTCATGTCAGTTTTTTATAAAGAAACTAGAAGAAAAATGAACATCTTGATGAATGGTGAAGATCCTGTTGGTGGTAAATGGAGCTTTGATGAAGATAATAGAAAGAAACTACCTAAAGGAACTAAAGTTCCAACATTTCCTAAAATTAATCAAACAGTTCATACAAAAAAACTAAAAAACATTATAGAAAAAAAATTTGCAGCACACCCTGGTTCTACAGAAAACTTTTGGTTTGCAACTGAATATAAAGATGTTCTGAAATTACTTGAATTTTTTATAAAAGAAAAATCCAATTTATTCGGAGATTATGAGGATGCAGTTGATCAAAATAATAACATATTATTTCATAGCGCTCTTAGTCCCTACTTAAATTTAGGTTTAATAACTCCAGAAATAATTTTAGAGAAAATTTTAGATAGCCATAAAAAGAAAAAGATAAGATTAAATTCTTTAGAGGGATATATAAGACAAATAATTGGCTGGCGAGAATTTATGAGAGGTATTTATCAAAATTTTTATAACAGATTAGAGACTGGTAATTTTTTTAAACATAATCGTAAAATGAAACCTTCTTGGTACCAAGGAAGCACAGGTCTTCCGCATTTGGACTATGCCATTAAAAATGCCAATGATCATGGCTGGTCACATCATATAGAGAGATTAATGATTTTATCTAATATCATGAATCTTTGTGAGATTAAACCAATATATGTTTACAAATGGTTTATGGAAATGTTTGTTGATTCTTCCGATTGGGTAATGTCTCCAAATGTTTATGGCATGGGACTGTTCAGTGACGGTGGAATATTTGCAACTAAACCTTATATCTGTGGATCAAGTTATTTTCTTAAAATGATGGATTTTAAAAAGGGTGAGTGGTGCAATATTATGGATGGACTTTATTGGAGATTTATCAATAAAAATAGAAAATTCTTTCTAAAAAATCCGAGATTATCAATGATGGTAAGAATTTATGATAAAATGAACCCAGAAAGAAAGAAACTCATCTTAAAAGAAGCAGATAATTTCATTAAAAAAAATACTTTTTAAAATCATAATAGTGTAAAAAACTTAAAGATGTCTAATTCTTTACAGATTTTGATGCCTGCTCACAATGAGGGCAAACACATTAAAAACCACATAATAAAAGTTAATAATATTTTAAAAAAAAAAATTAAATTTTCCTTCTTGATTTGTGAGGATGGTAGCTCCGATAATACTTTAGAAACTTTAAAAAAAATGGAAAAAAAATATAAAATTCGTGTTTTATCTAAAAAAAAAAAACAAGGTTATTCCACAGCAGTAATGTCAGGTATCAAAATAGCTAATGCTGATTATTTGTTAATAATGGACTCTGATGGTCAATGTGATCCTAGACAAATTTTTAAGTTCTGGAATTTAAGAAAAAAAGCTGATTTAGTTGTTGGATACAGAATAAAAAGAAGAGACTTTTTATACAGAAAATTTTTCTCTGATTTTGCAAAGCTTGTTTACGGGTTTTTTTTTAAAGTTAAACTTAAAGATCCAAGTTTTGCTTTTTCTTTAATACGAAAAGATGTTTATAAATCTCTTCAAAATTTCACCCCATCAATGCCAGATGGTTTTTTTTGGGAATATAACGCTCGGGCAATTTATAAAGGTTATAAGTTATTAGAAGTAGGCATTAACCATAAAAAAAGAAAACATGGCAGCACTCAAATTTTTCATGTTTGGAAGTTACCAAAAATCGCCTTAATTAATTTTGTAGGATTACTAAGAGTAAAGTTTGATTTATTAGCAAAATAGTATGAATGAACATTTAAAAAGAAATTGGTCAAACTATTTTCAAATATATGTTTTTGCACTCATTTTTTTTGGAGTTTTTTTTCTATATTCAAAACATGATGTTGGAAATGATTCTAGCATCTCGGACTGGTTTATAAATTATGAGGGAGGTTTTGTTCGAAGAGGATTAATTGGTGAATTGATAACAAATTTTTCTATTATGTTATCCCTTAAACTTCGGGATACGATATTAATTTTTCAATTATTATTTTTCACGAGTTATTATTTTTTAATTATTTTATTTTGCAAAAATTTACTACAAAACAGACTAATCATTTTAGCTATTTTTTCTCCAATTTTTATTTTGTATCCAGTAGCAGAGATAGAGGCATTAGGACGTAAAGAATTAATAATTTTTTTGATTTTTTTATCTTATTTATTGACTGATATTAAAAATTTTAAAGTTCAAATAATCTATAAAGTAATACTATTCCCTATAAGCATTTTAACATGGGAGCCAGTATTTATTTTCTTCTCATTTGTTTTCTTAATTGATCTTTTCGTTTTTCAAATCAGGAATTTTGATAAGAAATTTTTTTATCTTATAGCCAGTTATCTCATATCAATTTTTTTAGTAATACTGATTTATTTAAATCCTTTTTCACAAGAAAATCATAATGTAATGAGAGATTTTCTTAATAATGAATTTGGTGAGATTTGTTACATGTCGTGTGATTTTGTAGGACAGCAATCTTCAAACTCCTTTTCTG
>CACNFB010000008.1 GCA_902619665.1 uncultured Pelagibacteraceae bacterium
GCACAGTTTGGGGACCTCCATTGTGGATACCTTATTCTTCCATGCTTATTGGGGCAACTCTCATGACTATGTCATACATTTCTGAATTAATTCTACATGTAAGAAAACTTAAGGAGTTTAAATAGTGGACCCATTATTATTAGGACTTGTTGTTGGAGTTTCAACAGTTGTAATGCTATTTTCAGGTATTCCGATTGCATTTGGATTATGTTTCATCTCAGTCGTGTTTTTAGTGATTGCAGAAGGCTTTTCAATTTTAAATGTTTTTGCAGAAACATTTTATGCGGGTTTAAATTCATTTGTTTTATTATCTATTCCAATGTTTATTTTGATGGGAATGGCAGTAGCTAATTCTCCAGCTGGTAAGGATTTGTATACAGGTTTAGATAGATGGCTTTGGAGATTACCAGGTGGATTAGTAGTATCTAATATTGGAGCTTGCTCTATATTTGCAGCTTTGAGTGGATCAAGTCCAGCAACTTGTGCTGCGATTGGCACAATGGGAATTCCTGAAATGAGAAAAAGAGGGTATTCCGCTAGATTAGCAACTGGATGTATAGCTGCAGGTGGAACCCTAGGGGTCTTAATCCCACCAAGCATAGTTTTGATAGTTTATGGTTTAGCTACAGGAACGTCTATTGGAAGATTATTTTTATGTGGCGTTATACCTGGATTACTTCTTGCAGGATTATTTATGTTATGGGCTTATATATACTCATATTTTATTGACAAAAAGTCCGCGGAAATTTTAAGAAATAGAAAGCCACCAACTTTAAGAGAAAAATTAGAAGTCATCCCAAGAGTACTTCCTTTCTTATTAATTGTAGTTGGAGTTTTATATGTTTTATACGGTGGTGTAGCTACACCATCTGAAGCATCTGGTGTAGGAGCTTTTCTCGTATTTGTAATGATTGCTGTTGTATATAAAATTTATCAACCAAAAAAAATATGGGATATTGTAAAAGTTTCGATGAAGGAGAGTGTAATGATCATGTTTATTATTGCAGGCTCATATATATTCGCATTTAGCTTATCCACTCTCTACGTAACACAATCAATCGCTCAAACTATTGTAGAGATGGGTTTAAACAAATGGGTTTTATTTTTTTATATTAATATTTTTCTATTAATAGCTGGTTTCTTTTTACCACCAGTTGCAGTAATTGTTATGACTTCAGCAATTCTTCTTCCAATAATTACTCAATTTGGTTTTGATCCTTATTGGTTTGCAATTGTCTTTACGATAAATATGGAGATAGGTTTAATTACTCCACCCGTTGGTTTAAATTTATATATTATAAAAGGGATTACTCCCGATGTTAGTCTTTCTGAAATATTAAAAGGCTCAATTCCTTTTATGATAATGATGGTTATTTGTATAATAATATTGTGTATTTTCCCAGAAATAGTAACTTGGTTACCTGACAAATTAATGGGAAAAGCTCTTGCATACTAATAAAAAAATTAATCGCAAAATATCTGTTGCACCTATGATGGATTGCACAGATCGTCATGATAGGTTTTTTTTAAGGCTAATCAGCAAAAATGTTATGCTTTATTCAGAGATGGTTGCAACAAAATCAGCGATACATGGTGATCGAGAAAAGATTTTAGGATTTAGAAACGAGGAACAACCTGTTGCACTTCAAGTAGGTGGTTCTGATAAAAAAGAGCTTGCTCAAGTTGCTAAATTAGCAGAAGAATATAATTATAAAGAGATAAACTTAAATCTAGGATGCCCAAGTAAAAAAGTTCAAAAAAATTCTTTTGGTGCCTGTTTAATGAAAGAGCCTAACCTCGTTGCAGAATGCTTAAATGAAATGGTGAATGCTTGTAATATTCCCGTAACAGCCAAAACTAGAATTGGTGTTGATGATATTGAAGATTTTGATTATCTAAATAAATTTGTAAACAAAATTAAAGAAGCAGGCTGCAAAACAATTATATTACATGCAAGAAAAGCAATTTTAAAAGGTCTTACACCAAAGCAAAATCTTTCAATACCAAAATTAAATTATGAGAGAGTATATGAGATTAAAAAAGAAAATCCTGATTTAGAGGTTATCATTAACGGTGGGATTACAAATATTGAAGATATAAAAAAACATTTAGAAATATGTGATGGCGTGATGATAGGTAGAGCAATTTACCAAAATCCGTACTTTTTATCAGAAATAGAAAAAGAAATATTTAATACTAATAAAATTCCTTCAAGAGAAGATGTGGCTAAGGAAATTTTAAAATATTTAGAGGAGGAAGTGAAAGCAGGAGCGAAAGTAAACCATATTATGAGGCACACAGTTGGATTGTACCATGGACAACCAGGTTCTAAAGACTGGAAAAGATATTTAAGTGATAATATGATGGCAAGAGACTCTGACTTTCAAAAAGCCAAACATATTATGACGATTGTTCAGAATAATGAAAAGGCAAATCAAATTAACACTTAATGGAAAATTTAAATTTAAGTGAAATAATAAATTTATTAACCGTTCTTGGTATTGCAGCAGCTGTAGCAGGTTTCATGGCTGGTTTATTAGGTGTAGGAGGTGGAATAATAATGGTGCCAGCTTTGTATTATGCTTTTACTGTTTTAGATTTTGATTTAGTGACAAGAATGCATCTATCAGTTGGTACTTCTCTTGCAATAATTATACCTACTTCGATTATTTCTACAAAAACACATATGGAACATGATGCGGTTGATTTTAATATGGTAAAGTCTTTTGGAATTTTTATAGTTTTAGGTGTTCTTTGTGGAACTTTCTTGGCAGTAAGTTTAAAAACACCTGCATTAGTTTTATTTTTTGCAATATTTTCATTTTGTGTTGGTCTATTTTTTATTTTTTTAAGGGAACAATTAATGGATAAACCAAAAAAAATCTCAGAATTAATTAAAAAAATTTCGGGGATATTGATAGGATTTATTTCGGTCCCCTTAGGTATTGGTGGAGGCTCTTTAATGGTGCCATTTATGCGAACCTTTGGTTATGACATTAGAAAGTCTATTGGGACAGCTGCAGCAGTTGGTTTTTTAATAGCTTTGACTGGTTCAATCACAATGATAACAGGCGGAGAAATAATTGATAATGTAAAATCACCATTCAGTTTTGGTTACATTAATTTATTAGGTTTTCTTGTATTTGTACCTGTAACAATGGTAATGGCCCGAATTGGAGCCAAAGTTGTTTACAAAATTAATAAAAAGTTATTAAGCAAAATATTTGGCTGTTTTTTGTTGTTAGTTTCTGTTAGGTCCTTCGTTGAATATTTTAATATAAATTAACTAACAAGGTTTCTTTGTCGTTATCAATTTTAATAAACGAATACTGGTATTTTATTTTACTTATAGTTTTTGCAGCAACTGCAGTTGGTTTTTTTGCTGGATTATTTGGAATAGGTGGTGGATTGATTTCTGTTCCATGTCTTTTTTTTATATTTGAAACATTAAATATTGAAAAAGATTTTTTAATGCATTTAACAGTTGGTACAGCCTTTACGATAACAATATTCACATCTTCAGCTTCTGTCTTTACCCATTATAAAAATAAATTGGTTGATATAAATGTAGTAAAAACCTTTGGGTTATTTGTTGTTTTAGGTGTTCTTATGGGAACAGTTTTTGCCGCATATATGAGTACAAAAAGCCTTGTTCTTTTTTTTTCAGTCGTTGTTTATGTTTTTGGAGCATACTTAATGCTTGCAAACGAACAAGTTAAGAAAGTTAATGTAAATAGAGCATTTTACCCTAAGGCTATCTTTGGTTTAATGTCTGGATTTATATCTGCGCCCATGGGTATTACTGGCGCTATGATGAATGTTCCGTTACTTCGATACTTAGGTTATCCAATTAGTAAATGCATAGGAAGTGCCGCAACAATAGGATTATTTATATCTCTAACTGGTTCTGTTGGTTTTTTAATTTCAGGTTTTTACTTTGATGCAAATTTACCTTTTAGTATTGGATTTGTTAATATCCCAGCTTTTTTATTATTTGTTCCAATTACAACTTTTATGGCAAGATTTGGTGCAAACACAGTTTACAAAATGAACAAAATTAAAGCTCAAAGACTTTTTGGAGTTTTTCTTTATGCTGTAGGAACAATTTTTATATACAGGTATTTTAATATTTAATTAATTTTTTGATCGTATTCACCAATTTTCCCTGTCTCTTGTAATAACTTATCAATAAAATAAAAAATCTCTTTTTTTAATTCATCAGATGTCGGGCTTTCAGTAACTACAACTAAAGAGGGTTTATTTGAAGAAGCTCTAATCAATCCCCAAGATCCATCTTCCAATGAGAATCTAATTCCATTGACTGTAAGTATGTTTTTTATTTTCAGTCCTTTAATTTTAAATTCATTATCTTTTAGTTTATTAATTTTATCAATCATCTCGTCAATGATTCCATATTTTTCTTCATCTTTACAAAAAGGACCCATTGTTGGACTTTGAAAGGTTTTAGGTAAACTTTTTATTAGAACATCTAACTTTTCATTTTGATTATCCAAAAGGTTACAAACTTGAATTGCTGAATTAATACCATCATCAAAACCATAACCAAGTGGTTGATTAAAAAAGAAATGTCCACTCTTTTCAAATCCAGCAATCGCTTTCTCTTCATTTACTTTCCTCTTTATGTATGAATGACCAGTCTTCCAATATATTGTCTTACAATTATTTTTATTTAAAATCTCATCATTCATGAATAAACCAGTTGACTTTACATCAACTACAAATTTTGAGTTTTTATGTTGATTTGAAATATTTCTAGCAATTAATAATCCAATTTTATCTGCGAAAATTTCTTTACCGCTATTATCTATAACCCCAACTCTGTCTCCATCACCATCAAAACCAAAACCAACATCTGCTTTATTTTGTTTTACACATTTTGCAATTTCATGAAGCATTTCCATATCTTCTGGATTTGGGTTGTATTTAGGAAAGGTGTAATCTAAATTACAGTCTAATTCTATTACCTCACATCCAATACCTCTTAAAATTTCTGGAGCAAATATACCAGCTGTTCCATTACCGCAAGCAGCAACAACTTTTAATTTTTTTTTTAATTTTGTTTTAGAAAGTTCTTCAATATATACTTTATTAAATTCTTTAACTTCTTCAAACTTTCCTTCTCCTTTTATAAATTTTTGATTTAACACAATGTTTTTAAGCTCAGACATTTCATCTTTACAGTGGGTAAGACCTTTTTCAATTCCCATTTTGATACCTGTCCAACCGTTTTCATTATGACTAGCAGTTATCATAGCAACTGCATCAGAATTTAGCTTGAACTGTGATAAATAAACAGTAGGCGATAAACATAGTCCAATATCTTTAACGTTGCATCCAGTAGATAACAAACCTTTCACAAAGTTTTTTTTAACATTTTCACTATACGATCTGTAATCATGTCCAACTATTACAGTTGGATTTTTCACTTTATTAATTACTTGAGTACCAAAACCTTTACCAACAGATTCAATTCCAAGCTCATTTATACTATCTGGGAACAACCATCTTGCATCGTATTCACGAAAACCGAATTCATCTATTAAGATATTGCTAGACATAGTTTATTTCTTTATTAATTTTGACCAAATTGACATGTTTTTCATTATAGCTAAAGAATTCTGGATATTTACTAAAAATTTATCATCTTTTATGTTTTTTTCAAAATTATCAGAAACTTTTTCAATTTGATTTGCATACAATGATAAATCGGATTTTACTATTTTTTTATAGTAAGAGTTTCCCTGTGAAATTTCTAAGGTAGTTTGTTTTTCAGGCAACCATGGACTGTTGATAGTGAGCTTACCTTTTTGTCCCTCTATTATTGTCTTATTTTGATAATTTTCTTTAAAACTTATTTTAATTTGGCATTTTATTTTTTTATTAATTTCAATCTCTGCCTCTGCGAAGTCATCAACATTAGTGTGTGTTAAATTGCCTCTGGCGTTTAAAAATTTATAACTATCTGGGTCTTTATAAAATAAATTTAAAATACTTAAAGGATAACAACCCACATCTAATATTGCACCTCCACCTAAACTTTTATTAAAAAGTCTAGATTCTGGTTTTATTTTATTTACCTTAAAACCAAAACTTGATTGAAAATTTGTTATCTCTCCTAATTCATTATTCTTAACAATTTCTTTTACAATTTTAGTTTGTGGGTGAGACCTGTAAGCAAAGCCTTCATAAAAAATTATATTATTCTTTAATACATAATCATAAACTTCTCTACCCTCATCATAATTTAATGTGAATGGTTTTTCACATAAAACATTTTTTTCATGTTGTGTGCATTTTTTAATTAAATGGAAATGTGTATTGTTAAGGGTTGCTATATATATAGCGTTTATGTTTTTATCTTTAATAATTTCATCATAATTACCATAAACTGACACTTCATTTAAATTGTAATTTTCTTTAAAATTTTTGATTTTATTTTTATCTAGGCTTGCTACACTAATTATTTTTGAGTTACTAGTTTCCTTGATTGCATTAGTAAATTTCTGACCCATATTTCCAAGACCAATTATTCCCCACTTAATCATTTAATTAATCAAACCATTGTTTAAGTTTTGAACGAATTTCACTAGATTGTAAATATTCAGGTAGTTTGTCATCGCTTATTTTTTTTAATTTATAATCAAAATTCCATCTTTCTTTATATTTCTCTTTATCGACAAAGTGATTAAAAAACATTTCCTTATTCTCAATTTTTTTTTTCAAGTCCTCTACGGTCAGGCCACTCAATTGAAATTCATCGTGGTGACCAAAATTTGTATACTTTTCAAACATTTTTTCAGCTGTCATTAAATTTGTAAAATGCCAACCTCCATCATTTATAATTTCTATATTTATATATCTGTTTTTAGAAAATAATGTGTCTAATCTCCAAAAAGGATATTTTTTATTTTTTAAGTTTCTTAGCCAAGACATTGAAACCAGCTTTTTTTTCTTAGCTGCTTTCGATCCAAACCAAGGAATTAAGTCGTATTGAAGATTAAATTTATAATAAAAAAATAATTGTTTAAAAATTATTATTTCCTTTTTGGTATTTTTAAATTGCTTTGAATTTAAATTAGGTATTTCATCATTGTCACTTAATATAACTAGATCATTTTCATTAACATCACATAAAGCCTTAATCATATAATCATAGGACAGCTCAATCCTTTTTAGGCTATCACTTCTTTTCTCAAAGGGTTCTGCTAAACCATTTTTTTCGCCAATAATATTCGGTGGCTCTTTATCAATTACAATGTATGAAATTTTATCTTTAAATTTTGGATAATTATTAATATTAAAATTTAATTTTTTCTTCTTTCCACTATGTGAATAAGTAGATTCGCAAACAATGAATTTTTCTACAAAATCATTTAATACATGGAATCGAATATCCATCATTAGATGCTCTGAATAGAAAGTGGTGCAGTCAAAGATTTTCATCAATTATTTTAAATTCTAGGTAAATTGCTTCAATTTTATGGTAAGGCTTACTTCATATTGTTAATAATTGTAATTTATTAGTTGAATATTTTTTTAATTGTTCTATAAATGTTCTATTGATTTTTAATTTATATAGTGTATTTAAAGATCTTACACACAACATATAGTTGTTTTTACTAAAAAGTACTATAAAGGGAGTTAAATGAACAAAGTTTTGTCTCAGGCTATCAAGAAGGCTGTCTCTGATTTTAAACCTAAGATTGAAATTAGAGATAAAAACAAGGGTCCCGACCTTTTCTCTCTGAATGACAATACTGAACTATTCCAGAACTCTAAGGGCATTACTATAAAAATCGACAGAACTCGGGATGATAATTTAACAGATTTTGGTAAAGCAACATTGACCGATAGATACTTAGGAGAAAACGAGTCATTTCAAGATTTATTTGCAAGAGTTGCAAGTCACTATGCAGACGATAATTTACATGCACAAAGATTATATAACTATATTAGTAACCTATGGTTCATGCCAGCAACACCAGTTTTGTCGAATGGTGGCACCACAAGAGGTTTACCGATTTCCTGTTTCCTAAATGAGGCAAATGACAGCTTACAAGGAATCCTTGGACTTTGGAGCGAAAACGTTTGGTTAGCAGCAAGAGGTGGTGGAATTGGAAGTTATTGGGGCAATTTAAGATCGATAGGTGAGAAAATTGGTAGAGTGGGTAAGACTTCAGGAATTATTCCTTTTATAAAGGTTATGGACTCTCTTACAATGGCGATTAGTCAGGGATCACTGAGGAGAGGTTCAGCAGCATGTTATTTACCAATTGACCATCCAGAAATTGAAGAATTCATTGAGATGAGAAGGCCAACTGGAGGTGATCCAAATAGGAAATCACTTAATCTACATCATGGTGTATTAGTATCTGATGCATTTATGAGAGCAGTAGAACTAGACGAGCAGTGGGCATTAAAAAGCCCTAAAGATGGAGCAGTTCAACAAACAGTTTCTGCAAGAAATTTATGGATTAGATTGTTAACAGCAAGAATAGAAACAGGTGAACCTTATATAATTTATATTGATACTGTTAATAGACAAATACCACAACATCATAAACTAGCTGGACTGACAGTTAAGACTTCAAATTTATGTAGCGAAATAACTTTACCGACTGGAATAGATAAAGAAGGAAGAGACAGAACAGCAGTCTGTTGTTTATCATCTTTGAATGTCGAAAAGTATGATGAATGGAAAGACGATGAAAAATTTGTAGATGATGTGATGAGATTTTTAGATAATGTTTTAAGTGACTTTATAAAGAACGCACCAAAAGAATTCAGTGATGCGGTATATTCAGCGACAAAAGAGAGAAGTGTAGGTCTTGGTGTTATGGGTCTTCACTCATACTTTCAAAAAAAAATGATCCCCTTAGAGTCTGTGATGAGCAAAGTTTGGAACAAAAAAATTTTTGAAAATATTCAAACCAAAGTTGATAAATCTTCAAAAGATCTAGCTGAAGAAAGAGGTTCGTGCCCAGATGCTGAGGAATATGGTTTCAAAGAAAGATTCTCAAACAAAACAGCAATTGCGCCAACCGCATCTATATCTATAATTTGTGGAGGAACATCTCCTGGTGTAGAGCCAATAGCAGCAAATAGTTACACACACAAAACTCTTTCTGGATCTTTTAACGTTAGAAATAAGTACTTAAAAAAATTGTTAGAAAAACATGGTAAAGATAATGACGAGATTTGGTCAAGCATAACAACAAATCAAGGTTCAGTCTCTCACTTAGATTTTTTAACAAAAGAGGAAAAAGATGTATTTAAAACAGCATTCGAACTAGACCAAAGATGGCTTGTTGACTTAAGTGCAGATAGGACTCCGCACATATCTCAAGCACAATCTATTAACTTATTTTTACCTGCCGATGTACATAAGAAAGACTTACATCAAATACATTTCCAAGCATGGAAAAAAGGTTTAAAAAGCCTCTATTATTGCAGGTCAAAATCAATACAAAGAGCTGAAAATGTTAATGATGCAAAATCAACGGACATTACGGCCAATGTTTATAAATCAAAAAACCAACAACAATCAGAGGAAAACAAATACGAGGAGTGTTTATCATGTCAGTAGTAAAAAAAGAAGAAAGCGGAAAAATTATTCAACCAAAGAAAATGGGATTATTAGTTGAAAATCCTGTTTACAAACCATTTAGATATCCATGGTGTTATGATGCATGGTTAACTCAACAAAGAATTCATTGGCTGCCAGAGGAAGTTCCATTAGGTGATGACGTGAGAGATTGGCAAAAAAATTTATCACAACCTGAGAAAAATTTAGTTACACAGATTTTTAGATTTTTTACCCAAGCAGATGTTGAGGTTAATAACTGTTATCTAAGGCATTACACAACTGTTTTCAAACCAACTGAAGTTTTAATGATGATGACTGCATTTGCTTCTATGGAGACAGTTCATGTTGCAGCATACTCTCATTTACTAGATACAATTGGAATGCCAGAGTCTGAGTATTCAGCTTTCATGAAATACAAAGAAATGAAAGATAAATATGATTATATGCAAGGCTTTAATGTCAATTCAAAAGAGGACATTGCTAAAACAGTTGCAGTTTTTAGTGCATTCACTGAAGGACTTCAATTGTTTGCAAGTTTTGCAATTTTACTTAACTTTCCTAGACACAACAAACTTAAGGGAATGGGCCAGATTGTAACTTGGTCAGTAAGAGACGAAACTCTTCATTGTAATTCAATGATAAGAATATTTAAAGAGTTCATAAAGGAGAACCCAGAAATCTGGACACCAAAACTTAAGAAAGAAATTTATGATGCATGTAGAACAATCGTTGAGCATGAGGATGCATTTATTGATTTAGCTTTTGAAATGGGTCCAATGGAAGGTTTAACAGCTCAAGAAGTTAAGGATTACATTAGATTTATTGGAAACAGAAGATTAGTTCAATTGGGTCTAGAACCAATTTATGATGTAGAGAAAAACCCGTTAACATGGTTAGACACTATGTTAAATGCTGTAGAGCATATGAACTTTTTTGAGGGAAGAGCTACAGAGTATTCAAAAGCATCAACTCAAGGAAGTTGGGTAGAAGCTTTTAGTTAAAATAGAAAACTTATCTCTGGTTTAAAGGAACAACTTTCCTATAACTACTTCCTTTGTAACTAGCTAAAGGCCTGATTAATTTATTTGCAGCGTGCTGTTCAAGAATGTGTGCAGACCAACCTGTTATTCTTGATATTACAAAGATGGGTGTAAAGAAATCCGTGTCAAAACCCATTAAGTGATAAGTTGGTCCAGTTGGGTAATCTACATTAGGGTAAATATTTTTTCTATCAATCATGACTTTTTCTACAATGTCATATATTTTTTCAAATTTTCTATCTTTCTTGACTTTTGCAACTTTTGAAAAATATTCTCTCATTGTTGGCACTCTAGAGTCCCCACTTTTATAAACTCTGTGACCAAAACCCATTACCACAGCTTTTTTGTCTAAAGCGTTATTAATCCATTTAAGTGCGTTTTCAGGTTTCTTAATTTTATTCATCATATGCATCACTTCTTCGTTAGCACCACCATGTAATGGACCTTTTAAACTAGCTATGGCACCGGTAATTGCACCATGAATATCTGACAAACTACTTGTGATAGTTCTAGCTGTAAAAGTTGACACGTTGAAACTATGCTCAGCATATAAAATTAATGATACGTCAAATGCTTTTACTATCTCTTTGTTCGGAACTTCTCCAAAACACATGTAAAAGAAATTTTCTGAAAATGATAGATTGCTTTTGGGGCTTATAATTTTTTTACCTTTTCTCAGTCTATAAAATGCCGCTAAAGCAGTTGGTGTTTTTGCAAAAATTCTCATGACTTTTCTCATATTGGCTTTAGGTGAATTATCTTTAGTTTCTTTATCCTCGAGACCCATAATGCTTACTGCTGTTCTTGCCACATCCATAGGATGAGATTTTTTTGGAAAATTTTTAATACTATCCAGAAGCGATTTAGATAATTTTCTTTCTTTTCTCTCAATTTTTTCAAAGCTTTTTAGCTGTTTATTATCTGGTAGTTCACCATTTAGAATTAAATATGCAACTTCCTCAAATTTACATTTTGCACATAAATCTTGTGCAGCGTAACCTCGGTAAGTAAGAGAATTAATTTCTGGCATTACTTTTGAAACTTCTGTTTCGTCAACAACAATTCCTAATAAACCTTTTTTAATATCTTCTGTCATTATTTGTGTCCGTCTGTATTAAAATTATAAATTTTTTTATCTAGTGAATTATATTTTTTATAATCGACTAAATCATACAATCTACTTCTAGTTTGCATTTTATCAATAATGTTTTTTTGATGTCCATCCTTAAAAATGACTTTTAGACCTTCCTCGACACTTTTCATGGCTAGTCTTTGTGTGGTAACTGGATAAATCACGATATTATATCCTAAATTTTCTAATTCTTTATAGTTTATTAGGTCTGATTTTCCAAACTCAGTCATATTAGCAAGTAAATATGAGTCAAGACTTTTTCTAACTTTTTCAAACTCCTTTTTATCTTTTAATGCCTCAGGGAATATTATTTCTGCCCCAGCATCAATATAAGCTTTACATCTTTCAATCATTTTATCGATACCTTCAACACCTTTTGCATCTGATCTTGCAATAATTTTAAAATTCTTATCTTTTTTTGCCTTAACACATTCTTTAATTTTATTTACCATTTTTTTTGTTGAAATAAGTTCTTTATTATCAAGATGACCACATCTTTTTCTTTCTACCTGATCTTCAATATGTACAGCAGCCACCCCAAATTTTTCAAAAGTATTTATAGTTTTTTTACATGATTTAAAACCTGTATCAATATCAACAATTGTAGGTAGGTTTGTAACTCTTGCGATTTGTTTTGACCTATTACTAACATCCTCTAGTGTAGTTAATCCAATATCTGGATATCCAAGATCATTTGACATTACCCCACCTGAAACATAAACAGCATCATAACCTATTTCCTCAATTATTTTAGCTGTTAAAGGATTATACGCTCCTGGAACTCTTAATATTTTTCCACTTTTTAATTTTTTAACAAAATCTTTTCTTTTTTCTTTAATTTTTTTTTTAACAAAGTGCATTAAAAAATACCTAATTTATTATTTTTTTTAATATTTTTTTTATTAATTACAATGTTTAATTTATTTAATTGATTAGATTTTAATTTTTTTAAATTTTGAACATCTTTTATAAATCTATCAGATTCTTTTTTACTAATTAATCCCTTGGTTAAAGTTAGGAATTTATTAATATAGTTTAGTCTCTTAAACGGTCTTGATCCGTAAGGGTGAGCATCAGCTACACCTTGTTCCTCTATAACTTTTTTATTATTTTTAAGTGTAATAATAACTTTTGCTCCAAATGCCTTATTTTTTGGGTTAGGATCATGGTATCGTTTAGTCCATTTCTTATCTTCATAAGTTTTTATGGATCTCCATATTTTTAAAGTACTTTTTCTTCTAGCTCGTGCTTTACTGTAAGATTTTATATGATGCCAATCTGCATCTTCTAAAGCAACAGCGAAAATATACATTATAGAATGATCCAAAGTCTCTCTGCTTGCATTTGGATCCATCTTTTGAGGATCATTAGCCCCAGTTCCTATAACATTATGAGTATGATGACTTGTGTGTATGTCTATTTTTTTAATATCATTAAGATTTTTAATTCTTCGATTTAGTTTTTTTGCAAGATCAATCAATGCCTGCGCCTGATACTCTGCGGAATATTCTTTAGTGTAAGTTTCTAAAATCGCTCTCTTTTCTTCCTTTTTTTTTGGTAAAGGAATTTTATATACAGCTTTTTTTCCATCTAAAATTCTTGCAACAACACTATCTTCACCTTCATATATTGGGCTTGGAGCTCCTTCTCCCCTCATGGCTCTATCTACAGCTTCAATACCTAGTTTGCCTGCATGAGCAGGGGCGAAAGCTTTCCAACTTGATATTTCACCTTTTCTAGATTGTCGTGTTGATATAGTTGTATGCAACGCCTGCTGTATCGCCTGGTAAATAGTTTCCGTGTTTAATCGAAGCATTGTACCTAGACCAGCTGCAACACTTGGACCTAAATGAGCAATGTGATCTACTTTATGTTTATGCAAACATATTCCTTTAACAAGATTAACTTGTACTTCATATGCTGTAATAATACCCTTTATTAAATTTAAACCTGAAATTTTCTTTTGCTGTGCGACTGCAATCAAGGCAGGTATATTATCACCTGGGTGACTATAATCTGCAGCCAGAAAAGTATCATGAAAATCTAATTCTCTTACAGCAGTTCCATTTGACCAAGCCGCCCATTCACAATCAAATTTTTGTTTGGAGTTTATTCCGAATATAGTAGCACCATTTTTTCTTAGATGTTTCATAGCCATTTCTCTTGAAGTAATAACTGCCTTTCTATTCAAAGAGGCAATAGCTACTGATGCATTGTCTATTATTCTGTTAATTACCATTTCAACAGAATCCTTATTAAGTTTTGCATTATCGCTAGCTAACTCAGCTAATTTCCATGCTAATTGTTTTTTTTTAGGAAGTTTAACTTTAGATGGATAAACTTTTAACTTATGTATTATCATTTAAATAATTCGAAACAATTTTTTCTATACCAATAAAATCTTTAATTAAGTGTTTATGAGGTATTTGGTTTATATTTTTATCAGTGTAACCATCTTCAACCAAAATAAAAGGAATATCAGCAGAGCTTGCTGCCATACTATCAACTTCACTATCTCCTATCATTAATGATTTTTTAATATTTCCTTGCAATATATCGATTATATTTGTTATGTGCCTCGGATCTGGCTTACAGTAATCAAAAGTATTACTCCCTGCAACATAGTCAAAATAATCGTAAACATTAATTTTTTTTAAAAGATCTATAGCCAGATGTTCTTGTTTATTTGTGCAAACAGCTAATGAAATGTTATTTTTTTTACTCCATTTTAAAAAATCCAAAACACCGTTTAATAGTTTGCTTTCAACGACTATATTTTTACCATAATAGTCAATAAATTCTTTGACCATCTCATCTTTAATTTTTTGATCAGTTATTTTGCTAAATTCTTTTTTAGCACTACCCCAAATTGATCTTCCAATAAGTACACCGGCACCTTTACCAACTAAATTTCTTATCTCTTCAGTAGTTTTTGACTCATATCCAAACTTTTTCATCACATAGTTATGTGCCATCATCAGGTCTGGGGCTGTATCAACTAAAGTGCCATCTAAATCTAACAAAACTGTATAATTTTGACTCATTCTAAAAGTATTATTAAGAAATAATTTGTGAATTAATTAACATAGATACTTAACTATAAGAAAAAATCAATGAAACAAATAAATTTACAAAAAAAAATTAGAGATAAATTTATTAAACAGGGTGTTAAAATGATAGACCCAAATACAGTTTATTTTTCTAAAGATACTAAAATTGGAAAAAATGTAACAATTGAGCCTTTTGTTGTAATTGGATCAAAAGTAAAAATCAAAAATAACGTAAAAATATTATCTTTTTCTCATATTGAAGGTGTTGTAATTAATGAAAACGTATCTGTTGGTCCATTTTGCAGGTTGAGACCTGGAACAATTTTAGAAAAGAATTCAAAAGTAGGAAATTTTGTTGAAGTTAAAAAAAGTAAAATTAAGAAAAATTCAAAAGTTAGTCATTTAAGTTATATTGGTGATACAATTATTGGATCATCTGCAAATATTGGAGCCGGAACAATTACTTGTAATTACGATGGAGTTAAAAAAAACAAAACTGTCATCGGTGATAATTCTTTTGTTGGTTCAAATTCATCTTTAGTTGCGCCGGTGAAAATAGGACGAAACTCTACAATTGGTGCAGGATCTGTAATTACTCAAAATGTTAAAGACGGAAATTTGGCTTTAACCAGATCAGCTCAATTACAATCTAAATATAAAAGAAAAAAATAAATTATGTGCGGTATTATAGGAATTAATAGTAATAAAGAAGTCACATCAACTATTTTAAACTCACTTAGAAAATTAGAGTATAGAGGATATGACTCAGCTGGTATCGCAACATTGAATAGCGGATATATTCAAGAAGTAAAGTGTGAGGGCAGAGTAGACAATCTCGAAAAAAGTATTATTAAAAATAAATTGCTAGGAAATTTAGGAATAGGTCATGTTAGATGGGCTACTCATGGTATTCCTAGCACTTTAAATGCCCACCCTCACTCATCAGACAATGTTTCAGTGGTTCATAACGGCATTATAGAAAACTCGACTTTATTAAAAAAATTTTTAGTTAAAAAGGGACATAGATTTAAATCTCAAACAGATACAGAGGTGATTGTACATTTAATTACAGAATATTTAAAAAAAAATAATTTAATAGATACATTAACAAAAGTTTTAAAAAAACTTCACGGTAGTTTTGCATTAGGAATAATTTTTAAAGATGAACCGGACTTAATTGTTGGTGCAAGAAGAGGCTCACCCTTAGCGGTTGGTTATGGTCCAGGTGAAAATTACCTAGGCTCAGATTCTTATGCATTAAAATCTATGACTAATAAAATAACTTACTTAGATGATGGTGAATTTTGTATTATCAAAAAAACAGAAGTAAGCTTTTTTAATGAACAAGGAAAAAAAATAAATAAAAAAATACTTTCTTTAACCACTGATGAACAAAATTATGATAAAGGTGATTACAAACACTTTATGGCTAAAGAGATTGAAGAACAGCCACTAACTATAAAAAATTGTATAAATGAATATGTCGATAAAAAAAATAATGAAATAAGTATTTTTAATTTTCCATGGAAAATAAAAGACATATCATCAATTACATTAGTAGGTTGTGGAACTGCTTATCATTCTTGTTTGATTGCAAAATATTGGTTTGAACAACTTACTTCTTTTGATGTTCATATAGATATTGCATCAGAATTTCGTTACAGAAAAAATAGATTTAAAAAAGAGACTTTGTACGTCTTTGTTTCTCAATCTGGAGAAACAGCTGATACTTATGCAGCTTTAGATTTATGTAATAAAAACAATATGAAAACATGTTCTGTTGTAAATGTAGTAGAAAGCTCAATTGCAAGGAACTCAAAATTTGTTTTACCGATACATTGTGGCCCAGAAATTGGCGTTGCTTCAACCAAAGCCTTTTTAGGACAAATGTTAGTTCTTTATTTGTTATGTCTTAAAATGAGCAAACTAAACGATGATATTAAGAAAAAAGATTATATTTCAAAAATTAAAAGCTTATTAAATTTATCAAAAAATATAGAACTTTCTCTAGAATCTGAAAATAATATTCAAACCATATCAAATAGTTTTACAAATATAAAAGGTTCTATGTTTTTAGGTAGAGGTTACTCATATCCAATTGCGCTTGAAGGCGCACTTAAATTGAAAGAATTATCTTATATTCATGCTGAAGGTTATCCAGCTGGTGAAATGAAACATGGTCCTTTAGCATTAATTGAAGATGGTATGCCAGTTGTAGTAATTGCCCCAAGAGATGAATACTACAAAAAAACAATGTCCAATATGCAAGAGGTTATAGCAAGAGGCGCTAAAGTTTTACTAATTACAAACAAAAGCACTGACGAAATATTCTCAGAAAATATTTGGCAAAAAATCGAAGTTGAGAATACAGATGATGACTTGTTGCCCTTTTTAACAACAATTCCACTTCAAAAATTAGCTTACTATACTGCTTTAAAAAAAGGTTACGATATTGATAAACCCAGAAATCTAGCAAAATCAGTAACTGTAGAGTAATTTTTTTCATATTATCTATTCTAATTTGACATAATTTATATATATATTCATCTTAAGGTTGAAATATGAAAAATTGGAAAGTTAATTCTTGGAGAAAATATCCAGTTAAGCACATCCCATCATATGATGATGAGAAGGAGCTTAACATGGTATTGAATAAATTAAAGTCATCACCACCATTAGTTTTTGCTGGAGAGACTAGACATCTAAAAGATCAACTTGCTGAAGTTGTAGATGGTAAAGCTTTTTTACTTCAAGGAGGAGACTGTGCAGAAAGTTTTGCTGAATTTCACCCTGATAACATCAGAGATACATTTAAAGTTATTTTACAAATGTCACTTGTTTTAACATATTCAGCATCTTTGCCAGTTGTTAAGCTTGGTAGAATTGCAGGTCAATTCTCTAAACCGAGAAGTGCACCAACTGAAAAACAAGGTGGAAAAGAATTGCCTAGCTATTTAGGAGACAATATAAATTCGATAGAATTTAATGAAAAAGCTAGAAGACCAGATCCAAAGAGATTGTTCAGAGCTTATTCACAATCTGCAGCAACGTTAAATTTACTGAGAGCTTTTTCTCACGGAGGTTTTGCAGATTTAAAAAAAGTCCACTTATGGAATTTAGGTTATATTAAAAATAGTCCTCAAGCTAAAAAATTTAAAGAATTAGAAGACAAAATTGCAGATGCTCTTGGATTTATGGCTGCTTGTGGAATAACACCAGAATTTAATAGAAGACTATACACTGTTAATTTTTGGACTTCACATGAAGCTCTTCATTTACCTTTTGAAGAAAGTATGACAAGAACAGATTCGACAACAGGAGAAAATCATAATACTTCAGCTCATTTTGTTTGGATTGGAGATAGAACTAGACAATTAGATGGTGGCCATGTTGAATTCTGCAGAGGAATTGAAAACCCAATCGGTATTAAATGTGGACCAACTTCAAAAGCAGACGAAATTGCTAAAATATGTGAAGTTATTAATCCTAAAAATGAAAAAGGTAAAATCACTTTAATTTCTAGATTCGGACACGATAAAGTTGAAAAATTTTTACCAAAACTTATCAGAGGAATTAAAAAAGAGGGATTAAATGTTGTTTGGTCATGTGATCCAATGCATGGAAATACTTTAGTCTCAACGACAGGTTTTAAAACAAGACCATTTAATAATGTTGTTAAAGAGGTAAAAAATGTTTTTGAAGTTCACCAAAGTGAAGGATCTTATGCTGGTGGTCTTCATATAGAAATGACTGGTCAAAATGTGACAGAATGTACCGGTGGTGCTAAAAATATATCTGATCAAGATTTATCAAGCAGATATCATACTCATTGTGACCCTAGATTAAACGCAGACCAAGCTTTGGAATTAGCTTTTTTAATTTCTGATGAGATTAAAAAGAATTCCAATTATGCAAGAAATGCAATTAAAGCGGCATCTTAGTCATTTAAAAATTTAATTTTTACACTATATTTGAATCATGGACGCATCTAAAAAAGCGATTTTTATTAAAG
This sequence comes from uncultured Pelagibacteraceae bacterium, assembly GCA_902619665.1. Classification (GTDB taxonomy): domain Bacteria; phylum Pseudomonadota; class Alphaproteobacteria; order Pelagibacterales; family Pelagibacteraceae; genus Pelagibacter. The sequence goes on from CACNFB010000008.1 coordinate 18,842, forward strand.
ATTGGATATTAAGTTACGTAAATTCGATGCCCAAAAAGGCTGAGTCATTGGTAATTGGTATTTCTGGAGGTATAGATTCATCTGTCTCAAGCACATTAAGTGCAATGACAGGGTTGAAAACAATAGTTTTATCTATGCCAATAAAGCAAAAAGATACTCAACATGATTTAAGTTTAAGACATCAAGAGTGGTTAAAAAAAAATTTCAAAAATGTTCAGGGACACACTTTAGAGTTAGATAGTTTGTTTAAAACTTTTGAAAATACTTTAGGTAAATTTGATAGTATGCACGGAATGGCTAATTCTCGAGCTAGATTAAGAATGACGACACTCTATCAAGTTGCTGCCGCAAATAATGGAATCGTTGTTGGGACAGGAAACAAAGTCGAGGATTTTGGTGTAGGTTTTTATACTAAGTATGGTGATGGTGGTGTTGATATTTCGCCAATAGCTGACTGTAATAAGACTGAAGTTTGGGAACTTGGAAGAGAACTAAAAATTCTTGACGATATAATTAATGCGGCACCTACCGACGGATTATGGGATGATGGTAGAACAGATGAGGGTCAACTTGGGTTATCTTATAAAGAGATAGAGGAGGCCATGGACAACGAAAATTCAAAAAATAGAGATAAATACATTCAAATAAGAAAAACAAATTTGCATAAAATGGAGCCAATTCCAGTATGCAAGATTCCTAATTAATCAATTAGATTCACAAATCTAAATTAAAAGTATATTCCTTATATAATGAACAAAGATATATATTTAAGCAACACACTTGCTGGAAAAAAAGAAATATTTAAACCAATTAATGAGAAAAAAATTGGAATGTATGTATGTGGACCAACTGTATATGATGATCCACACATTGGAAACGCAAGACCGCTAGTAATTTTTGATATCTTGTTTAAAGTTTTAAAATGTAAGTATGGCAAATCATCAGTTACTTACGTAAGAAATATTACAGATATTGATGATAAAATTATAGAAAGTTCAAAGCAAAAAAAAATATCAATAAATAACCTTTCTGAAAACATTACTAAAAGTTTCAATCAAGATTGTGAATATCTTAAATGTGAAAAACCCTCTTTTGAACCGAAAGCAACTGAAAATATTTCATTAATGATTGATATGATAAATATTCTTTTAAAAAAAGGAAATGCATATGAAAATAATTCTAACATTTATTTCGATGTTTCGACATTTAAGGATTACGGTAAATTATCAAATAAAAATATTGATGAGTTATTAGCGGGTGCCAGAGTAGAAGTTTCTAAAAATAAAAAAAATCCAGAAGATTTTGTTTTATGGAAACCATCTAATAATGATGAACCAGGTTGGGATTCTCCCTGGGGTAGAGGTAGGCCTGGCTGGCACTTAGAGTGTTCAGCAATGTCAAAAAAATTTTTAGGTGATACTTTTGATATACATGGCGGTGGAAGAGATCTAATTTTTCCCCACCATGAAAATGAAATTGCTCAATCAAGGTGTGCTAATGGAAATAAATCATTTTCAAATTACTGGGTACACAATGGATTCATTACAATTTCAAATGAAAAAATGGCGAAATCGCAAGGCAATGTTTTTAAAATAAAAGACTTTCACTCTAAATATAATGGCCAAGTTTTAAGGTTAGCATTAATTACAACTCATTACAAACAATCACTTGATTGGAGTGATGATTTGCTTTCACAGTCTCAAAAAATTCTAGATAAGTGGTACGAGTGTTATAAAGCTCCAAAAGGAAAAGTATTAATAGATGAAAAAGATTTAAGCCCTCTATATGATGATTTAAATACACCTGGATACATAAGCAATATTCATAAACTTTATGATAAGGCAGCAAAAGGCTCTGATAATGATAAAGAAATATTTACAACAGCTTGCAACTTTATAGGCCTTCTTATTGAGCCTAAGTCAAAGTGGCTTGAGTTTAAAAAAAGCAATTTAATTATTTCAGAAAAAGAAATTTTACAAAAAATTAAAGAAAGGAATATAGCAAGAGATAATAAAAATTACGAATTAGCTGATAAAATAAGAAATGAACTTTTAGACAAAGGTGTTTTAATTGAAGATAAAGATGATAAAACAACCTGGAAATTAAAATGAGCAAAGAGAGACTTTATATATTTGATACTACACTAAGAGACGGTGCACAAACTCAAGGTGTACATTTTTCTATTGACGAGAAAACAAAAATAGCTCATGCATTAGATAATTTAGGTGTAGATTATATTGAAGGTGGCTGGCCAGGCGCAAATCCATCAGATACTGAATTTTTCCAAAAAGGTTTAGATCTTAAAAATTCCACTTTTACAGCATTTGGAATGACAAAGAAAGCAGGTAGGAGTGCTGAAAATGATCCTGGATTATCTGCAATACTTAATTCAAATACTAGTGCAGTTTGTGTAGTAGGAAAGTCATGGGATTTCCATGTTGATGTGGCATTAGGAATTTCAAACGAAGAAAACTTAGAAAACATAAAAGAAACTACAAAACATTTTGTTAAAAATAATAAAGAGTTTATGTTTGATGCTGAACATTTTTTTGATGGTTATAAAGCTAATCCAAAGTATGCATTAGCATGTGTTAAAGCTGCTTATGAGAATGGAGCTAAATGGATTGTGCTTTGTGACACAAATGGAGGAACACTTCCTCATGAGGTAACTAAAATAGTTAAAGAAGTATCTGAACATATTCCTGGTGAAAACTTAGGAATACACGCGCATAATGATACAGGTAACGCAGTAGCTAATTCAATTGCAGCTGTATTATCTGGAGCAAGACAAATTCAAGGAACAATAAATGGTTTAGGTGAAAGATGTGGTAACGCAAACTTAATGTCAATTATTCCAACATTTCATCTCAAAAAAGAATTATCAGATAAATTTGAAATAAACATAAAAGAAAAAAATATAAAACATATAACTCAATGTTCTAGATTACTTGATGAGATATTAAATAGAAAACCAAACAAACATTTGCCTTATGTTGGAGCTGCAGCATTTTCTCACAAAGGCGGTTTACACGTTTCAGCAGTTCAAAAGGATCCCAAAACTTATGAACATATAGATCCAGAGGATGTTGGTAATAATAGAAATATTGTTGTCTCAGACCAGTCGGGCAAATCCAATATCCTGTCAAGACTAAAAACTATTGGAATTGAGATTGAGGAAAATGATCCAAAAATAAAAAAATTACTTGAGGAAGTAAAAGATAGAGAGTTTATAGGCTACAGTTATGATGGTGCTGATGCATCTTTTGAATTATTAGCTCGAAGAGTTATGGGCGAAATACCAAGATATATTTCTATTAAAGAATACGATGTATCTGTATCAAAAAACAAGCAAGAACAAATTATTTCTAAAGCAAAAGCTAAATTGGAAGTTGATGGCGAGCAAATTATTTGTGAAGGCGAAGGCAATGGACCTGTTCACGCACTTGATAATGCCATAAGAAAAAATGTAACAAAACTAGAAAAATATTCCAAATATTTAAAGGATCTTAAACTTGTTGATTATAAAGTTAGAATTTTAAATACAGGTACAGAAGCTACTACAAGAGTGTCAATTGAAAGCACTGACTCCCAAGGAAAGAATTGGTTCACTATAGGTGTGTCACCAAACATAATTGATGCATCTTTTAAAGCTTTAATCGATAGTCTTGATTTTAAGCTATTCAAGGACAAAGCTCCCGCAAGCAAATAGATGAAAATAAAAAAGTTTTCTGAGAAACCTACAGATATTAAAAGTAGAGTAGGTGCTAAGCCTGTTGTTTGTTATCCAAATGATAAAATAGACGATAATCTTAAAACGTTACACGAAGCGAGAAAACACCTTAAACAAATTGATGAAGTTATAGTACCACCAAGAGATGCTAAAACATTTAACGTTAAATCAGGTAATTTTTTTAGGATAGAATGCGTTGAAGGCCCGCAGGTTGGCGATCTAAATCTATTTAATGCTGAAAATTTAGATGAAAAATTTTATTCTGGTAAGACTAGAGCGTTATATGGAACTCATATTTCAGTAGGTGATAAAATGTTCAGTAGTTTCCCTTATCTTAGGTCTCTAGCTACAATAACATGGGATACTTTAGACTGGTATGGTTATGATAAAGATGGAGGTTCAGTCCATGATGTTATAGGAACAAGATGTGATCCTTATACATCTAAGCTAATTTCAGATAAAGATTACCATTATTGTTGTCATTCAAATTTAACTAGAGCTTTGGTAAAAGAAAAAAATATTAAATTGGATGAAGCCGAAAAGATAGTTCATGATGTATTAAATGTATTTATGTTAACTGGTTTTACTAATGATACAAAACAATATTTTATGAAATCAAGTCCAGTAAGACCTGGAGATTATTTGGAGTTTTTTGCTGAAACGAATTTATTAGGCGCTTTATCTGCGTGCCCAGGTGGAGATTGTGGTTCGGAACATTCATCTGATGTTGCTAAATGCTATCCTTTAAAAGTATCTATTTGGGATGTCGATAAAGAATATTTAGAGGGGATAAGTTTTTCAAAAACATCTAGTTATAACAGAAATCACGGAATTAAATAACTTATGGCTAAAGATAATGTTACATTTATTTTACATAAGCCTCAGCTTTCAGAAAATATAGGAGCGTGTGCAAGGGGTATAAAAAATTTTGGTTTTAATAAACTTGTATTAATAGATCCTAAGCCTTTGTTTCCAAATGATAAAATAATAGCTACATCAGTTGGGGCAAAAGATATTATTAAAAAAAGTAAAGTATATGATAACCTTGAAAATATAATTGGTAAGATTGATATTCTGATTGCAACATCTGCAAGAATTAGAAACAAGAATATTAAACATATAGAATTAAAAGATTTAAAAAAAATAAATTTCAAAAAGAAAGTTGGATTTTTGTTTGGTTCAGAGGCATCTGGCTTATCAAATAATGAAATAACCTACACTAGTTATACCTTAAATATTTTGACTGATAAAAATTTTAAATCATTAAATTTATCTCATAGCCTTATAATTATAGCTCAATACATTTCAAATCTGTTATCTAAAGAAAAATTTAAACCAAAAAAAACTAATAAGTTTAAAGCAGCATCTAAAAAAGAAATTTTAGCAATGACAAATCTTTGTATAAAACATCTCAATCAAATAAATTTTTTTAAACAAAAAGAAAAGAAACCTATAATGCTTGAAAATTTAAGAAATATTTTTTACAAAATGGAATTATCTGATAAAGAAACACGTATTTTATCGAGTGTATTTGCAAGTTTAGGAAAAAAACGCTGATTGACAAAATTTTATGTATCTTTATAAGACCCAATAATTAATGACAAAAAGATTAAAATCTAAACATAAAGTTGATAGAAGATTAAAAGTCAACCTTTGGGGAAGACCTAAAAGCCCATTCAATAAAAGAGCTTATCCTCCAGGACAACATGGTCAAACAAAAAATTCAAAACCATCAGATTATGGTATTCAACTTCAAGCAAAACAAAAACTTAAATCTTATTACGGAAACTTAAATGAGAGACAATTTAGAAATATGTATAGAAAAGCTATTATGAAGAAAGGTGATACTGCTGAAAACTTAATAGGTTTATTAGAGAGAAGATTAGACTCAGTTGTTTACAGAGCTAAATTTTCAACAACAATTTTTTCATCAAGACAATTTATTAATCATGGTCATGTCAGAGTAAATGGTAAGAAAGTTAATATATCAAGTTATCAGTTAAGAGATGAAGACACTGTAGAAATAAGAGATAAATCAAAACAACTTGCAATCATCGATATAGCTTTAGCAAGTAAAGAGAGAGAAACGCCCGAGTATCTACAAGTTGATGAAAAAAATAGAAAAATTAAATTTGTTAGAACGCCAAAATTCGAAGAAGTTCCTTATCCAGTGGTTATGGAACCTAACTTAGTTATTGAATATTACTCTAGATAAAATTATTTTTTATATTTAATTTGTTTATCTTCAAAAAGCTTTTTAAGCTCTCCATTTTCAAACATCTCTTTGACAATATCACAACCACCAACAAATTCTTTTTTAACGTATAATTGAGGAACAGTTGGCCATTCACTAAACTTTTTTATACCCTCTCTAATATTTTGATCACTAAGAACATTAACACTTTTAAAATTTACTTCTAAAATTTTTAACATATTTGCAACTGCCATTGAAAAACCACACTCAGGGGCATCAGGAGTGCCTTTCATAAACAAGCAGACTTCATTTGTATTTATATTATTTTCAATTAATTCTTTAGTTTGTTGGTCCATTTTTTTCCTTTGTTTTTAAAGCAAGAGCATGCAATTCATTTCCCATTTTACCTTTTAAGGAATTGTAAATCATTTTGTGTTGCTCAATTTTACTTTTACCATTAAATGCTGAAGAGGTAATTGTTGCTGAATAGTGGTTTCCATCACCAGCTAAGTCTTGAATATCTATTATAGCATCAGGCAGTGCCTCTTTAATCATGCTCTCAATTTCTTTTAAATTCATCGCCATTAATTTACCATATACTTATTTAGCCAATCTTTATTGTAATCTGCTAATTTGTCTACTGATAAAGTTGGCTCATCATTTATTGAAATATTACCCTCAATTACCTCACCAATTAGATCATAATGGTTTGAGTTTTTATCAAGTATTTTTTTAACTTTATCGACATTTTCCTTTTTAACTTCAATTATATATCTACCCTGATCTTCAGAAAAGAAGAACTCAAATTTATCTATAAGCCCTTTGTACTTATAAAAATTTATACCTTTTTTTCCTTTAATACACATCTTTGCAATTCCTGTCATTATTCCACCAAGAGATACATCATGAGCTGACCTAATCAACTTATCTTTAATTAATTTCAAAACCGTTTCCCCATTATTTTTTTCATTAAAAAGATTTATTTCTGGAGGTGGTCCTTTTTTCTCATTTAAAACTTCTTTTGCAAAAATACTTTGATCTAAATGACCTTCAGTTTTTCCAACTACAAAAATTATATTTCCAGTTTCTTTTAAATCCATTGTTATCATGTCTTTATAATTTTTAATTAATCCCACTCCACCGATAGTAGGCGTTGGTTTGATACCCTTGTCCTTAGTTTCATTATAAAAAGAAACATTTCCGGATACGACGGGAAAGTTTAAATATTTGCTTGCTTCATTTAAACCCTCTACACATTCTACAAACTCACCCATATTTTCAGGTTTTTCCGGATTTCCAAAATTCAAACAATTAGTTATAGCTATTGGCTCAGCTCCTACACATATTAAATTTCTCCATGTTTCACATACAATTTGTTTACCACCGCTAAATGGATGTGCATAACAATAAGAAGCTGAAGAGTCTACTGTAGCTGCAATAGCTTTTTCACTTCCGTGAACTCTTACTACTCCAGCATCACCACCAGGTTTTTGAATGGTATCACCCATCACAGTATGATCATATTGTTCCCAGATCCATTCTTTTGAACAAACATTTGGACTTGCTAATATCTTTTTAAGTACATCAGTAATTTTTAGATTTTTAAAATCTTTTTTTGTAAACTTAATTTTTTGAGGTAATTTACTTTTCTTCCATTTTCTATCATATTCAGGAGCCTCTTCTGAAAGTAAATCAATTGGAATATTTGCAACTTTATTTTTATCAAAATACAGCTCAATGTTTTTTGAGTTTGTTGTTTTTCCGATTACAGAAAAATCTAAATTCCATTTATCAAAAATTTCTTTAGCTTTCTTTTCTTTTCCATTCTCAAGCACTATCAACATTCTTTCTTGGCTTTCTGATAACATGATTTCATATGGAGACATGTTTTCCTCTCGACATGGAACCTTATCTAAATGTAATTCAATACCAAGTTTTCCTTTTGAGGCCATTTCAACACTTGAGGAAGTAAGGCCAGCCGCACCCATATCTTGAATTGCAATAATTGAGTCATCTCGCATTAACTCAAGACATGCTTCTAATAATAATTTTTCCGTAAATGGATCACCTACTTGGACTGTAGGTTTTTTTTCCTCAATTTTATCATCAAATTTTGCTGAAGCCATACTTGCACCGTGAATTCCATCTCTTCCAGTTTTTGAACCAACATAAATAACTGGCTTGTTTAGTCCAGCGGCCTTGGAGTAAAAAATTTTATCTTTTTTAACTAGACCGAGTGTCATTGCGTTAACAAGAATATTGCCATTATAAGACTCATCAAAACTTGTTTGGCCAGCAATAGTTGGTACACCTATACAATTACCGTACCCACCAATCCCTTGAACCACTCCTCTTAAAAGACTTTTTGTTTTTTTATTAGAAGGGGAACCAAAATGAATAGAATTTAAATTAGCTATTGGACGTGCCCCCATTGTAAAAACATCTCTAAGAATTCCCCCAACACCTGTCGCTGCTCCTTGATAAGGTTCAATAAATGAAGGGTGATTATGACTTTCAATTTTAAATACTATCGCATCATCATCACCAATATCGATAACACCTGCATTTTCTCCAGGACCTTGAATAACTTTTTTACCTTTTGTGTTAAGTTTCTTTAAATGTTTTTTTGATGATTTATATGAGCAATGTTCATTCCACATTGCAGAAAAAATCCCTAATTCTGTTAGGTTTGGATTTCTTTTTAAAAGTTCACATATCTTTTTATATTCATCTTTTTTTAGACCGTGATCTATAGCAATTTTTTCATTTACTTCAATCATTTCATATTACTTAAAAGATTTTCAAAAAAATAAGATCCATCATTACTTGATAAACAATTATCAATCACTCGTTCTGGGTGAGGCATCATACCTAAAATATTTTTCTTTTCATTAAAGACACCTGCTATATTTTGAATTGATCCATTTGGATTAGACTTTTCCGATATCTCTCCATTGCTATCACAATATCTGATTGCAATTTGATCATTATCTTGCATTGATTTTAAATCATCTTTCGAACAGAAATAATTACCATCATTATGGGCTATATGTAGCTCAAGGATATCTTTTTTAATTTTATTAAAATATTTATTATGTGTTTTATTTGCTTTTACAAAAATATTTTTGCAAATAAATTTTAAATATTTATTTCTTAATAAAGCTCCGGTGACAAGACCAGTTTCTATTAAAATTTGGAAACCATTACAAATACCAATAACCAGACCGCCTTTATTAGCGAATTCTATAACTGAATTTATTATGTTTGACTTTGCAGCAATACTTCCACATCGCAAATAATCTCCATATGAAAAACCACCTGGTAACACAACTAAATCTGATTTCGGTATCACATTATCATTGTGCCATACCATTTTATTTTTAAATCCAAATTTTTTTAGAGCCACATCCATATCTCTATCACAGTTGGAACCTGGAAATATAATAACAGATGACTTCATTTTATAAGATTTTGTAATCCTCAATCACAAGATTTGCTAAGAGTTTTTTACACATATCTTCAACATTTTTTTTTGCATCTTTCTCATCTTTTAGATCTGTTTCAATTTCAAAGTATTTTCCTTGTCTAACTTCACTTACATCTATGAAATTCATACTATTTAATGTTTGTTGTATAGCTTTACCTTGTGGATCTAAAACACCGTTTTTTGGTGTAACGATTACTTTAATTTTCATTTATTTTTTTTTAATTTAATAGCTTTTGGTTTTTTGAAATTTACTTCTCTTATATTTGATTCTTCATATAAAATCCCAAGTCTGGATGCGACCTCTTTGTAAGCTTGAATTAAATTTCCAAGATCTTTTCTGAACCTATCTTTGTCTAATTTTTTTTCACTTTTAGCATCCCACAGTCTACATGTGTCAGGACTTATCTCATCTGCTAGAATAATTTCGTTTCTACTTGAACTTCTTACCTTTCCAAATTCAACTTTAAAGTCCACAAGTTTGATACCGACACCTCTGAATAAACCTATTAAAAAATCATTAATTCTGAGTAGTTGTTTATTAATTTTTTCTATTTCATTTTTTTTTGCCCAATTAAATGCATAAATATGTTCTCTTGAAATTAAAGGGTCTCCCAACTCATCATTTTTCAAGCAGTATTCAATCAATGGGTCATTTAAGACTGTTCCTTCAACTATACCAAGTCTTTTAGTAAGAGAGCCTGTTGCAATATTTCTTACGATAAATTCAATTGGTAAAATATCCACAAATTTTATTAATTGTTCTCTCATATTCAGTCTTTTCACCAAATGATTTTTAATACCGATTTGAGATAAATTTTTTAATATATGTTCAGATATTCTATTGTTTAATACACCCTTACCATCTATCACAGATCTTTTCTGGTTATTAAAAGCAGTGGCATCATCCTTAAAATATTGAATTACGTAATTTTTGTCAGAAGTTGCGTAAATTATTTTTGCTTTTCCCTCGTAAAGTTTTTTACCTTTTTTCATTATTTAAACACTCTTCTAAAAATTAAATTTACATTTTTAAAATGTTTAGAATAACTGAAAATAGTTTTAAGTTTTTTGGATGGAATTTTACTCATTATATATTTGTCAGACTGTATAACATTAAACAGATCTAAATTTTCAGCAAAGCATTTTTTTGCATAATTTTGAACCATTCTGTATGACTTTTCTCTTGATAAACCAGTTTTCGTAAGTTCTAACATTAGTTCTTGGGAAAAAATTAAGCCCTTTGTGATATTTAAATTCTGCAACATCTTTTTTGGGTAAACAATCATGTTGTCCAGTATGTTTGAAAGTCTTACCAATGCAAAATCTAAAGTTATATTTGCATCAGGCCCTATATTTCTTTCTACACTCGAGTGTGAAATGTCTCTTTCATGCCATAAGGCTATATTTTCAAGTGCAGGCACAACAGAGCTTCTAACCATTCTTGCTAGCCCTGTTAAATTTTCACTTAATATTGGATTTTTTTTGTGTGGCATAGCAGATGAACCTTTTTGTTTTTTTGAAAAATATTCTTGTAACTCATAAACTTCAGTTCTTTGTAAATGTCTTATTTCGGTTGCAACTCTTTCAATAGATCCTGCTATTATCCCTAGAACTGAAAAATAAAACGCATGTCTGTCTCGAGGAATTACTTGAGTTGAAACTGGTTCAATTTTTAAACCTAGTTTTTTTGCAACATGTTTTTCAACACTTGGATTAATATTTGCAAAAGTGCCAACAGCACCTGATATTGCGCATGTAGATACCTCTTCAATTGCTAATTCTAATCTTTTTTTATTTCTTTTAAATTCTGCATAATAAGATGCTAATTTTAAGCCAAATGTAATAGGCTCTGCATGAATACCATGACTTCTACCCATACAAGGTGTGAATTTATATTTTTTAGCTTGTCTTTTTAAAACTTTTAAAATTTGATCTATGTCTTTAAGAATTATTTTACCAGACTGAACTAATTGTATATTAAAACTAGTATCTAAAACATCAGATGAAGTCATACCTTGATGAAGATATCTTGCTTTTATTCCTGCTTTTTCTGTAACAGAAGTTAAAAAAGCAATTACATCGTGTTTAACCTGTCCTTCAATTTGATGAATTCTTTTTACATTAATTTTTGCTTTTCTTCTTACAATTGATGACACACCCTTAGGTATTTGACCAAGCTTTTCCATTGCTTGTGCTGCAGCTATTTCTACATCAAGCCAAATTTTATACTTATTCTCTTCAGACCAAATACTTGTGAGTTCTTTTCTGGAATATCTAGATATCATTAATTATAAGGAGGCCTCTTTAAGTTTTTAACAGATTCTGTAAAAATTTCATATCCATTATCAGTTATACCAACTGTATGTTCGAATTGCGCAGATAAACCTTTATCTTTAGTCACGGCCGTCCATCCATCATTTAAAATTTTAACCTCATATTTACCAGCATTAATCATTGGCTCTATGGTAAATGTCATCCCAGGTTGTAGTTCAGGTCCTGTATCCTTTTTTCCATAATGTAATACATTTGGACTTTGGTGAAATACATCACCTATACCATGTCCACAAAAATCTCTTACAACACTAAAACCTGCTTTTTCCACATGTGTTTGTATTTCATGACCAATGTCACCTAGCTTTTTACCAGGTTTTAAAATTTTAATTGATTTCATTAAAGACTCATAAGTAACATTAATTAAATTCATTGATTTGACTGAGGGTTTTCCTACAGTAAACATTCTACTTGTATCACCGTAATGATTGTGAACTACTGCTGTCACATCGATATTTAATATATCTCCATCTTCCAAAACTCTCTCACCTGGTATTCCATGACAAACAACATGATTTAATGATGTGCATATAGATTTATTAAAACCCCGATAATAAAGTGGGGCAGAGTGGCCACCATTATCTTTGATAAATTCATAACACAACTCATCTATTTTATTAGTGCTTAAACCAGGTTTAATATAATCTGTAATCATGTCTAGGGTGCTAGATGCAAGTGACCCCGCTTTTCTCATTTTTTCAAATTTCTCAGAATAATTATTCATCAATAATATTTATTTTTTTTTCAATTTTAATTTCTTTACTGCTCAATAAACATCTATATGCTAAAAACTTAACACCACTCTTTTTAGCTATTAAATAATTTTTGTAATAATTTAAATCTATATCTTTAGCTATTTTAAAGTTATTAATACCTTGTATTTGAGTTAAAAATAAGACAAATGGTTTATAGCCTTGTTTTAAAGCTTCAATTAACTTTTTTAGATGTTTGGTGCCTCTTTCAGTAACAGCATCAGGAAATTCAGCTATTTTTTGATCTCTTAAAAGAGTAACGTTTTTTACTTCAATTATATTTTTATCGCATAAAAAATCGAACCTAGTATCACTTGAAAACTTAAATTCAGGTTTAATATTTTTGATGGATTTAAATTCGTTTATCAATCCCTTGTACAATCCGTCAGCAACAATTTTATTTGCTCTATGAGTGTTTACTCCGACTAATTTTTTATTAGCTTCTATTATTTCTAAAGTAAATTTCAGCTTTCTTTTTGGATCGTCGTTTTTAGATAAAAATACTGTATTATCTTTATCTAAAAGACCTTTCATTGAACCTGTGTTAGGACAATGAGCTGTAACTATCGAATTATTTACTTTTATATCTGTAAAAAATCTTTTATATCGCTTGATTAATTTGCCTTTAATTAAAGTATTGGTAAATTTCATTATATTTAATTTATATTTGTATATGTCAAATAAGAAAGAAATAATTGCTGGAATTATAATAATTGGTAACGAAGTACTATCTGGTAGAACCAAAGATATCAATACAAGCACTCTCGCCACATGGCTAAATTCTTTAGGTGTAAAAGTCAAAGAAGTAAAAATTATACCAGATGAAGAACAAACAATTATAAATACTGTTAATCAATACCGTAAATCTTATGACTATGTATTCACTACTGGTGGAATTGGACCAACACATGATGATATAACAGCAGAGTCAATTTCAAAAGCTTTTGATATAGATTACGGTTTTCACAAAGAGGCATATTCAATTCTAGAAAGTTATTATAAACCAGGCGAGTTTAATGATGGTCGGCAAAAAATGGCAAAAATGCCAGTTACTGCCAATTTAATATATAACCCATCAAGTGGATCGCCAGGTTTTAATGTTGAAAATGTTTTTTGTTTACCAGGGGTACCATCAATAATGCAGTCGATGCTTGGTAGTTTAACAAATAAAATTGCAGGCGGTGAACCTATCCTAAGTGAAACAATAAACTTGAGGACTGTTGAAAGTGAAATTGCAAAATCTTTAACCGATGTACAAAATAAAAATACTGATGTTGAAATTGGTAGCTATCCCTTTTTTAAAGCAGGCAAACTTGGAGTAGCAATAGTTCTTAGATCAACAGATAAAAACAAAATTGAATTTTGCAAATCAGAAATAATAAAATTCGTTAAAGATAAAGAAATTCAAATAGTCTAATTCAAAATGTTATATTTTGCCTACGGTAGTAACTTAAATCATTTTCAAATGAAAAAAAGGTGCAAGGACTCTAAATATATCAAGAAATTTGAAATCAAAGACTTTAGACTTACATTCAGAAGTAAATATGGTGTTGCAGATATAGAGAGTAAAAAAAATTATTCAATACAAGGCGGTCTTTATGAAATATCTAAATCAGATGAAAAAAAACTTGATATTTATGAGGATTTTCCAATCTTATATAAAAAGATCTATTTTGATAATGATAGTCAAAAAATTATGGCGTACAGCATGGTTAAAAAGAGTTTATTCATTTACCCAAGTAAAAGGTATCTTGATGTAATTAAACAAGGATACAAAGACTGTAAATTAGATATCAAATACTTAGAAAAAGCTCTTAGAAATTTTTAAATGCGTTCAAAGTACGAAATTTTTAAAATTGGAATAAAAGATGTTGCACCACATTTGTTATCAGTTTTTCCTTTTGGAATTATATTTGGTGCAATTGGTATTGAGTTAGGATTTAGTCCATTATTCACTTATGCAACTTCTTTAATAATTTTTGGTGGCGCTTCACAAATAGTTTTTCTACAACTTTTATCTGGTGGCGCATCTTCATTAATTGCAATTACTTCTGTTGGGGTAATAAATTCAAGACATTTTTTATATGGCGCAGTATTATCTGAATATTTACAAAAATTATCTTTAATTAAAAAACTTTTAATTTCTTATCTTATAGTCGATCAAGGATTTGCTGTTTCAAATCAGTATTTTAAAAAAAATCCAACTGAGGAATTTAATCATTATCATCTAATTGGTTCTGGAATAATACTTTGGTTTATCTGGCAGGTTTCCACAATAATGGGAATTTACTTAGGATCTATTGTACCTGAGGAACTTGGATTAAAATTTGCAATTCCTCTAACGTTCATTGCAATAATTGTAAATGAGTTAAGAAAATTTGATCATGTTTTAGTTATGCTAGTTTCAGGTTTAGCAGCTACTTTTTTTTATAATGCCCCCTTCAAAACCTACATAATAATTTCACCACTCATTGGACTTTTTGCAGCGATGGTAATTAATAAATTAAAAAAATGACCTGGACTTCAATTTTTATAGCAGGAATTTTAACTTATTTTACAAGAATGAGCATGGTTACATTGATCAGAAAAGAAATGATAAGTGATAATTTAAGAAAGATTTTAAATTATGTACCATCTGTAGTTTTCCCTTCAATAATATTTCCTGGGGTTTTGTTAGATGATTTTGGAACTTTTGTTTCAATAAGTGATCCAAAAATATTTGGAGCTTTAACTGCATTAGTTATTGGGTTTTTTACAAGGAATGTTATTTTAACAATTGTATCAGGGCTATCTTCATATTGGATTGTTATTTTTGTTTTCTAATTAGATAACCAAACTGTTTCAGAAGGTTTTAAGAATAATCTTTTACTAATAATGTTAACTTTTTTACTTAAAAGGTTTTTATATTTATCTTGATTGTTAGCTAATAAAACACTTTGTGATTTTGAAGACATATTTGTAATACAAATAATAGTTTGTTTTTTATCTAAACTCACTCTTTTATATGCGAGTATTTTTTTACCAAAAGATAAATATCGCATAGATGCGTTTGGATGGAATGCTTTTTGTTTTTTTCTTATTTTTAATAAATTAGTAATATGATCGTAGTAAATTTTTTGTTTGGATTTTTTATCTTTTAAAAATCTATCTAATTTTGACTTGTTCCATTTATATCTGTTAAGGTCTCTTTTATTATTAGATATAACATATTTATATTCGTCATTAGCCTTGCCAAATATTGAATTAAAGTAAACAGCAGGCACACCCTCAATCGAAAACATTATTGCATGCGCAGAGACATATCTTTCTAAAGAATATAATCCTTTTTTATCATAATCAGTATTTTTGAAAGCGTTAAAGAGAGTTATGTTGACTTCATAAACTTTTTTTTGTGTTTTATTTAATTTTCTATGAGAAAACTGAGCTCCATTTTTCCTCAATCTTTTAAATAAGTTGTTAAGGGTGTCCTTATTTAAATAACCTTCAGCAGGTCTCATTCCTATACCATCATGTGAAGCAATAAAATTAAAATAATTATTTTTTAAATTAGTTGACGGTAATTTTTTTATCCATTGATTTAATTTTGAACTATCTTCAAAAAGAAAAGCGTGAATTAGAAGGGGAGGTAATGTAAAATTATATATCCAGTTAGCTTCATCATTCTTCTTTCCAAAATAACTTAAGTTTTCTTTTTCAGGTAAATTAGTTTCAGTAATTAAATAAGGGGAATTTTGCAAAGAGTTACATATAATTCTTAGCAATTTAATTATTTCATGTGTTTGCTTGAGATTTATACATTTAGTACCGCTTTCTTTCCATAAATAGGCAATCGCATCTAGTCTAAAAATTGAAACTCCGTGACATGCTAAGTTGATCATAATTTTAATAAAACGCATTAATACTTTTGGATTTTTAAAATTCAAATCTATTTGGTCAGAGCTAAATGTTCTCCATATAAAATCGGGTTTATTAAACACATGAATCTTTTTAAGTAATTTATTTTCCCGTGGCCTTACAACTTTAGAAACATCAAATTTATTATTTACTTTTAAAAAATAATCTTTTCCCGGTGATTTATTTTTTAAAAAATTTTTAAACCATAGTCCTTTTGACGAGGCATGATTTATAACAATATCAGCCATAATATTATTCTTTTTTGAAAAATTATTTATATCTGCCCAAGAACCTAATTTACTATCAATTTTATAATGATCTTTAACAGCAAATCCGCTGTCACTACTTGAGGGATAAAATGGTAAAAAATGTATTGTATTAAAATACTTTGATAGTTTTTTATTGTAAAAATTCTTAAATGACTTAATTGAATTTATTTTTCCATTATCATAAACACTGTCACCATAGCAAATCACAACCGTAGTCTCTTCGGATATTTTCAATTTTTTAGTTTTAGCTTTAAATATTTTTTTATTAGAAATTTTAATTAATTCAAAAATTTCATTAGAAAATATTTTTAAGTCTTTTTTGTTAAAATTTTTACTATAAATATTTTTTAGCTTAGAATTTATTTGACTTTTTACTGTGCTTGATAACATTAAACAAATTTTTTATTATCTTCACTAACAGCTTCATCTAATCTTACAAGAAAATCAGGTATTGCACTTTTCACTCGACTCCAAGTTGGAATAAATGGTGTATCCATTGGATTAATGTAAAAAGCTTCTCCTGCTTTCATAATATTTACCGCGAATAATTCAACCGCTTCCTCTTCTTTGTGAGAATCGAATTTTAATCCATTCATTGAAGCATCACTTCTATAAATATCAATTAAGTCTAATGCTGACCTGTAGTAGGTTGCTTTTAAAGATCTGAAAGTTTCTCTACTAAATGAGTTTCCTTGTGTTGCCAATTTTTTTATAAATGTTTTTATAATGTCAATTGACATTTTTGAAAGTCCTTTAGTTTCGTCATCGATAGAGAGATCCTGATGTTTATGATCATAAGCGTCTGCTAAATCAACTTGGCAAATATTATTCGGTGAAAAACTTCTTTGCATTTCTGATAAAATTCCAACTTCTATGCCCCAATCCGACGAAATTCTTAATTCTGGTAATACATTACGTCTGAATGAAAATTCACCTGCTAAAGGATATTTAAATGATTTCATAAAATTTAAATAGTCACTTTGGCCAATTGTTTTTTCTAATGCTGTTAACAAAGGCCCAACCAAAAGTCTTGCCACTCTTCCATTCATTTTATTATTTGCAATTCTTGGATAATAACCTTTACAAAATTCAAAGTTAAACAATGGGTTTACAACCGGATAAAATAATTTGGCCAACATTCTTCTGTCATAAGTTTTGATATCACAATCATGTAAAGCTACTGATCTAGCCGTATCTCGTGCTATGCACATTCCTATACAATACCAAACATTTCTACCTTTACCCATTTGGTTTGGTGCTAAATTTTTCTTCTTTAACTCACTATCTAATTTTTTAAGCTTAGGTCCATCGTTCCATAAAATTGTGAAAGGAACATTTATTTTTTTAAAAAATTTCCAAGCCTTTTTAGCTTGGCTTTCTGAAGCTTTATCTAACCCAATAATGACGTGGTTTAAATATTTTGTCTTACTTATTTGATCTACTATATTAGGTAGCGCACCACCTTCTAATTCGGAGTATAAACATGGGAGAATTAATTCCATTTTTCTTTCTTTAGAAAAATTTAATAAATCCTTTTCAATTTCAGTTGTAGATTTTGTTCCAAAATCATGAAGTGTTGAAACAATACCATTTTGAGAAAAATCACCCATAACTTATTCTAGTAATATTATTTTATTTTATCCAGAGCCAATTTGACTACCTCTTCCCATCCCTCTGGTGCAGGATTTTTTGAAACTAGACAATTATCTATGTTTATTTTTTCCATTGTAAATTTATCATTAAAGACTAAACAAGGTATATCGCTATTTTTAAGCATATCTAGATCATTGAAATTATCTCCAACTCCAATTGTAATTAGTTTCTCTTTGCTTATTTTCTCAAATATTTTAACAACATTTTTCATTGCTTTAGACTTGCTAATTTTATCACAAAGATTAATTACTCTTCCTCCTTCTTGTAAGGAAAGACCAACATTATTTACAGATTTAAAAAGATCAGTTTTTTGAATTTTCGAACCTTCAAATATTAGAGGTATAGTATATTCTCTATTTATTGCTAATTTGACCTTATCTTTTGGAAGTCCAAAAATTTCTGATTGTTTGTCACTTTTCAAATCTTTAATAAATTTACATTTTGATTTGTATTTACTAGAAATTTTGTTGTCAAATATTTCTATAATTTCATTAATCTCTCTACTTAAACTTATCTTTTCTGGAAAACTTGAATGAATTAAATTTAGATTATAAATAGCAGCACCGTTTTCAACTATAAAAGGCAAATCTTCATCTAAGTCATTATTAAACTTTTCTATTTCAACTTTTGTTTTACTTGAATTTGGAATTATAATAGTACCATCAGAGATTAAATCTTTAATATATTTTGAAATTTTATCGAATTTAAAAGTATCTCTATCTAGTAAACTTCCATCTAAATCTGTAAATATCAAAACTTTATTATTCGCATTCATTAAATATCAACAACGAGCGTATCTTTAGAACCACCACCTCGAGAACTATTTACTATAGTGCTTCCTTTTCTTAGAGCAACACGCGTTAAGCCACCCATTGTTACATAGGTTTCTTTTCCAGATAATATAAAAGGTCTTAAATCTTGGTGTCGTGGTTCAAACAAATCACCTTGAAGAGTGGGAGTTGTAGATAGTACTTCTAATGGCTGGGCAATATAATTTCTTGGGTTGTCTTTAATTCTTTTTTGAAATATTTCTCTTTCTTTTATTTTAGCTTTAGGTCCAATCATAATACCATACCCACCAGATCCATCTGCTGGTTTCACAACCATTTTTCCAATATTTTCAATTACATGATCTCTTTGCAGTTTTTCAAAACATCTAAATGTTTCAACTTGTTTAAGTTTTGGCTCTTCTCCTAGATAGTATTTTATTATTTCTGGTACATAAGAATAAATTAATTTATCATCTGCAAAACCGGTTCCAGGGGAATTTAATATTGCAACATTTCCTTTTCTGTAAGCTTTAAATAAACCAGGGACACCTATTAAGGATCCTTTAAAAAAAGATTTTGGATCTAAATAGGTATCATTGAGTCTTCTATAAATACAATCAACCCTAATTCCACCACCTATCGTTTTCATAAAAACTTTATCATTTTCAACATAAAGATCTTTTCCTTCAACAAGAGCCACTCCCATTTGTTGAGCTAAAAATGAATGCTCAAAGTATGCAGAGTTATAAATCCCAGGTGTTAAAACAACCATATGAGGATTTTTTGTTTGGTAAGGTATTGCATCATGCATGCAATGATAAAGTCTATTACAATAGTGACCAATTGGAGAAACTCTATATCTTGTAAATATTTGAGGAAACACCTGACTCATCACCATTCTGTTTTCAAGCATATAAGATACACCAGATGGAACTTGTAAATTGTCTTCAAGAACTAAAAAATCGCCATTGATATTTCTTATTAAATCAATTCCAGAGATATGAGACCAAATTTTCCTTTTAGGACTAAAGCCCTCACATTGTTTTAAATAATTTTTTGATTTAAATACTATATCTTCTGGAATGATTTTATCCTTAAATATTCTTTTTTTGTTATATACATCATCAATGAATAAATTTAATGCCTTTGATCTTTGAATTAATCCTTTTTTAACCTTGTTCCATTTTGTTTTTAAAACAATTCTAGGGATAATATCTAAAGGCCATTTTTTTTCTTCAGCAGCTTTTTTATCAGCAGAGTAAACTTTAAAATTTATTCCTCTAGAGTCTATAGTGCTCATACAGTTTCTATCTATTTCTTGAAGTTTTTTCTTACCGTGTCTATCTAAAATATTTGAAATAATTTTAGCTTCTTTTCTTAACTTTCTTTCAGGCGTTAAGTACTCATCATAAGATGATTTAGCATCATAGTTTTTCCAAAGACTAGTCATTTAACATATTATTATAAATATTCTTTTAATTATAAGTGCAAATTATATATACCTGTTATGAGTTTTTGGGGTATATATATATGTCGAGGTATATATATAAGTAAATATCTAAATAACAATGACATATTGTATCGGTATAAAATCTAAAGATGGAATTGTTGTAGCTTCAGATTCTAGAACTAATGCTGGACTAGATAATGTTAATATCTACTCAAAAATGTTTACATATGATGTTGGTGATCGAACTGTTCTAATTGTCACTTCAGGTAATTTAGGAACTTCTCAAGCAGTTTATAAATCAATAGAAAAAGATCTTGAAGACAATTCTGGAAAAAAAAATTTAAACACTTGTGAAGATTTTGATCAGGTTGCTAAATATATAGGTGCTTTAAATATAAAACATTCATCCCCTAAAGGTATGAACACTGATACCGTTTTATTAGGTTCAACCTTTATTGTTGGCGGTCAAATTAAAGGAAAACCAATGGAACTTTTTTTAATTTATCCCCAAGGCAATTATATAAAACCTGCTGACAGCAAACCATATTTGGTTATTGGAGAAGTTAAATATGGTAAACCAATTTTAGATAGAGTTATCACTCCTGATGTATCTATAGGTGATGCTTCAAGATGTGCATTAATATCGATGGACTCTACATTAAAGAGTGACTTAACAGTAGGCCCGCCCATAGACTTCGTAGTTTATAAAAAAGATCAATATAAAATCGCATCACAGAAATGTTTAAACCTTAACGATCAAGAATTTTCAAAGGTATCTAAGGAATGGTCAGAGGGAATATTTAAAATATTTGACTCATTTCCAAGATTTGATTGGGAAAAATAAAAAAATTTACTTATTGATCTTGTTCAATTATAAATATTAGCATAAACACTCATGAAAATAACTCATGCCCTCGTGGTGAAATTGGTAGACACAAAGGACTTAAAATCCTTGCCCTTTTGGGAGTGCCAGTTCGAGTCTGGCCGAGGGCACCACTAATGAAAAAGATAATTTCTGACTCGAATACAAAATCTTTAAAAATAAAATCCTATTTAGAAAAAAAATTAAAAAACAAGAAATTAAAATCAAATGTATTTATTGTTATAGGTGGCGATGGTTTTATGCTTAAAATTTTAAAAAAATATAAAAAAAGCTCCAGAATATATTATGGAATAAATTCTGGTAACTATGGTTTTTTGATGAATAAATTTTCCACTAACAAAACAATTAAGAATTTGTTTAAGTCTAGAATGATATCAATTTCACCTTTAGAAATGAAAGTTATTAATAAAAAAGGAGTCTCAAAAAAAATTCTTGCTATCAATGAGGTATCTATACTAAGACAAAGTAGACAAACTGCATCACTTCAGGTTACTTCAGGAAAAAAATATTTAATTAAGAAATTAATTTCTGATGGAATTTTAGTTTCAACACCAGCAGGTAGCACTGCATATAATTTGTCTGTTAATGGTCCAATATTAAGCCTCAATTCAAAAAAACTCTCTGTTTCACCAATTAGCGCATTTAGACCCAGAAGATGGAAGGGTAAGATAATTAATGATAGCTCTGTTGTAAAAATCAAAAATTTGAATCCCATCAAAAGACCTATAAGTGCTGTTGCTGATAATATAGAGATAAGAAATGCTAAACAAATTGTTATTAGAACAAACAAAAAAATAAAATTCAATCTATTATATGATCCAAATAGAAGTCTTCAAAAAAAAATTAAAATTGAGCAAACAAAAAGAGAGATAAATTAACTATAAATATAGTTTTTTTAGTGTTAAAATCATTAAGTGAAAAGAAGATTTTTTTTTCGTTTTATATCTTATTTATTATCATTACCTTTGATAAGTTCGTGTACCAAAGTACCAGTTACTAATAGAACTCAACTTAATTTTGTGCCTGACAAGTGGATCAGATGGATTAGCGATAAATATTATTATGATTATTTAGATGATAATTTTTTAATTCAAGATGTTGATATGTATAATAGGGTGTACGATATAGGACTTAAAATTCAACTTGCTATAAAAAAATATTTTGAGATTAAAAAACTAGATTTTAGTAAATATAACTTAGATTATGAAATTAATGTTGTAGATGATAAAAGAAATCTAAATGCTTTTGCAATGGCTAATGCAAAAATAGTTTTCTTTAGAAGGATTGTTGAATTTTGTGATAATGATGATCAGATTGCAGCTATCATGGGTCATGAGATGGGTCATGTTATTTCAAAACATATTCACGAAAGAATAAGTCATAGATTTACATGGGATGTATTAACTTTAGGTATTGCAGAAATTTTTGCAGAATTAGGCTTTTTCTTGCCTTGGAGTAGAAAACAGGAATCTGAAGCTGATTATCTAGGTGTAGTTTTTATGACTTTAGCTGGATACGATCCTAACGAAGCTGCTGTGTTTTGGGAGAAACTTTACGACTATCAACAAAAAGTAAAAAAATATAGATCAAATCCAGATTTAATTGTTAAGATAAAAAGAAATCTTCCAGAATTTACAAGCACTCACCCTTTCCCTGAGAATAGAAGTAAAAAAATCAGGGATTGGGCAAAAGAAGTAAATAACGAATTTAAAGATTACATTTGAAATTTTTTTACCTTTTTAGTATTGTTAGATAATGAAGTTTTCAGTTCTTTTTATAATTATATCATTAGTGTTAGTTACTAATGCTAATGCTGGTAAATCAAAAGATTTAAGAAAAATTGACAGAATGTACGATGATGGCTTGTTGACTAGAACAGAGTGCGTTAAAGCAAAAAAGAAAATACTTGGTAGCAACTCATCTCCAACTTGCAAGAAAACTTCAACTAAAAAAGCCAATAATAAGATTTTCTCATCTCAAGGAACAGCATTTTTTATAGCTAAAGGAGGCTATTTGCTTACCAACTATCATGTTATTGAAAATTGTGATGCTAATGTAAAAATTAAGTATAAAAGAGATACTGTAGATGTTGAAATAATATCAAATGATAGACATTTAGATATGTCT
>CACNFB010000009.1 GCA_902619665.1 uncultured Pelagibacteraceae bacterium
AACTCCCGCATAAAGAATTTCATATTTTTCAGATAGTATTTTTTGAATGTTTATTTCCTCAACATAGAGACTAATTAACAAAGATAGTACAGATACAATAAAAGTTTGCACTAAACCAACAGTAATTGGGAGCTCAAAACTTTTTACGAGTTCACCTATAAAAATAATATGTAGAGCCCAAAAAAATGCACAAAAAATAACTAACATGTCTCCTTTTCTAACAGTAGCATCATAAAAATTAGTCAATAAATACCCACCGATTACACATAAAACTACAGAGGGATAAACACTCCAATGAACTTTTTTTTTAAATAAAAAAAGAACTATAAAAGGAACCATTGGAACATAAAAAATTGTAAAAAATGCTGCATTAGCAATATCTGTGTATAATAGAGCAACTTGTTGCAAAGCAGTTCCTAAAAAGAGAAAAATACCAATTGAAAAAGATAAATACACAAATTTTTTTTTGTCTTTATTAAATTCGGATGCAAAATTTTTTTTCTCTATCAATAAAAAAATAGGTAATAAAGCAAAGAAGCCAACCATAAATCTTACACCATTAAAAGTGTAAGGCCCTATGTTGTCCATACCTGTGTCTTGTGCAATAAAAGTTGTTCCCCAAATAAAACAACAAAGTAGTGCACTTGCTAAAGAAGCTTTTTTTGTCATTTAATTATAGTGATAATTTATAAGCAAAATTTTGCCCAAGGTTGTCTTTTAATTCGTTACAAAACCTTGCTGCATCCGCACCATTAACTACTCTATGATCATAAGACAAAGATAATGGAAGCATTAAATTTTTATTTCGTTCTACTATTTTGCCAATACCCAATATTGCAACTTCAGGAGGGTTGATAATCGGTGTAAAAAAAGTCCCACCAATACCTCCTAAACTTGTAATTGTCATGGAGCCCCCAAAAAATTCTTTTTTATCAATTTTTAAATTTCTACATTTTTCACTTATATCCTTAAGTTCAATTGATAAATCTTCTATTTTTTTGCTATCTGCATTTCTTATTTTTGGTACCATTAGACCATGTTCTGTATCAACTGCTATTCCTATATGAAAATATTTTTTTAATATAAGTTCGTAGTTTTCTTCATCCTTAATAGAGCAATTAAAATGTGGAAATTTTTTTAAACTATTCACCAGAGCTTTAATAATAAAAGCTAAAGGCGTTATTTTTTTCTTTTCACCGGTAAAATTATCCTTCAAATTTTTTCTAAAACTTTCAAGTTCAGTAACATCAGCTTCGTCATGGTGAGTTACATGTGGAATCGTTCGCCAGGATTCAGATAAATTTGGTGCTGCCAACCTCTTTATACGTGGCATTTGTGTTATTTCTATTTCGCCAAACTCACTATGATCAAACTCTAATTTCTTTTTTTCATCTTTTATTGATTTCTTTGGAGTGTTTTCTTGTTGTTTAATTTGATTTTTTATAAAATTTCGAACATCGTCCTCTGTAATCCTGCCATTTCTTTCCGACCCTTTTAATTGAGAAATGTCTGCTCCAAGTTGCCTTGCAAACTTTCTTACCTTTGGACTCGCATGTATAATTTGGTTCATCTTTATAACTTGGTTGGCATTGGTTTATTTTTATCAATATTGTATTTTTTGATAGCTTCCTCAGCGTATTTTGATGCAATTAATTGCTCTTTTGAAAGAACACTCAAAGCATAAGTAACAATATATTTTTTATCTACTTCGAAAAAGTTTCTAAGATTTTTTCTTGTATCACTTCTTCCATACCCGTCTGTACCAAGGGAATAAAAGCTCTTGCTTGTATATGGTCTTATTTGATCAGATGAAATTCTCATATAGTCTGATGCAGCTAATATAGGTCCTTCAGAATTTTTTAAACATTTTTCTACATACGTTTCCTTAGGTTTCTCATCTGGATTAAGTAAATTATATCTCTCTATCTCCAAACCATCTTTTCGTAATTCGTTGTAACTTGTCACGCTCCATACATCAGAATCAATTTTATAATCTTTATTTAAGATTTCTGATGCCTCTAACATTTCTCTTAATATTGAACCTGATCCTAAAAGTGTGATTTTTGTTTTTTTATTATTATTTATAGATTTTATCTTATACATTCCTTTTAAAATTGAATCCTCAATACCTTTTTCATTTGGTATTTCTGGATGTGGGTAATTTTCATTTAATGTTGTTATATAGTAAAAAATATTTTCTTTGTTTTCATGCATTCTCTTTAAACCATCTCTAAAAATTACAGCTAACTCATATGCAAAAGTAGGGTCATAGGAAACGCAATTTGGTATAGTTGAGGCTAGTAAATGACTATGTCCGTCTTGGTGTTGCAATCCTTCACCTGCGAGCGTAGTTCTTCCTGATGTTGCTCCGATTAAAAATCCTCTTGCTTGACTATCTCCAGCAGCCCATGCAAAATCTCCTACTCTTTGAAATCCAAACATTGAGTAAAATAGATAAATAGGGATCATTTCAATATCATGGTTTGAATATGCTGTGCCAGCTGCTATCCAAGATGACATTGATCCAGCTTCAGTTATACCTTCCTCTAAAACTTGACCTTTTTTATCCTCCCTATAAGAAAATAATTGTTCTGAGTCTACTGGCTCATACTTTTGTCCTTCGTGAGCATATATACCGATTTTTTGAAAAAAACCTTCCATTCCAAAAGTTCTTGCTTCATCTGGAATGATAGGAACCAATCTTGGCGAAACATTTTTATCTCTTAAAAGATTGGTGAGCATTCTTACTAGTGCCATTGTAGTGGACATTTCTTTTGATCCAGTTGACTTTTTAAGAGCATCAAAAATGTCTTTTGGAGGAGTTTTAATTGATTTAGCAAAAGTAGACCTTTCAGGAATATTTCCACCTAGTTTAATTCTTCTATCTTTTAAATATTTAATCTCCTCTGAATTTTCGTCTGGTTTATAATATTGAATATTTTTTACTTGCTCATCTGTTAATGGAACATCAAACCTATCCCTATAATACATAAGATCTTTTACATCTAATTTTTTTTGTTGGTGAGTGGTATTTATACTTTCTCCTGATTTACCCATTCCGTAGCCTTTTATCGTTTTTGCTATAATAACAGTGGGTTTTCCAACATTGTTAACTGCTTGATGATAAGCTGCATAAACTTTATGTGGGTCATGTCCACCTCTGTTAAGTTTCCAAATATCTTGGTCTGTCATAGCAGACACCATATCTTTTAATTCTTTATATTTTCCGAAGAATTTCTCTCTTACATATGATCCGCCCTTAGCTTTAAATGCTTGGTATTCACCATCAACAGCTTCATTCATCCTTTTTACTAACAGACCTTTTTTGTCATTTGCTAATAGCTGATCCCAGTATGACCCCCAAATTACCTTAAGCACATTCCAGCCAGCTCCTCTAAAAATACCCTCAAGCTCTTGAATAATTTTACCGTTACCTCTTACTGGTCCATCCAGTCTTTGAAGGTTACAGTTTACTACAAAAATTAAATTATCTAATTTTTCTCTAGCAGCTAATCCTATAGCTCCTAAAGACTCAGGTTCATCCATTTCTCCATCACCTAAGAAAGCCCAAACCTTTCTACCTTCATCTTTAATGAGGCCTCGATTGATTAAGTATTTCATAAATCTTGCTTGATAAATTGCAAGCATAGGACCTAACCCCATTGATACGGTTGGAAACTGCCAATACTCTGGCATCAACCATGGATGTGGATAAGATGACAGTCCACCCGGTTTAACTTCTTGTCTGAAATTATCTAATTGTTTTTCTGTTAATCTTCCTTCAAGATAAGATCTTGCATAAATTCCTGGCGCACTATGACCCTGAAAATATATCAAATCTCCACCAAATTTATTATTTTTTGCTCTCCAAAAATGGTTCATTCCAACATCGTATAAAGTTGCGGCTGAAGCGAAAGTTCCAATGTGTCCACCTAATTCTGGGTTTTTTTTATTAGCTCTTACGACCATGGCAGCTGCGTTCCATCTAATTAGAGATCTGATTTTTCGCTCTATATTTTGATCGCCTGGTAATTTTTTCTCTTCCTCAGGGGGTATTGTATTAATGTACGGAGTATTTCTAGACATTACTAATCCAGAACCCTCTCTGTATGAATGCTCTATTAATTGTCTAATTATATATTGTGCTCGTTCTTTACCATCGCTATTAAGTACTGCCGATAATGACTCAAGCCACTCTTTGGTCTCACTAGGATCTATATCATTTGTATCTGAGACAATCTCAATTTTTGAATTTTCTAGTTTGGAAGTTTTTTTAGTCTCAGAAACTTCTTGTCTGATAATTTTTGGTTCATCAATTTTTTGTATTTTTTCTGCATCACTTATAATTTTTTCTGTATCTTTTGGTATTTCCGTCTCTTTTTTAACTTCCTTAACTTTAACGTTTTCTTCACTTTCTCCTTCTACAGAAATTGAAATTAATTTATCACCTTTTGAAACTTTATCTCCTATCTTGACTGATATGCTTTCTACAATACCTTCCTCAGTTGATGGCACTTCAACACTAGATTTATCACTTTCTAAAGTTACTATTGGATCGTTAATAGAAATTTTTTGGCCTTGTTTTACTAACAGCTCTATAATTTCAACGTTTTCAAAATCACCGATATCAGGTACTAAAAGATCTTTTTTCATTATTTGAAGCTATATTTATAACATATTTATATCTTTTTTTTGACATCCTTAAATATGAAAGTATTTAAATGATTAATTTATTAAAAAAATTATTACTAAAAAGAGATAATAGCAAAAAATTTGATGCAAAAGTATGGATACAATTGGCGCTTTTAAATAAGAATTTAAAATCTTTAAAATATTAATCGCGAGCAATACACATAGAGATACCCATACCACCGCCTATACAAAGAGTAGCTAAACCTTTTTTATTATCTCTTTTAATCATCTCATGAATTAATGTGACTATCAATCTTGCACCTGACGCTCCAATTGGATGCCCTATAGCAATTGCACCTCCATTAACATTTAGTTTTTCTTTAGGAACTTTTAGCTCTTTAATAACTGCAAGTGTCTGTGCAGCAAAAGCTTCATTGCACTCTATTAAATCTAAATCATTTATACTCCAACCAGCAATTTCAAGAGCTTTTGCAGAGGACGGAATGGGCCCCAAACCCATTAAAGTTGGATCAACCCCACAAGTAGCCCAAGAAACAATTTTTGCTTGGATATCTAAATTTTTTTTCTCAGCTAAATCTCTTGTGGTGAGTAAAACACCTGCTGCACCATCGTTTATACCAGATGAATTACCAGCAGTAACAGTACCATCTTTTTTAAAAGCAGGTTTTAACTTTTTAAGACTTTCTATATTTAAATTAAACCTTGGGTGTTCATCTTGATTATTATCAATTATTTCACTTAAAAATTTTTTACTTTTGATTGAATTTTCTGTTTTAGATTGTGAGTCTAGAGCAAAATGATCTTGTTCATCTCTTGAAATATTAAATTTCTCTGCAACATTTTCTGCAGTAACACCCATGTGGTAATTGTTAAAAGCATCTATTAAACCATTTGTTAACATTTCTTTCTCGTCCGAATTTGACATGCTTTCTTGCCCACCAGCAATAACAAATTTTGATGAGCCCATACCAATTGACTGGTATCCTAAAACAATAGCTCTTAGTCCTGATCCACAAACTTGATTAATATTAAAAGCAGTTTTCTCTTTGGGGATTCCAGATTTTATTAAGGCTTGTCTTGCAGGATTTTGTCCACCTAAGCTTGGTAAAACTTGGCCAAGTATGACTTCATCTATCTCTAACGGATCTACGTTGGTTTTTTTTAAAATACCCTTTATAACAATTGAGCCTAATTCATGAGCCTGCAGTTTCTTGTGAATGCCACCAAATTTGCCCACTGATGTTCTCAAAGCAGATGTTAAAACTATATCTTTAGAATTTTTTGACATTACGATAGAATAAACTTAAATTTAAAAATTACATTAAAATATAGATGATTTATGTTATTTTATTAGCGCCTGTAGCTCAATTGGATAGAGCGCTTGGCTACGGACCAGGAGGTTCTGGGTTCGACTCCTAGCAGGCGCACCAATTATATGAAAATTTCCTTACAGAAAAGTGTAATAGTTTTTTTTGCAATTGTATTTTTATTTTTGTTGTTACTAACTGTAATTCTTTAATTATATATGAAACAAGATTTTGAACAAATTAGTAGAGTATCTGGATTTATGCACCACAATGGTGGTTTTTATTTTAGAGAAATTTCTGAAAATGAATATGAATTTAAAGCCACAATTAAGGAGTTTCATTTAAATAAACGAGAAATTACACATGGTGGTTTTATTTGCTCATTGATAGACGCTGGAGCAGGAACTGCTGTGCATAGAACAACTAATCAAAAATCTTGTGTGACCGTATCGCTTGATATCAAATTTATAGCGCCATCAAGAAAAGAGGATGAGTTGATAGGAAATGTACAAATACTAAAAAAAACTAAAAGTATGGTATTTGTTAATTGTAACTTAAAAAAAAAAGATCAATTAATTGCATCAGCAACAGGGGTTTGGAAAGTGATTAAGAAAATATGATTGGTATTTTAGGTGGTATGGGAACCCAAGCAGGATTAGATTTTTGTAATAAAATTGCAGTTTTAAATAGAGGCAAGAAAGATCAACAATATCCTAAATTTATATTATATAACAAATCTGATACTCCAAAAAGACCTGAGAATTTAAAAAAATATTTTAATGTTCTTGACGAGCTTGTTAAAGGTTGTCGGCTACTTCAGAAAAATAATTGTAAGTTTATTGTTATGCCATGTAACACAGCACATTACTGGTATAATGATTTACAAAGAAAAATAAAAATTCCAATAATTAGTATGCCTAAAGAAGTTTATCTTCATACTAAGAAAACATGTAAAAAAAATTGTAAAATTGGATTATTAGCAACCGAAGCCACTATAAATACAAAGATTTATCATAACTATTTAACTAGAAATTTTGAATTAGTTACACCAACTAAAAATTTACAAAAAAAATGCGTCAATAAAGCTATTCAGTTAGTTAAATCTGGCAAGGTTAAAGAAGCTGAAAAAATCATTGGTCCTGCTGTAAGATATTTAATTAAAATCAGGTGTAAAAAAATTATTCTCGGATGTACAGAAATACCAATTGCAATTTTTGCTTATAAGTCTTTCAAAAAAGCTAAGAAATCAAAAATATTTATAGACCCTAATTTGTTATTAGCAAACGTATGTATGAGAAAATATAAATGTATTAGAATTTAGATTTAATTTAAAATATATGAAAATGAGAACTTTTTTTTCTTCGATTCGGTCATGTTTTAGACCATTTTTGTTCTTGATGGGTAACAAGATATAGTAGGTAAAAATTTTGACACACAAATAATAGAAATGAAAAAAAATAAAATTACAGCAGTTCTAGGTCCGACAAATACTGGAAAAACTTTTTTAGCAATTGAAACGATGCTTTCATTTGATACTGGAATGATGGGTTTTCCGTTAAGATTATTAGCTAGAGAAGTTTATGACAAAGTAATTAAAAAAGTTGACCCACAAAAAGTTGCTCTAATAACTGGAGAGGAAAAAATAATACCAGCTAATGCTAAATATTATTTTTGTACGGTAGAGTCTATGCCCGTTGATAAGATTTTAGAGTTTGTTGGAATAGATGAAATACAAATGTGCAGCGACCACGAGAGAGGCCATATATTTACTGATAGATTACTAAATTTAAGAGGAGAAAAGCTAACAATGTTTATGGGCTCAAACTCCATGAGAAATATAATTGAAAAATTAGAGGAGGATATTGAATATATCGATAGAAAAAGACTTTCTAAATTAACTTATTCAGGCCATAAAAAAATATCTAGGATTGAGAGAAAGAGTGCAATAATTGCTTTTTCTGCTGAAGAAGTTTACGCAATCGCAGAACTAATAAGAAGACAAAAGGGGGGCGCTGCAATAGTAATGGGATCATTAAGCCCTAAAACTCGAAACTCACAAGTAAGTTTATACCAGTCAGGTGACGTTGATTATTTAGTTGCTACTGATGCAATTGGAATGGGAATTAACATGGATTTAAACAATGTTTATTTTTCTAATCTAAAAAAATTTGATGGTAAAAAACTAAGAAGATTGAAACTTTCGGAAATATCCCAAATCGCTGGTAGAGCTGGTAGATATTTAAATGATGGATCATTTGGAATAACTGGAGACTCTGGGGAAATAAGTGCAGAAGAAATAGAATTATTAGAGAACCATAAAATAGACGAAATACACACAATTTTTTGGAGGAATCCAAATTTAAATTTTAAAAATGGTGAAAAATTAATTAAGTCTTTAGAGGAAAGACCAAGTAAAAGTTGGTTAAGGAAAATTTCTGAGTGTGAAGATGAAAAAGTATTGAAATATATTCTTAAAGATACAGAGAAACTTCAAATATTTAACAATGAAGATGAGCTAAAATTACTTTGGGAGTGTTGTCAAATACCTGACTTTGTAAAAAAAACTTATGGAAATCATTTAGAGGTTGTTGGTAAAGTTTTCAACTTTTTAAGAGAATCGCCAGGAAAAATAACAAGTAAATATATGAAGCAACAGCTGTCAATACTAGATAAACTAGATGGTAATGTAGACTCTGTTTCAAACAGAATTGCAAATGTAAGAACATGGTCATATGTTGCTAATAAAAATGGATGGGTTGAAAACCAAGATTATTGGATAGAAAGAACTAAATTTCTTGAAGATAGATTATCCGATAGATTACACGAGGAACTTACAAAAAGCTTTATTGATAAAAGAGCAAGCGTATTAGCCAAGGGTTTAAAACAAGACATTATTTTTGAAACTAAAATAGTCGATGGTGAAAAGGTTATGATTAACAGTCAATTTATTGGAAATTTAAAAGGGCTAAAACTTGAACTAGATTTTAAAATTGGAGATTTAGACTCTGACATAAAGTCTTTAAAGAAAGCATCAAGACAAAATGTTAGTCCAGAGATAGTGGAGAGAATTAATCAAATAATTAAAACAAAAAATATTGAATTAAAAAATGATTTAAAAATTTACTGGAATAATTTTCCAATAGCATATTTGATAAAAGGCAACGACTACTTAAAACCTGAAATAATCGCAATTGTCGACGATGTTGTAGAGACTGAAGATAAAAATAAATTACAAAATTTTTTGAAGGAATGGTTGAATGAAAAAATTAATGCTGAACTGGGTAGTCTTATAAAATTAAAAGATATTAAATCATCTAATTCCCCAACTAGGGCATTATCTTACATGTTGTACGAGAATAATGGGGTTTTAAAAAGAGATAATATTGAAAAATTATTAAGAAATATTGATCAGAAAGAAAGAAAAATTCTGAGGGATCAAGGAGTTAAGTTTGGAAGATATCACATATTTTTGCACAAGCTATTTAAGCCATCTGTAGTTTCATTAAGATTGATTCTTTGGAAAAACTATAATGAAAAATATTATGATTTAGAGCCACCAACTTTTGGTTTAAATTTTTTAAATGATAAAAAATTTAATGACAAAAATTTTATGTTACTATGTGGTTTTGAAAAATTCGATGATTATTTTGTCCGAATAGACATTCTTGAGAGATTGTTTCTAGAAATAATAAGCTCAGGCTCTATTAAAGATAGTAAAATCGAGCTAGTCCCAAAAATGTTAAATCTTTTAGGCTGTAATAAAGATAATTTTCTAAAATTGATAAAGAAAATGAACTACAATGTCTCACTTGAAAATGATAAATACTTTTTTAAATATAGCCCCATAAGAAAGACTAATAAAAAGAATAAGGATAAATTTGAAAGCGATAACCCTTTTGCAGCTTTAAAAGAGTTAAATATAAAATGATGTTTAAATTTTTTAAAAAAGAAGAACAATCAAATAGCGATAATGATTTAATTAATGTGGCTTGTTTAATGATACATGCGGCTAAAATTGATGAACATTATACTAACAAAGAAAAAACAATTATTAAAAATACTTTAAAGAAACTTGATAATAATAATGAAGATATAGATAAATTGATAATAGAAGCAGAAAAAAAAGAGTCTGACTCTAATCATATTCAAGATTTTACAAAAAATATAAAGGCTATGGATAAAGAAAATAAGATAGAAATCATAAAAAATATTTGGAGTATAATTTTGTCAGACGGAAATTCAGATATATATGAAGAAAATCTTATGAGACGTCTAGCAGGATTGCTTTATATAGATGCTAAAATTATGGGTGATATAAAATTAGATATTCAGAATAAACAACAATAATGACCTACATAGTTAATGATAAATGTATAAAATGTAAACTAATGGACTGTGTTGAAGTTTGTCCAGTGGATTGTTTTTATGAAGGAAAAAATATGCTTGTAATTAAACCTGATGAGTGTATAGATTGTGGCGTTTGTGAACCAGAATGTCCAGTAGATGCTATAAAGTCAGATACAGAAAAGGGATCGGAAAAATGGTTAGAAATAAATCAGAAGTATTCAGAAATTTGGCCGAATATTTCTCAAAAGAAAGAACCCCCAAAAGATAACGAAAAATACAGAAATGAAGAAAATAAATTTGAAAAGTATTTTAAAGAAAACCTTTAAAAAGAAAAAAACCTCAATCAAAAAAAATAAATCAAAAGTCAAAGTTAAAACTAAAAAAAAACAAATTAAAAAGGTTGGAAGGCCAAAAATAATAAAAAGTGATGCACTAAGTAATAAAGAAAAAAAAAAAGAATTAAAAAAAAATACCGTTAAAAATGAAAATTTAAAACTAACAAAGACTCTGGATCAAAAACCAGAAATAATAAAAATCAAAAAACAAGGCACAGAAAAAAGAGAATATAAGGTGAAAGATTATGTTGTTTATCCAAAACACGGGGTTGGCCAAATTCTTTCAGTTAGTGCAAAAAAAATTGGGGGGATAGATGTTCAATGCTATGATATCAAATTTGAAAAAGATAAGGCGATTGGTTTATTGCCAATCAATAAACAATCACACCTCAGACCTCTGTCTACAATAAATCAGGTTAATAAATCAATTTCAATACTGAAAAGTAAACCAAAAATAAAAAGATCTATGTGGAGCAGAAGAGCTCAGGAATACGAACAAAAAATTACGTCTGGAAAAATATATGATCTTGCAGAAGTTGTGAGAGATTTAAATAAAGGAGATGATATAATGATTGACCAATCTTACAGCGAAAGACAACTATTTGAAAAAGCTTATGAAAGAATTATTTCAGAGTTTCAGATAGTGTTAAATCTTTCTTTAGAAAATACTCAAAAAAAATTAGATAAAGCCTTAAAAAGAAACTTAGAGAAAAGTGAACAAATTTCAGAAAAAGTACAAAAATCTGATGTTCAAAAAGAAACAAGTGAAGCTATTAGTGCTGATGATAATTCCGATTTAGCTGCGCAAAATGAAGACGAGTAAAAAAAAACGCTTCTCACACAATCGTTATGAGAAGCGTTTTTAAAAAAGAAATATTATCTTCTTCTTCTTCTTTTTTTAGCTTTTTTCTTAGCTTTCTTTTTAGCTTTTTTTCTTCTTTTAGCCATCTTTAGCTCCCTGTTTATACGAATCATTTTGATTCGTTGTTTAAGTAATTTTTAAATTTTTTCTTATGTTATGTCAAATATATAATTTTTTTGAAATAAAGTTGTAAAATTAAAATTTAATAATTAAAAATTATAGTTTTAATTAATGCAAAAACATTAATGTTTATGCGCTTAATATTACATTATTGATTAATTATTTTTTATAAAGTTCTTCAAAATTATTTTTATAAGTACTAATTATTTTATATCTTTTTAACTTTAAAGTCGGTGTCATCATACCATTTTCGATTGAAAATTTTTCATTAATGACAAAATATTTTTTTATTTTTTCTATTTTAGTTAAATTTTTATTAATTTTATTTATTTCATTACTTAAATCTTTTTCATCAACATTTAATTCTGAATTTAAAACTAATAAGGCAACTAAATAAGGTTTGTTGTCACCATATACTAAACTTTGATCTATATAATTTGAATTATTTAGTGCTGTCTCTACCTTTACAGGTGAAATATTGTCACCACCTGGGGTAATTAATATATCTTTTTTTCTATCTGTAATTTTTAGATAACCATTTACAAATTTGCCTATGTCTCCTGTATAAAGCCATCCATCAACTAATACTTTATCTGTCTCAGCCTTTTTATTCCAATAACCTAACATCACGTTTTCTCCCTTTACCAAAATTTCTCCATCCTCCGCTATTTTAACATTATTGCACCTAAAAGGAATTCCCACAGTATCTATCCTTATATCTTCGATTGGGTTACAACTAACCACAGGTGAAGTTTCAGTTAAACCATACCCCTGTAATGTAGGTAATCCTATTGAATTGAGAAAAATCCCAATTTCAGGGTCAAGAGCACCACCACCAGATACGAATGTTTTGAGACTACCTCCAAATTGTTTTTTAATCTTGGATCTCACTGTCATTTCACAAATCTTATTTACTATTTTATCTTTAATGTTCATTTTTTCTCTATTAAATTTTTTAGACCCTAAATTAACAGTATTTTCTACAAGGAATTTTTTTAAACCTTTCGCTTTACTAAAAGTAGAGCTTATCTTTTGGTAGAGGTTTTGATAAAATCTTGGAACAGCTGTCATTATGTCAGGTGAGCAATCACTAATATTTTTGAGTAATTTATCTATACTCTCTGCGTAAAATACTTTTGCACCTACAGCAATTTGTATGAATTGTACTGTGTGTTCATAAGAATGTGATAATGGCAACCATGTCAAAAATTTCATATCTTTCGTTATGATTGATTTTAGTAACTCATAACCACCTTCGCAATTACTCAAAATTCCTCCATGGCTCAAAATTACACCTTTTGGATTTCCCTGTGTTCCAGATGTATAAATAATACAAGCTGGGTCTGAACGCTTTAGACTTATTTCACTATCAAAATTTTCAAAACCATCTTTTTTATTTATAATATCCTCAATGCATAGATAGTTTTGAAATTTTAAATTTTCTAATCTATCAAATGAAATAATTTTATTAATTTTTTTGTAATCTAATATGTCTTTAATTTTATTAAATTGAGTATTATTTGAAACTATTAATACTGATGGTTTACAATCGTTAATAATGTATTCATAGTCTTTAGTAGTATAAGTGGTGTAAGAAGGTACACTAATTCCTCCAGCTAACATAATTGCCAAATCAGATATCATCCATTCAGGTCTATTTTCTGAAATTAAAACACATCTGTCACCCAGTTTAATATCTTTAGATATTTGATTAGATAAATGGTTTACCAATAAGTATGTTTTCTCCCAACTTAATTTATGTTTTGGATTACCTAAGTTAATTAAGAAAATATTATTTTTGTCTTGTTTTTCATATTGATCAAAAAAAAGTTCTAGAAGATTATTATAATTATTTAATTTCATTTTGTTTTGGTGGGCGAAGAGAGACTCGAACTCTCACAACATTGCAGCTATTGGATTTTGAGTCCAACGCGTCTACCAGTTCCGCCATTCGCCCTTTTTAATTAATTTAATGTAAAATTTATAGTATAAAGAGTGATTTTAGAACACAAAATTATGATTAAAAATATTTATAATAAATCTATTAAAATTGCTGGTCACAAAAACTCTAAAAAATTTTTAGGTTTTATATCATTTATCGAAAGCTTTATTTTCCCTATACCACCTGATGTATTTATAATACCAATGACGATTGCAAAGAAAAATGAGTGGAAAAAAATAGCATTTATAGCAACGACATGTTCAGTATTAGGTGCATGTTTTGGATATTTCATAGGATACGTTTTTTTTAACGAGATCGGTGTAAAGATATTTGAGCTGTACGGAGTTGATAACACTAATTTTTTAAAAGATAAGGTATCCTCTGACGGTGGAACTATTGCGTGGGTTACATTACTTGCAATTGCAGGCTTTACACCTGTTCCATTTAAATTGCTGACAATCACAAGTGGGTTTGTACATTTTAATTTCTTTTATTTTATCATAGTCTCTCTGCTAACAAGAGGATCTAGGTTTTTTATAATAGCCTTTCTTTTGGGCAATTTTGGTGCTGCAATGAAAAAGATTATTGAAAAAAAACTGTTGCCAGTCTCAATATTAGTATCAATAATTATTATAGTTTTTGCATTTTTTGTATATAAATTTCTTATAAATTTTTAAAATAAATGTCAGATCAAAACGTCAAAAAATTTTATATTATAATTTTTTCTCTTAGTTTATTTTCTTTAATTGCAGCTTTATACGTAGAATACATACTTGGTTTTAAACCATGTATACTATGTATCTACCAGAGAATACCGTATGCTATAGCGATATTAATAAGTTTAATTGCTTTTTTCATTGGTAATAGAAATATATTATTAATAATTTTAGGATTAACTTTTTTGTCAGGTATTTTGTTATCAGGTTATCATGTAAGTATTGAGAAAGGAGTTATTGAACCACTATTTTCATGCACAGGTGAGAATATTAAAGCTCTCGAGAAAGAGGAAATACTTAAATCTTTAAATAATATTCAGCCTGATTGTAAAGATGTAGATTTTTCAATATTTGGGGTTTCACTTGCGACCTTAAATTTTATAATTTCGTTTGTTTTAACCATAGTCATTGTCTATATATTTAAATATGCAAAAAAGTAATAAAAGAAAAATTGAAGAATTTATTAGGGTAGATCATGCAGGTGAAAGAGGCGCCATCAAAATATATGAAGGTCAGCTTTTAGCGTTAAATACTATAGTCAAAAATGAAGAGCTAAAGAAGACTATTGAGCATATGAAAGAACATGAAGTAGAGCATTGTGAATTTTTTGAAAAAGAAATAAAAAAAAGAGGAATTGAACCAACAAAATTTTTACCTTTATGGGATCTTTTGGGTTTAGGTTTAGGTTTTGGTAGCACATTACTAGGAAAAAAAGCAGCAATGCTTTGTACTGCATCTGTTGAAGAAGTAATAGATGAACATTATTTAAACCAAATAAAAGAAATTAAAAATGATGAAAAATCACTTAGAAAAAAGATAGAAAAATTTAGACAAGACGAGATAGATCACAAAGATATTGCTTACGATGAAGGAGCAACTAAAGAAGGTCTTTACTCAATTTTTGATAAAGTAATAAAAACTGGCTCTAAAATTGCAATTAATATTTCTGAAAAAATCTAGTTAAGGTTCTAATTCAACATCCCAATACAAATAATCCATCCAACTTTTATGTAAAAAATTTGGTGGAAAATTTCTACCATTTTTATGAAGATCTTCAGTAGTTGGTTGAAAAGGCCTTTGGTTTAATTTCATTCCTGATTTTTCTAACAAACGGCCTCCTTTTTTAACGTTACAAGCAGAGCAAGCTGTCACAACATTATCCCAATCGGTTTTTCCTCCTTTTGATCTTGGTAACAAATGATCAAAAGTTAATTCGTGTTTGCTCCCGCAATACTGACAAGAGAATTTATCTCTTAAGAAAACATTAAATCTTGTAAAATTTGGATTAGAAAGTGGTTTGATGTAACTTTTGAGCGCAATAACACTTGGTAACTTCATGCTAAATGAAGGACTTCTGATTACTCTATCATAATAAGAAACTATTGATACTCTATCTAAGAACACTGATTTAATCGAGTCTTGCCAACTCCATAAAGACAATGGATAATAACTTAAAGGTCTATAGTCTGCATTTAAAACAAGTGCAGGGCATTTTTCTAATGAAACATTGTGATCTTGAAAATTCATTAATTAAATTAACCTAAAAAAAAAATTAATTCAATGCCTCAAATTGTTTAATTTAATTTAAATCAAATATTTTTTTTATAAATTTTAATCCTATACTTGATGCCTCAATAGGTATATGATGACCACAGTTTTTGATTATTTCTAATTTGACTGAAACTTTGTTTCTTTCCAAGAAATCTTTGGCTTCTAAAGATTTTACACAAGGAACAATGTCATCATTTTCACCGTGAATTAATAATGTTTCAGGTTTATGAATTATTCTTTTTGATAAGTCTTTTTTACTGATTATTTTTCCAGAAAAACCCAAAATTCCAGAATATTTTTCATCTGATGAAAGTCCCACATTAATTGACATCATGCATCCTTGACTAAATCCAGATAAACATATTTTAGAATTTGGCACTGAAAATTTCTCTTTAACCTCGTTTAAGAATTTTTTTAATATTATCTCATTTTTTTTGCTCTCATTCAAAATGAATTCATCATTGTCTTTACTTAGATCAAACCATTGGTAACCTGATGGACTAATCAAACATTTTTCTGGGGCATTAGGGCAAACAAATAGTGTATTAGGCAAGAATCTTTTCCAGTTTAATGTAACTTGTGCAATATCATTTCCGTCACCACCGTAACCATGTAATAATATAATTATATTTTTTATTTCTTTGCCAGACTCTGGTTTTATTAGTTTTGTATCAAGGCAAAATGTCATAAATAAATTATTTTATTTTTTTTTTACTATTTATGTAATAGATACTTTTAATGGTTTCCGAAATATTAATAAAGGTAATAGCTATAGTTCTTATATTGGCTGTTGCTATTGTTTTAGTTCTAGGTATTGGCACTCTTTTCAAAGGTGGCTCTACAAGTAAAAAATATTCAAATAAACTTATGCAGCTAAGAGTTCTTTTACAGTTTATTGCCATCATAGTTTTAGTTTGTCTTGCTTATTTTTTTAAAGATTAATCAAAGTTCTGAAGCCACGTTTTAAAGTTTTTATCTTGGAAATCTATGGACCCTACAACTCTAGCAATTTCACCACCATCTTTGTTAATTATCAATGTTGTTGGTAGACCTCTAAGTAAAAACTTTTTTGCCAGTCTGACATCTGTATCGTAAAAAATATCTAAATTTTCAATATTAGTTTTAATATAAAATTCTTTTATTTTATCAATTTTTTCTTGACCAATATTTATCGGAAGAATTTCTAAATTCTTAAATTTTTTATCAATAGAAAGTTTATCAAGTGATGGCATTTCCTCTTTACAAGGTTCGCACCAAGTTGCCCAAAAATTCATTAACACTAACTTTCCGTCATAATCAATTAAATTCATATCCTTTTCTAATGTATTCTTAAAAGCTACGTCCTTATATTCTTTTGGTTTTTCATAAATAATCAAATTTTTTGGTAAATTTAAATCTTTCGAATAGCTACTAAATGTAGAAAAAATAATTATAACTGTTATAAAAAATTTAATTAAATTAGGCATACTAAATATTACAAATAATTATCATGGGAAAAAATAAAAACAACTATGCAGTTTGGAGCACTCGTATCAAGAAAGAAACTTCTAATAATTTTAAAAAAATAGGGTCCTCAATAAACATCGATAAACGATTGTACAAAGAAGATATCAGAGGTTCTATGGTTCATACAGATATGCTTTATAAACAAAAAATTATTTCTCTTAAAGTCAAGGAAAAGATTTTATGGGGTTTAAACAGAATTAAAAATGAGATCGATAAAAAAAAATTTAAATTCGATATTTCTAAAGAGGACATTCATATGAATATTGAAAGTAGATTATTTGAGTTAATAGGTGATGATGCTGGTTTTTTGCACACTGCAAGATCAAGAAACGATCAAGTTTTAACAGATCTCAAGATTTGGATGAAGAGGTCAGTTAGTGAAATTGACAAGTTACTAGCTAAAGTAATTAAAAGTTTATTGAATAATGCAGAGAAAAATTTAAAAACAGTCTTACCAGGATTTACACATTTAAAAAATGCTCAACCTATTTCTTTAGCGCATTATTTTATGTCATGTGTCGAAATGTTTAATAGAGATAAAAAAAGATTTAAGAATAGTTTGGAAAGTTTAAATGAAAACCCTTTAGGAGTTTGTGCAATTTCTGGTACATCTTTTAAAATTGATAGGTGGTATACAACAAAAAAACTTAAATTTAGTAAACCAACTAATAATTCAATAGATACAGTATCTGATAGAGATTTTGTTTTAGACTTTTTATATAATGTCTCAATATGCTCAATGCATATTTCAAGAATTTCAGAAGAATTGATTATTTGGAATTCTGACCAGTTTAATTTTATTAAATTAAAAGACAACTTGGTAACTGGTTCATCTATTATGCCACAAAAAAAAAATCCAGATACGCTGGAGTATCTAAGAGGAAAAGCAGGTGTAAATTATGGTTCTTTAATTTCTATGCTTACTATTGTTAAAGGCTTGCCTTTGTCTTATTTTAAAGATCTCCAAGACGATAAAGAGTTGGTATTTAATTCATTTGACACATTAAAAAATAGTTTATTAATATTTGATGAAGTATTAAAAGGTTTAATAATTAATAAGAATGTAATGCTTCAAGCGGCTAACAGAGGCTATACAACAGCAACTGATTTAGCTGATAATATGGTAAAAAATCTAAAAATTACATTCAGGGAGTCTTATAAAATAACTTCAAAAATAGTAAATTTAGCAGAAAAATTAAATTTACCGCTTGATGAGTTAAAATTAGATCAAGTTAGAGACATCGATAGTAGACTAAATAATCAAATTTTAGAGGAAGCAAGCATAAAAAATTCGGTTAACTCAAAGAAATCATATGGAGGAACATCTTTTGAAAACATTAAGAAAATGATAAATAAACTTAAAAAGGAAATTAAATGAAAAATTTTTTATTAGCTATAATTGTATTTTTAATTTTAATCTCATGTGGAAAAAAAGGTGATCCTGAATATAAGGGTAATATTATAATACAAAGTCAAAAAACTATTATTTAATGAATTATAAAAATAATAATTTTTACATTGAAAAAATTAAAGCAGAAAATTTAATTAAAAAATTTGGATCACCAATTTATTGTTATTCTAACAAAAGATTAGTAGAAAATATTAACAATTTTAAAAATTCGTTCAAATCCTTCAATCCTTTAATTTGTTTTTCTGTTAAATCAAATTACAATTCAACGATACTTAGAATAATTAAAGAAAATGGCCTGGGTGCTGATGTTGTATCTGATGGTGAATTGAAAAAAGTATTATCTTTAGGTTTTAAGCCAAATAAAATCGTATATTCAGGTATCGGAAAGAAATTTGAAGAACTAAAATTTGCAATTAGCAAAAATATACTTCTTATAAATGTTGAGTCTGAAAGTGAATTAAAGAATATACAAAAATTAGCTAAAAAATTCAGAAAAAAAGTAAGTGTTGGTTTAAGATTGAACCCTAACATAGATGCAAAAACTAATACAAAAATATCTACAGGAAGAGTTCAAGATAAATTTGGTCTAGATAGCAATAACATTATCAAAATTTTAAACAAATTTAAAAACTCCAGAAATATTGAAATTAAATGTTTGAGTGTTCATATTGGAAGCCAGATAACACAAAACAAACCCTATAATAATGTGCTTGTGGCTATAAATAAAATTTTATTAAAATCTAAATTTAAATTTGAATATATTGATTTAGGTGGCGGCATGGGAATAAAGTATGTTAAAGGTAATAAAAGACTGGATTACTCAAAACTTTCAAAAAATATCTATAAATTTTCAAAAAAGAATAATTGTAAGATTATTTTTGAACCAGGTCGTTCTATTGTTGGAAATACAGCGGTTTTACTTACAAAAGTAATTTATATAAAAAACAGTTCAAATAAGAAATTCATTATCATTGATGCTGGTATGAACGACCTAATACGTCCTGCTTTGTACAATGCTACGCATGATATAATACCACTAACAAAAAAATCATATAGAGATTCTAGCTCTTACGATTTTGTTGGGCCAATATGTGAGACATCTGATCGTTTTCTTAAAACAAAAAATTATCAAAAAATTAATGAGGGGGATAATTTAGCTATCAAAGACGTCGGAGCATATGGAATAGTTTTGTCTTCAAATTATAATTTAAGACCTCGTCCAGTTGAATTTATTATTAAAAATTCAGAGATTAAAAAGATTAGTAAAAAACAAAGATTAAATGACATAATTTGATAAATGATAAGAAATACTATTTTTTTATTAGTTTTCTATTTTGGTTTAATATTTCTACTAATCGTATTTATACCAAGTTTAATACTCCCTCGATATATTGCCACATTAGGTGGTAAATTCTTAGGTTATTGGACCGAGTTTTGTTTAAAGAATATTATGGCAACACAAATAGAGATTAAAGGTTTAGAAAACATAGTAAATAATCAAAAGTATTTTGTAGTCTGTTCTCACCAATCAATGTTTGAAACTTTTTTTTTACAAACAATATTTGAAAATCCAGTATTTATATTAAAAAAAGAACTTGTAAAAATACCTTTATTTGGTTGGTATTTAAAAAAGTTAGGCTGTATTTCGATTGATAGAAACAAAATATCCAGGGAAAACTTAAATTTTTCTGATGAGGTTAGTAAAGTAATTAAAGATGCAAATAAAACTTTAATAATTTTTCCACAAGGTACAAGAAAGGATTTTGATGATAGATCAAAATTTAAAAAAGGGTTTGCAAGAATATATAACGATCTTAAAATAGCTTGTTTGCCAGTTGCTATTAATTCAGGTAAAGTTTGGCCAAAAAGTGGAGGACTAGTTCCTAATCAAATAATCAAAGTTTCAATTTTAAATATTTTACCCTCTGGGATAGAACAAAATAAATTTGCTACCGAGGTGGAAAAATTGATTTACAAAGAACTAGATAAGATTTCTTAAGACTATCCTTTCATAGGCATAATCACGTAAATACTATCAAAATCGCTTGGGTCTTTTATGAGTGCTGGTGAAGAAATATCATTGAAGTAAATTTCAATGTTTTCCCCTTCTAACTGACTGGCAACATCAATTAAATATTTTGAATTAAAACTAATATCCAATTCATGATCAAAGTTTACTGACAATGTTTCCTTTCCATCACCACTGTTTGTATTATTTACAGATAAGTCTAGTTTGTTTTTTGATAAACTAAATCTTACACCATCTTTTTTATCTGTTGAAACTGAAGCAACTCTATCTACACTGTGATGGAATAATTCTAAATTAGCCTCTAATTTTTTATTATTATTTTTTGGTATAACTTGGATATAATTTGGAAATTTTCCATCTATAACCTTTGAAGTCAAGACACTATTATTTAATAAAAATTTTATTTTAGATTTAGAATTCTGTATTTTAATATCACCATTAAAATTTTCTAATATGGAACAAAGTTGATAAATAGTTTTTTTTGGTAAAATTATTGGTTCAAACTTAATTTGATCATCAAGTTTCATTTTAGAAATTGACATTCTATGTGAATCTGTGG
This sequence comes from uncultured Pelagibacteraceae bacterium, assembly GCA_902619665.1. Lineage (GTDB taxonomy): Bacteria > Pseudomonadota > Alphaproteobacteria > Pelagibacterales > Pelagibacteraceae > Pelagibacter. Next base: position 21,339 of record CACNFB010000009.1, read on the forward strand.
AAACACCAGTAAGATAATTTTTATCTTCATTTTGATTAAAATGTAAAAATATTCCGCTTAAATAATGTCTTGTCTCATCATTGGATATAGAAAATTTACATTTGTTTAAAAGCTTCAAAAAACTTTGTGAATTTATTGTTATTATTTCACCACTTTGATCTTCTTCAGATAATGGGAATTCTTTAGCATCTATACAATTTAATTTGAATAAAGATTTTTCAGATTCAAGTTGCAGTTTACTATCAGATATTTTTTCTATATTTATTTTTTTCCCTACAGAAAATTTTCTTACTATATCATGCATAATAGATGAGTTCGTGGTTGTATCTCCTTCCTCAATTATTTCTACATTTGAGATATCGTGAACAAAAATCATATCCAAATCAGTAGCTGTAATTTTTAACATTTTATTTTTAGCTTCTATTAAAATGTTTGATAAAATTGGTAGGGTGCTTCGTCTCTCAATTACATTTTGACAAAAACCAAGAGATTCTTGTAAATCTTTCTGACTTATACTAAATTTCATTTTCTTTTTTGTACAAAATCTGATTCTTTAAATAATTTATTCCATTAGATAGTTCATCATTATCACATTTCAGCTTCTCAATTGTTTTTACAGAGTGAATTACGGTGGTATGGTCTCTATTTGAAAATTCTCTACCTATTTCTGGTAACGATTTTGTTGTTAAAATTTTTGATAGATATATAGCGACTTGTCTGGGTCTTACTAAATATCTAGATCTTCTAGATGAAAGCATTTCATTTTTGCTAATTTTGAAATATTTGCAAACTAAAGTCTGGATGTTATCAATGGTTATTTTGGTTTCGTTTATATTTAAAAGATCCTTCAAAATTATTTTAATTTCATTGAGGGTTGGAGCTTTATTGTAAATCCTTGAAAAAGAGGCAACTCTATTTAAAGCACCCACTAATTCTCTTACACTATTTCTAATTTCACTGCTTATAAAACTTAAAATTTCATCTGATAATTTTAGTTTTTCACTATATAAAATATTTAATTCATCTAATTTTGTTTTTAGTATCTTTAAACGCAAATCATTTTCTGGGCTTTGAATATCAACAACTAAACCACCAGAGAACCTTGATTTAATTCTTTCTTGAATTTTAATCAGTTTGCTTGGCGGCCTGTCAGCTGATAAAATCACTTGTGAACCTTTGTCAATTAATGAATTAAAAGTATGAAAGAATTCTTCTTGCATAGCTTCTTTTCCATTCATAAATTGTATATCATCGATTATCAGCACGTCAGTGTTTCTAAAATTATCTTTAAATTTAACCATCTCATTAGACTTAATAGACTTTACAAATTGGTACATAAATCTCTCAGCTGATATAAATGTGACTTTTTTATATTCTTTAAGTTTTAATCCAATGGAATTTAGTAAATGAGTTTTTCCCATCCCTACTCCTGAATAAATATAAAAGGGATTATAATGAGAAATATTTTCTGAAACTTTTTTTGCAGCTTCAAATGCAAGTTTGTTACTTTGACCAATTACGAAATTTTCAAATGATTTATTTTGATCTATTCTGTTATATTGTAAAAAAGAATCTTTGATAAAAGATATTTTAGAATTTGAATTTAACTGGATTTCATTTCCTTTTTTATCTACTTTATTTTCTATTTTAAACTCGATCCTAATTATCTCTCTATTTAATTTTTTAATTATTCCTAAGATTTGGTCAAGATACCTTGATACAATCCAATCTCTAATAAATCTAGTTGATACTGAAACTAAAATGTAATTTGTAAATTTTTCCTCAAATACGATTTTTTTTAACCAACTTTCGTAGATTTCATTTCCAAATTGATGACGTAGTTCTTTTTGAATAACTTCCCAATTAAAATTTTTATCAACATTAAGATTTAAATTATTTTTCATTTGGAGACTCCATCTAAATTCTTAGAAAAAAATATTCAATAAAATTTATTGATTTTAAAAAGAAAAATAAAATCCTTAATTGAATAAATTATGAATTGAATTTTAATTTTTAAGATAGTAAAAAAATAATTACTAAAAGTTTTTTAAAATTTTTTAAAAATTGTTTGACTCAATATCTAGTCAAAGAAGCTTTCGAATGTTTATATATAGTGTGAGTAAATTTTAAGTTGTTTTTTTTGATAACCTAGGGTTGCTTACAGTGCGCCAATCTTTCTAGTTATTCTTGAAATATTTCTTGAGGCATTCCCTTTTTTTATAACACCAGTTTTAGCAATTTTCATAAGTTCAGAATTCAACTTGGGCAAGTAAGAGAGTGCTTTTTTTTTATCCTTATTTTCAATTAGACCGTTCATTTTTTTCAAAGCAATTTTGTATCTGCTTTTTCTAGCTTTATTTACAGAAGTTTGTTTTTTAATTCTTCTTATTCTTTTGATTGCTGATTTTGTATTTGCCATAAAAAGCGATGGTATAACCTCAGAAAGACTTGTGGTCAATAACTTTTTAAAGTTTGGCAAAAATCGCAGATAAAAGTTGACCTGTTTGATATATAAGTTTTTTTAATAATTCCTTTACATTTGTGTTTAGTGCATTTCTTATTTTCCCTATTATAAACAGTAAATTTTGTTTGAAAACTTCCCCCTCCACCTGAAACACTTTTAAAATCTCTAATGGACGAACCACCAAATTTTATTGCATTATTAAGAATTATTCTAGAAGATTTAATTATTCTTATTAATTCTATTGTGCTCAATTTTCTAACACTTTTCATCGGTGAAATTTGAGATTTATATAATATTTCGTTCGCATAAATATTTCCTATGCCAGAAACGATTTTTTGATCTAACAAAAAATTTTTTATATTTTTTTTCCTATTTTTGATTTTATTTTTTAAGTATATTAAATTAAACCCTTTATCTAATGCCTCTGGCCCTATTCGTGAAAAATAATTATCAAAGTCATGTTTGTTCTTCAATATTTTAAAATATCCAAATCTTCTGGGATCATTATAAATTAACTTAATATTACCGAATTCAATAACTATGTGATTATGTTTTTTAGGCAAATTCGGGTTACTATAAAAACTTAAATTTGTGATATTTTTGCCAGATGGAATGTGTAAAGTTCCTGACATGCCTAGATGTAAAATTGTATAAAAGTTATTGCCAAAATCAAATATAATATATTTAGATTTTCTTTTAATATTTTTTATAATTTTATTCTTTAAAATACGTTCAAAAGTTTTGGGAACCTTAAACCTCAAATTTCGATTGTTAACTGTAATTCTAATAATTTTACGGTTTATAATCGTCTTTTTTAGTGAACGTGTGACTACTTCTACTTCTGGTAATTCTGGCATTTATTATTATATTAACAAAAATAATAATATTACTATGCAACAAAATCTTCAGCAAAAAAAAGGTTTGGTAAAAAGCGTTTTTGATACTGTTTACAACAAATATGATTTAATGAATGACTTCATGTCATTTGGTGTACATAGATATTGGAAGAAAGAATTAATAAGGCAAATAAATCCGTCATCAAATGACACTCTTGTTGATGTCGCATGTGGCACGGGAGATATAGCAAAACTATTTTCAGAAACCAATGATAATAAATCAAAAATATTGTGTGTTGACTTTAATCAAAAAATGCTAAGTGAAGGAAAAAAAAGGCTTAAGAGTTATAAAAATATTAAATGGAAACTTTCTAACGCAGAAAATCTAAATTTACCAAGTAATAGTTTTGATTTTTATACAATCAGCTTTGGACTGCGAAATACAAAAAATATAAACAAATCTATAAAGGAAGCTTACAGAGTTTTAAAAAAAGGAGGTAGATTTTTTTGTTTAGAGTTTTCAAAAATTCAAAATCAAAATTTAGAAGTTTTATATAAAAATTATTCCAAGTTTATTCCAACAATCGGTAAGATTATTGTTGGGGAAAGTAAACCTTATGAATATTTAATAGAAAGTATTGAAAATTTCGTAAATCAAGATGAGTTAATTGAAATTTTAAAAATTAATAAATTCTATAAACCAAATTATAGAAATCTTTCAGGGGGCATAGTTTCAATTCACTCTGGTTGGAAAATATGATCAATAAAATTATTATACTGTTCAAGATTGCAAGAAAAATAGGATCTTCGGATATAGTAAAAATTATTGATAGGACACATAGTGTTCCTCTTTTTATCAAATTTTTTTTTAACTTAGTCTCATTATCTTTTGGAAAAAAACAAAAACAAACAGGAAGCACGAATGATTTAAGTTCAACAATTCAAGATCTCGGAACTACTTTTATAAAACTTGGACAATTTTTAGCAACGAGACCAGATATAATCGGAGAAGAACTTACAAAAAATTTAGAAAAATTGCAGGATAAATTACCACCATTTTCAAAATCTTTAGCTGAAAATATTATAAGAGAAGAACTAGGGGAATTAACTGCAAAAAATATAATTGAGTTTTCTGAGCCTATTGCAGCAGCATCAATTGCACAAGTTCACAAGGCTAAAATAAATGAGGCTAATACTATTAAAGATGTTGCTGTAAAAGTATTAAGGCCAAATATTAAAGAAATATTTAATTCCGAAATAGATGCAATAATGATGCTAGCTTATTTGGTTGAAACATTTATTCCAAAAACTAAAAGGCTAAAATTAATTGAGGTTGTTTTTTTGTTTAAAGAAATAACAAATCACGAAATGGACTTAAGGTTTGAGGCTGCAGCTGCTAATGAATACCTAGAAAATACAAAGAATGATTTAGGTTTTAATGTACCTAAAATTTATTGGAATTTTACTAGTGAGAGTGTGCTGACTTTAGATTGGGTTGACGGGATATCTATCAGGGAAAAAGATAAATTAATTGGGAGTGGAAAAAATACATCAAAAATTGCATCTGACTTGATACAGCATTTTTTAAGACAAGCTGTTAGGGATGGTTTTTTTCATGCTGATATGCACCAAGGAAATATCTTTATAAATTCATCAGGACAAATTGTGCCAATAGACTTTGGTATTATGGGTAGAATAGATAAACTAAATAGAAGATACTTAGCTGAAATATTATTTGGTTTTGTGAGTCGAGATTATAAAAAAGTAGCTGAAGTTCATTTGGTTGCGGGATTAGTGCCAAAAAATGTTTCAGTTGATGAACTCGCTCAAGCATTAAGATCAATTGGAGAGCCAATATTTGGACAAAGCGTTAAAGACATTTCTGGTGGAAAATTGTTAAAACAATTGTTTGACATAACCGAAAAGTTTAACATGCAAACGCAGCCACAACTTTTGTTACTTCAAAAGACAATGGTAGTTGTGGAAGGTGTCTCAAGAAAATTAGATCCAAATACTAATATATGGGAAACCTCAAGACCTGTACTAGAAAACTGGTTAAAAGAAACAAAAGATCCTATTAAAAATGTTGTAGATTCTTTAAAAGATTCTGCGGAAATTTTAAAAAAAATTCCAGAATTTCCAAAAGTTATGGAAAACGCAAACCAAGCTTTGGCTTTCTTAGCTAGTGGTCAAATTCCACAAAATACAAATTCCTACTCTTCGTTAACAGAGAAGAAAAACGAGATGAAATCTTTAAGAAATCAAAGTATTATTGGTGTATTAATACTTGTTTTTTTAGGTGTCATAGTATTTTAATTTGTTATGAATTTTTTAGAAAAGAAAAAGATATTACTTATAATTTCTGGCGGTATAGCTGCCTATAAATCATTGGATTTGATTAGATCTCTTATAAAAATTCAGTGTGAAGTCAAAACTATACTGACAAAAGGTGGTTCTGAATTTGTTACACCTTTGTCTATTACTTCACTTTCAAAAAATAAAGTTTATTCAGATATATATTCTGTAGAGAATGAGTCCGAGATGGATCATATTACTTTATCAAGGTGGGCAGATTTAATACTGATAGCTCCAGCAACTTCAAATATTATTGCTAAAATGGGCCAGGGTATAAGCGATGATTTAGCAACAACTGTTGTTCAAGCATCTAATAAAAGCATATTTGTTTGTCCTGCTATGAATGTGAGAATGTGGGAACATATATCAAATAAACAAAATTTAGAAAAAATTAAAAGCTACAATTACAGGATCATAGGACCATTTAATGGAGAAATGGCATGTGGAGAATACGGTGACGGACGAATGGCTGATATAGAGTATATACTAAAAGAACTTGATAATTTTTTTAAATCAAAAAGCAGTAATAAAAAATATAGAGCTATTGTTACAGCTGGTCCAACACAAGAATATATAGATCCGGTTAGATATATTTCAAACAGATCGAGTGGCAAACAAGGGTATGAGATAGCAAAATCATTGTTTAATAATGGTTTTGATACAACCTTAATTTCTGGTCCATCAAGGCTTACCCCTGATCCAAACATTAATTTATTAAAAGTAAATACTGCTGAAGAAATGTATAAGAGGACAGTAGAGAATTTACCGTGTGATGTTGCAATTTTTTGCGCAGCTGTAGGTGATTTTAAAGTAAAAAATTTAAGCGAAAATAAAATAAAAAAAAATAATGATTTAAAATTGGATTTTGAAAAAAATATAGATATTCTAAAGTTAATATCAAAAAGCAATAATAAGCCAAAATTAGTAATAGGTTTTTCTGCGGAAACTAATAACTTACACTCAAATAGTAAACAAAAACTGCAAAATAAAGGTTGTGATTGGATAATAGCCAATGATGTTAGCAAAAATGATATTGGCTTTGATTCTGACTTTAATGAGGTTTCAATATTTTATAAAGATGAAAAAGTTGAAGATGAAATTATTTCTAAAACTTATAAATCAGTAGTAGCTGATGAGATTGTAAAAAGGGTTATCAATCAGCTAAATTTGATTTAATGGTCAAAATATTAATTAAAAAGACTAGTAAAGAAGTAATCACTCCAAAATACAAAACTGATGGCTCATCTGGGGTAGATTTATCTGCATTTTTAGATAAAGAAGTTGTAATTAAACCAAATAGCTCAGATTTAATTCCAACAGGATTACAAGTTGCAATACCTGAAGAGTTTGAAATTCAAATACGGCCTAGATCGGGTCTGGCTGCAAAAGAAAGTATAGGAGTATTAAATTCTCCTGGCACCATAGATAGTGACTATAGAGGTGAACTAAAAATTATTTTGTTCAATCATAGTAACAAAGATTTCATAATTAATAATGGTGATAGAATTGCTCAAATGGTTTTAGTTCCAATACTTAAAATGGAATTTGAGGAAGTTGACAGTTTACCTAATACTGTTAGAGGTCAAGGTGGTTTCGGATCGACAGGAAAAAAATGAGCCTAACAAACAATGAAATAGAGAGATATTCAAGGCAAATTATTCTTAAAGATATAGGTATCAGCGGGCAAAAAAAACTTAAAAAATCAAAAATTTTAATAGTAGGTCTTGGAGGACTAGGTTGTCCTGCAGCAGAATACTTGAGTAGAGCTGGGGTTGGAACAATAGGCTTAATTGACCATGACAAAGTGAATTTATCTAATATCCATAGGCAATCTATATTTACTACTAGTGATATTAAAAAATACAAAGTTGATGCAGTAAAGCAAAGATTAAAAAAAGTTAATCCTCACATTAAAATAAAGAGCTTTAAGAAAAAAATTGATGATTTTAACACAAAAAAAATAATACAATCTTTTGATATAATAATAGATGGGACTGATAATTTTAGTACTAAATTTTTAATAAATAAATTTTCTAAAATTTTAAAAAAAGTTTTAATTTCAGGGGCAATAGGAAAATTTGATGGACATATTTTTGGGTTCAATTTTTCAAAAAAAACAAAACCTTGCTTGGAGTCTTTTTATCAAGGTACACCTGATGATGACTTAGCTACTTGTGAAGAAGATGGAGTAATTGGTACAGTTGCAGGTATAGTTGGCAATATTCAAGCTAATGAAGCTATTAAATATATTTTAGATGTTGGAAAGTGTTTAAATGGAAAAGTTTTAATTATTAATTTGTTAAATTTAGAATTCAGAATATGCGATTTAATATAATAAATACGTTTAGGATAATATTTATATTTTTTTTTCTAATTTTTTTAAATGATACAAAAGCAGAAGAAAATTACTTTCTTTCTCTGAAATATAATAAGGTAAATGTAAGATATGGTCCTGGGTTAGACTACCCAATCAAATTTGTATACTTAAAAAAAAATTTTCCAGTTGAAATAATTGATGAAAAGGAGAATTTTAGAAAAATTCTAGATTATAAAAATAATGGTGGATGGGTTCATAGGTCTCAGCTTAAAAAAAACAAATCATTAATTACACTTCAAGAAAAAATACTCTTTAAAAATTCTACAAAATATTCAACACCAATAGCAGTGATTAAAAGCGGTAGATTATTAATTGTTAAAAAAGAAGAAAAAAAATGGTTTAAAGTGGAAACTGGAAACTATGTGGGATGGATTGATAATGAATATTTGTGGGGTAATTAAGACTTTTTACTTTTGCTTGCCCACCACTTATCTAAAATAAAGTACCAAACTGAATTTGCTATTGGTTCAACAATTGCATCTGTCAAGGCAATCATAAAAGATACATCTGCTACAAGCATTAATACTGTAATAGCAATTGCAAAATGTCCAATTGTATAAACAATTGTTCTTAATATTGAGCCTTTGTTATTTTTGTAAACGTCTCTACTTACCTCAAATATGCCTTTGGTAAATTCAGTCATTACTTAAATGGACTGTCTAATACACACGCTACTAGGTGTATTCTCGCTTGCTCCCCTCCATTAAAAAAATTATGGTACTTAGTGTTATTTGTTATCCAAACCTTGCCATCAGCTGGCAAATGTTTTGCAACATTTTCTATTACCATCGAACAACCTGGGTTTGTTATTATTGGAACATGTAATCTGCACTCTGGATCTTTATGCCAACTTAATGTAGATCTCGGTTCTTTTAATAATAATCTTACTCTTCCTAATTTAAACTTTTTACTTAAAGTTTCATAAACTTCTTTAAAATATGTTTTTTCAAATTCTGGTAAAAGTTTAGTATATTTAGACTCTTCAATTTCTACATCTCTTGAAACTTCTTTTCCTGTTTCATCTGCTATAGTCCAGTATTTACCTCTGATATTATTTCCTTTTATAGAATTTTCATCATTAGGTATCTGGTTAAGTGGAATTGCACCAAAGTGTGTAACTCCTGGGGAATTAAACTTTTTTTCTTCAAGAATTTTGTCTAGATCAGCTCTAAGTTTTTCAATATCAAATTTTAAATTAGGTACTTCGTAGAAATCTTCAAAGCTTACTTTAGGTGTATTAAGTACAGTTTCCATCTTATTAATTTAATTTTAGATCAAATCTGTCAGAATTCATGACTTTTGTCCATGCTGAAACAAAGTCATTAACGAATTTTTTAGAGGAATCGTTGCATGCATAAACCTCGGCTAATGCTCTCAATTGTGAGTTTGAACCAAATATTAAGTCCACTCTAGTACCATGCCACTTAACTTTGTCTGTTTTTCTATCTTTCCCCACAAACAATTGTTCAGATTTATCTGTTTCTTTCCAAGTAGTATTCATATCTAGAAGATTGACAAAATAGTCATTTGTTAAAGTTCCTGGCTTTTTAGTAAATACTCCATTTTTTGAATGATCAAAATTAGTATCTAACACTCTCATACCGCCTACAAGAACTGTCATTTCTGGAGCTGTTAAACCCATCAATTGTGCTTTGTCTATTAACTTTTCCTCAGCTGAAACTGTGGATGTCTCATCTTTGTTGTAGTTTCTAAATCCATCAGCTTGTGGCTCTAAAAGACCAAATGAATGGATATCAGTTTGTTCTTGTGTAGCATCTCCTCTTCCTGGGTAGAAAGGCACATCGACATTTACTCCTGCTTTTTTAGCTGCCATTTCAATACCTACGTTTCCACCAAGCACTATCAAATCAGCTAACGAAACAGATTTTTTCTTATTGTCAAATTTGTTTTTAATTTTTTCTAAAGTCTTGATAACTTTTTTAATCTGTTTTGGATCATTAACATCCCAACTAATTTGCGGCTCTAATGAAACTCTTGCTCCATTAGCTCCACCTCTTTTATCTGATCCTCTGTAAGTTGAAGCTGATGCCCAAGCTGTGCTTACTAACTCTGACACAGACAACTTAGATTTAGATATTTTAGACTTAAGAGTTTTAATATCGCTTTTCTTTAATTTATATTTTGGTTTCTTTACAGGATCTTGCCATATTAACTCTTCTTTTGGTACCTCGTTACCTAAGTAACATGCTTTTGGTCCCATATCTCTGTGAGTTAATTTAAACCATGCTCTTGCAAAAGCATCTGCAAATTCATTGGGGTTGTTGTAAAAATGTTTCGATATTGGTCCATAAGAAGGATCCATTCTTAAAGAAAGATCTGTTGTTTGCATCATTGGTGGATGCATTTTATTTTTATCATGAGCATCGGGAACCATTTTAATTTTTTGGCCATTTTGTTTTGGTGTCCACTGATGAGCTCCTGCAGGGCTTTTTGTTAATTCCCATTCATGATTAAACAAGCAATCAAAGTAACCCATATCCCATTTTATAGGTGACTGTGTCCATGCACCTTCAATACCACTGCTTATAGTATCTACACCTTTCCCTGATTTATAATTACTATTCCATCCAGTAGATTGATCTTGAATTCTTGATGCTTCTGGATCTGGACCTTTATGAGACTCAGGTGCTGCTCCGTGTGATTTTCCAAATGTATGACCTCCAGCAACTAAAGCAACAGTCTCATAATCATTCATCGCCATTCTTCCAAATGTTTCTCTAATGTCATGAGCAGCTAAAAGAGGATCAGGATTTGCATCAGGACCTTGAGGATTTACATAAATTAATCCCATATGTGAAGCTCCAAGAGGTTGCTCTAGATCTCTTTTTCCGCTGTATCTTTCAACTCCTAACATTTCCTTTTCAGATCCCCAGTAAACATCATCTTCTGGTTCCCAAATATCTACTCTTCCTGCTCCAAAACCAAAAGTTTTAAAACCCATTGATTCTAAGGCGACGTTTCCAACTAAAATAAATAAATCAGCCCATGATATTTGTTTTCCGTACTTTTGTTTAATTGGCCAAAGTAATAATCTTGCTTTATCTAAATTGACATTGTCCGGCCAAGCATTCAATGGTGCAAACCTTTGATTACCTGTTCCAGCTCCACCTCTACCATCGCCAGTTCTATAAGTACCAGCCGCATGCCAAGCCAGTCTAATAAAAAAAGGTCCGTAATGACCATAGTCTGCTGGCCACCATTCTTGCGAGTCTGTCATTAATTTTGTTAAATCTTTTTTTAATGCTTTGTAATTTAATTTCTTGAATTCTTTGGCATAATTAAATTTTTTATCCATTGGATTTGTCAAATTAGAATGCTGACTTAGTATCTTTAAATTCAAACTGTTTGGCCAAAAATCTCTATTTGATTGTCCTCTACCTGCAGAAAATTTAGCTGTTGTTCCTGCTCCTGTTACTGGGCATTTGCTTAATTCTTTATTTTTGAAATCTTTATTTCTGAACTCTGTGCTCATGTATCTCCTTTTTTATATTTTATAATAATTCTAAATAAATTTGTCAACAGTTTAGAACTATTATAATGTAGAAATTGAATTAAGATTTGTCGTCTTCGACTTTAACAAGTACTTCTACTGACTTGATTTTTTTTCCAGGAATTCTTGTATTAATTTTAACTGGCTCAACATCTGCGTCATCTATATCAATTAAATCTTTTTGTGTCTCATCATAAAAATGGTGATGATGCGACGTATTGGTATCGAAATAACTTTGATCAGAATTGATTGGTATCTCTTTTAAATAACCTTTATTTTTAAATGCATGAACTGTGTTATAAACGGTTGCAAGTGAAATTTTGTCATTTGTTGACTTACTTATTCTTTTAACAAGTTCGTTGATAGTAAAATGAAAAGTCTTTTCTGAATTAAACAGAACTTCACAAATTTTTATTCTTTGTTTTGTTGGTCTTAAACCTGAACTTCTTAATTTTTCAATATATTGGCTATTATCTAACATAGTAATTTATAACTATTCTAAACTAAATCTATATTATATTTTTGCTAAATCAAGTATTAAGGATATCGAAAAATGAAAAAAAGCTCGTACACTTACGACGATCTAATCAGTTGTGCTAATGGTGATCTTTTTGGTCCAGGAAACGCAAAACTGCCTGCACCTCCAATGCTAATGTTTGATCGAATCACAGAAATTAGTGAAAACAAAGGTGAATTTGGTAAAGGATTTATTGTTGCTGAATTAGATATAAAAGATAGTCTATGGTTTTTTGACTGTCATTTCAAAAAAGATCCTGTAATGCCAGGATGCCTTGGATTAGATGCTATGTGGCAGCTTGTGGGGTTTTATTTGGGATGGCTAGGAAATCCTGGAAGAGGAAGAGCTCTAGGAGTTAACACGGTAAAGTTTACCGGTGAAGTTCTTAAAAATGTCAAAAAAGCAGTTTATGAAATTAATATGAAAAGAGTTCTTATAAAAGAAGGTACTACTGTCGGTTTAGCAAATGGAATTTTGTTAGCAGATGGCAAAAAAATTTACTCAACAGAAAATTTAAAAGTAGGTTTATTTAAATAATGAAAAGAGTTGTTGTTACAGGAATAGGGGTTGTTTCTTGTTTAGGAAACAATCAAGATGAAGTTTATCAATCACTGTTAAATTCAAAATCCGGAATTTCTTTTTCGGAAGAATACAAAGAATACAATTTAAAGAGCCATGTGCATGGTAAGCCAAATATTAATCTAGAAGATCATGTTGATAGAAAGTTTATTAGATTTATGGGACCAGGATCAGCTTATAACTATATTTCTATGGCACAAGCAGTTAAAGACTCTGGTCTGGAAGAAAAAGATATAAGTAACACCTCAACTGGTATGATAATGGGTTCAGGCGGCCCATCTATAGAAAATGTTATTTTAGCAGCAGATAAAACAAGAGCAAAAAGTCCAAAACGTATGGGACCTTTTATTGTTCCTAGAACAATGTCCAGCACAGCATCAGCAACGTTGGCTGTACCATTTAAGATTAAAGGGATTAATTATACAATCAGTTCAGCATGTGCAACAAGTGGCCATTGTATTGGTAATGCTATGGAAATAATTCAATTAGGAAAACAAAAAATAATTTTTGCTGGTGGAAGTGATGAAGTGCATTTTGCAATGACAGCTATGTTTGATGCAATGACTGCTCTTTCTTCTAAATACAACGATACTCCTGAAAAAGCATCAAGACCTTATGATAAAACAAGAGATGGTTTTGTTATATCTGGTGGAGGTGGAGTTTTGGTACTAGAAGAATACGAACATGCAAAAGCTAGGGGTGCAAAAATTTACGCAGAATTAACTGGTTATGGTGCAACATCTGATGGTTACGATATGGTTGCTCCATCAGGAGAAGGGGCAGTACGATGTATGCAGATGGCTTTAAGTACAACAAAAAATAAAATCGATTACATAAATACTCACGGAACTTCTACTCCAGTTGGAGACATAACAGAATTAAAAGCAGTTGGAGAGGCCTTTAAAGATTACAAACCAAAAATAAGTTCAACAAAGTCTTTAGCTGGTCACTCTTTAGGTGCAACCTCAGTTCATGAAGCAGTTTATAGTTTAATAATGATGAAAAATAATTTTATTGCTGCATCTGCAAATATTCAAGATATGGACGATGAAGCAAAAAATTACCCAATAGTAACTAAAGTTGAAAAAGATGTTAATTTAAATGCTGTAATGTCTAACAGTTTTGGTTTTGGTGGAACTAACGCCACTTTAGTATTTGAAAAGGTTTAACAATGAGTTTGATGAAAGGTAAAAAAGGATTGATCATGGGTGTTGCTAACGAGCGATCAATTGCTTGGGGTATTTCTCAAAAACTTGCAGAAGCTGGAGCAGAGCTAGCATTTACATATTTAGGTGATGCATTAAAGAAAAGAGTTGTGCCTTTAGCAGAAAAATTAAATTCAAATGTTACTTTTAGTTGTGATGTTGAGAAAAAAGAGGAAGTAACGAAATTATTTGAAGATATAAAATCTAAATGGGGTGAAATAGATTTCGTAGTTCATGCAATAGCATTTTCAGATAAATCTGAATTATCAGGTGAATATCTAAATACAACTAGAGAGAACTTTCTAAGAAGTATGTTGATTTCTTGTTTCTCATTTACAGAAGTTGCAAAAGAAGCATCTAAAATTATGAAACAAGGTGGAAGTATGATTACCTTAAGTTATGAAGCTAATAAAGCTATTCCTAACTATAACGTAATGGGAGTATGTAAAGCTGCTCTTGAAGCAAGCGTTAAATATTTGGCAAGAGACTTAGGTTCAAAGGGTATAAGAGTGAATGCAATAAGCGCTGGACCCATTAAAACTTTAGCAGCATCAGCAATTGGAGATGCAAAATTTTTATATAAATGGAATGCTGATCATTCTTTTTTAAAAAGAAACGTTGATAATCTTGATGTAGGAAATTCTGCTTTATACCTATTAAGTGATATGGCTGGTGGTGTTACAGGTGAAATACACTATGTTGATGCTGGTTATAACAAAGTAGGAATGCCAGATCCAAAAAATATTAGTTAAATGTAATGTAAGGGGCGTTCTGTTGCCAGGTGCCCCCATACCCCAATCTTAGTTAAATGTTTTTAGGCTCTTTTTTTAAATGCCCAACAACTTTTCCAGAGTTTTTTCCAGATTTAATAACGTATCCGCTTGTGCCATTGCCATTAGCTTCAACAGATTTTAAATTTCGGAACATTAATTGATTTAGCCTAGCGATCTTTGAGCCTCGGCTAAACGAATTAAGAACTCTGTGCATTCTTTTCATACACACTCCTTGTTAGTTTTTCCAAAACTCGCTTTTAACCGATGCGATATCGGTCTCTTTATCACCATGAGATATGGTCAATAAAAAGCTTACATTTTTAAAAAGTTATTGCAACTACTTAAAGGATATCAAACGCAAAATGAACAGGGATTTAAATGAAGTTAAAAGCGCTAAAACCAACTGAAAATATAACTGCTAACCAAATAAGACCTTTTACAAAGAAGAATGCAAAGCCTCCAATGGCTAAATATTTACTGTATTTATTTTTGGATAAAATGTTTTTAAATTTCGTTATTAGTAACATCAATTAGACAGCTGCTTGTTTAATAGACAATTTAACTTTACCTCTATCAAAACCTATAACTTTTACTTTTACTTCATCACCTTCTTTTACAACGTCTGTAACTTTTGCAACCCTTTTGTCAGCTAGTTCTGATATATGAACGAGTCCATCTTGTTTACCTAAGAAGTTAACAAATGCACCAAACTCCATGATTTTCATAACTTTACCATTATAAATTTTATTAAGTTCAGCTTTAGCTGTTAAATCTTTAATCATTTGCATTGCTTTATTTCTTGAGTCTTCATCTGGTGCTGCTACTGTTACTTCGCCTTCATCATTGACATCAACCTTAGCGCCTGATTTTTCAACAATCTCTCTGATTGTTGCACCACCTTTTCCAATTACCGTAGCAATATCTTTCTTTTCTACAGTTATTTTTTCCATTTTAGGAGTGTGTTTTCCTACGTCGTCTCTTGATTTAGATAATGCTTTATTCATCTCATCAAGGATATGTACTCTACCATCTTTAGCTTGTTTTAAAGCTTGCTCCATAATTTCAAATGTAATTCCTGTTATTTTTATATCCATTTGCAAAGAAGTAATTCCATCTTTTGTACCAGCAACTTTAAAATCCATATCACCCAAATGATCTTCGTCGCCTAAGATATCTGATAGAACACTAAAATCGTCTCCCTCTTTAATTAATCCCATTGCTATTCCAGCTACGGGTTCTTTAATTGGTACACCTGCATCCATAAGCGCTAAAGATGAACCACAAACAGTAGCCATTGATGAAGAACCATTGGACTCTGTGATTTCTGAAACTATTCTAAATGTATATGGGAAACTTTCTTTTGTAGGCAAAGATGAATTTATTGCTCTCCATGCTAATTTTCCATGGCCTATTTCTCTTCTTCCAGTTCCTATTCTACCAGTTTCTCCAACTGAGAAAGGTGGAAAGTTATAATGTAGCATGAACCTTTCACGTTGTAGGCCCTCTAAACTCTCAATTCTTTGTTCATCATCAGATGTCCCTAGTGTTGTAGTAACAATTGCTTGTGTTTCTCCCCTGGTAAATAATGCCGATCCATGAACTCTTGGTAATATTCCAACCTCACATTTAATTGGTCTTACATCAGATAAGCCTCTCCCATCAATACGATTTTTATTTTTTAATATGTCAGTTCTTACAATACCTTTCTCTAGATTTTTCAATTCATGCATAACGTCTAACTCTGAGAAATTTTCATCTTCTTCGTACAACTTTTTAGCTTTTTCAGTTACTTCAGATATTAAGTTTGATCTTTCTTGTTTATCTTTAATAGAAAACGCTTTTTTCAGATCTTTAGTAAATTCACCCTCTAATTTTTTCTTTACTTCTGATAAGTCCTTTTTCTCAACAATCCAATCAGGTTTTTTACATTCTTTTGCGAGCTCCTCGATCATTTTTATAACTGGAACAAAACCTTCATGACCAAATTTTACTGCATCTAACATTTGCTGTTCAGTTAAACCTTTTGCTTCAGACTCAACCATTAAAACAGCATCTTTGGTTCCTGCTACAACCAAATCTAGTTTTGAATTTTCTAATTCTTTTTTCGTAGGGTTTAAAACATATTTACCACCTATAAAACCTACTCTTGATGCACCGACTGGCCCCATAAATGGCATACCTGATATTGCTAGTGCAGCTGAAGATGCAATAATCGATAAAATATCGGCTTCGTTTTCTTTATCATAAGAAATTACCGTAGGTAATAATTGAACTTCATTTCTAAATTCATCCGGAAACAAAGGTCTAATAGGTCTATCAATTAGTCTTGAAATAAGTGTTTCGCTTTCTGTAGGTCTGGCCTCTCTTTTAAAATATCCGCCAGGAATTTTTCCAGCAGCATAGTACTTTTCTTGGTAATTTACAGATAGTGGGAAATAATCTACATCAGGGTTTACTTTTTTTGCTCCAACAACAGTTGCTAAAACAACTGTTTCACCACATGTAGCAATTATAGCTCCATCTGCCTGCCTCGCAATTTTTCCAGTTTCTAAACTAATTTTCTTTCCGTTAACTTCAACTTCTTTTTTAAAAATTTTAAACATTTATTTCCTTAAATTCAATTTCGTTAATATATTCTTATATGAATCAATTTTGTTTTTCTTAAGATAATTCAATAGTTTTTTTCTTTTATTTACTGCCTTCAATAATCCAACAGATGAGTGTTTATCTTTTTTATATTGCTTCACATGTTTTGATAAGGTTTCTATTTTATCTGTTAAAAGAGCTATTTGAACCTCTGAAGAACCTGTATCTTT
>CACNFB010000010.1 GCA_902619665.1 uncultured Pelagibacteraceae bacterium
TATTATTCTTTATTTTCTCAATTATTTCTTTTTTTAAACCTTCGTTCTCTCCATAAATTATAAAAAATTTAAATTTAGATATGGTGGCTTTATTTACTTCGAAGGATTTTAAAATCATTTAACATTAGTTAAAAATTCAATTATTTGTTGGGAAATTTGCTCTACTAAACTGAATTTTAAATTTTTTTCGTATTGTTTTAAGTTAAATTTATTATCATCAATATTGTACTGAAAACTCTCAGAAAATGAATTTGATTCAACTAAGTTTTTATTAGTATCAAATAGCGATACATCAACCGTGATAGTTAATCTATTTTTTGCAGGATCACCCTTGGAGTCTTTTAATATAACTGAAACATTTTCTTTTAAATTAAAACTAATATTTAATTTTTTATCGGAATCCTCATTAGAAAAGACACTTATACTATTTTTAATATAGTTTGTAAGATTGTTGTTAACATTTGAATTTAAATTGACAATTTTAAAATTACTATCTTTTGAAGAATAAATAGGCGTATAACCACAATTGTTTAATAACAAAATTAAAATAACTAAAAATATTTTTTTCATTTAACAATAAAATTAACTAATCTATTCTTTACTATAATATGTTTTAACAAATTTTTATCACTTAAAATATTTGTTATTCTTTCGTCTTTTTTTATTATGTTAATAACCTCTTTATCCCCTAAATCTTTCTCAATTTTTATCAACGATTTTTTCTTACCATTGACCTGAACAACTATGTTAACATATTTTTCCTCTAAATATTTTGCTTCTGTTTTCGGCCATTGCAGTTGTTCATTGTGATTTAGATCTTTAAATGCTTCGGAGATCATATGTGGCAATACTGGCATCATCAAAGTTAAAATTTTCAAATAATTTTCCTTAAGCACAGTAATTTTATAATCTTTTTCAATTTCTTTGATCAAATAATTATAGGTTTCATAAATATTTGCTACAATCACATTGTAATTAAATTTTTCAAGATTAATCGTAATTTTTTGTATCAATTTATTTGTAAAAATATTTAAATCTTCAATATCAGAGCCTTTTTTATTTAATTCCATTTTTTGTAAAATTTTTTTGTGCAAAAGCCAAAATTTATTTATAAATTTATAAGAAGCAACCATTCCTTGTTCAGACCATTGTATGTCTTTTTCTGGTGGACTATCAGATAAAATAAAAAGTCTCACCGCATCTGCTCCATAAGTTTCAATAATTTTTTCTGGATCAATTACATTTTTTTTTGACTTTGACATGGATTCCGAAGATCCAACTATAACCTTTTCTTTTTTATCACTTATTTTAAAAAAATTTTTACCATCCTCTGAATATACTTCATTCGGACTTAACCATGTGTTATTTTTATCCTTATAGGTTTCGTGGCAAACCATGCCTTGAGTGAATAATCCATCAAATGGTTCAAGTGATATAAAATCGTTATTTTCATAACCAAGTGCCAGCATGAAAAATCTTGAATATAACAAATGTAATATCGCATGCTCAACACCACCAATATATTGATCTACTGGCATCCAGTACTTAATTTCTTTAAGATTATAACCATAACTCAAATTACTAGGAGAACAGAAACGAAGGTAATACCATGAGGAGTCTACGAAAGTATCAAGGGTATCTGTTTCAAGTTTGTATTTTTTTCCTTTAATTGTTATCTTTCTCCAATTTTCTTGATGATCTAACGGGTTTCCAGTTGTCTTAAGATTTATATTTTCTGGTAATTTAATTGGTAGTTGATTTTCTGGCACAGTAATATGATTGCCATCATCGTCATAAGCAATTGGGATGGGACAACCCCAGTATCTTTGTCTCGAGATCCCCCAATCCTTAAGTCTAAAATTAATTTTCTTTTTTCCGGATTTTTTATTTTCAATTTCTTCTATAGCTTTTGAAATGGCATCTTTGGGAGTATCTAATCCATTTAAAAAAGACGAATTTATCATTACGCCATCACCTATATAAGCTTCATCTTTTACTTCAAAATTATCTTTTGCATCTTTGGGTTTTACAACTGTCTTGATTGGTAAGTTGTATTTTTTTGCAAACTCAAAGTCTCTTTGGTCATGTGCCGGACAACCAAAAACAGCTCCAAAACCATAGTCCATCAATACAAAATTAGCAAAATAAACTGGGACTTTTATGTTTTTGTCAAATGGGTTTACTGCAAATAAATTTGTCTTAAAACCTATCTTTTCAGCTTGAGCAATCGACTCTTCAGTAGTGCCTGTTTTAGAACACGCTTGCCTAAATTTTTGGAATTCCTTATCCTTTTCATATAACTTTGAGATAGGATGATCAGCTGAAACTGCTAAAAATGAAAAACCAAATAAAGTATCTGGTCTTGTAGTAAAACATTTAATATTTTTTACAGATGAATTACCTTCTATATCAAAATCAATCTCGCAGCCAAAAGATTTACCAATCCAATTTTTTTGCATTACTTTTACTTTATTTGGCCATTTATCAAGTTTATCTAAACCCGATAAAAGTTCATTTGAGAATTTCGAAATCTTAAAAAACCACTGACTTAGTTTTTTTCTCTCAACTACAGCTCCTGATCGCCATCCCTTACCATCAATTACTTGTTCATTTGCTAATACTGTTTGGTCAATTGGATCCCAATTTACATAATTTTCCTTTTTATAAATTAATCCTTTATTATAGAGTTCTATAAAAAATTTTTGCTGATGCTTATAATATTCTGTTGAACACGTTGAAATTTCTCTATCCCAATCTATAGATAGTCCTAATTTTTTAAGTTGAGATTTCATTACCGATATATTTTTTTCTGTCCAATCTTTAGGATCCAAATTATTTTCTTTTGCTGCATTTTCTGCTGGCATACCAAAAGAATCCCAACCCATTGGGTGTAAAACATTGAAATTTTGAAGTGTTTTGTATCTTGCTAGAACATCGCCAATTGTATAATTTCTTACATGCCCCATGTGTATTTTACCAGAGGGATAAGGAAACATTTCAAGACAATAAAATTTCTTTTTATTGGCGTCTAAATCAGTTTTAAAACTTTTATTTTTATACCAATAATTTTGCCACTTCTCCTCAACTATCTTGAAATTATATCTGTCCACAAAATTCATTAAAAGGCTTCTACCTTTTAGTTTTTCTATCTAGTATTTTTGCTTTGTTCTTTCCTTTTGTTTCGTAATATTTTTGAAAACCCTCTTTTTCCATTAGAGTTGCTTTTTTTAAAATAGCAAGTTTGATTTCTTTTTCTAGTTTTGAATCTATTTTTTTAGTATTACAATTTTGATCCTTACAAATTTTTTCAAAAATTATTACATCAACAGCATCAGCTCTTATCTCGTTAGTTAAAAATCTTACTGTTATTTTAAGATCCCTAGAACCTTCTAAGTCTTTATTTTCAGCAGAAAACCATTCTGTAATAATTATTCCACCAGAATAGCTAGCATTAGTTAGTGGTACAAAATCGAAAATTTCTATTGACGCTCGCCATAAAGGATTTGAGGAAGCAAAGTCAAAATCCCCACCTCTTGTAGCACCTTTTCCAAATCTAATACCTCTTCCTTCTTGAATATTTTTTTTAACTCTTTCATCTATATTTATTGGATTATCCTTAACATCCGACCTTTCGTATAAACCGCACGAGTTAAGGCTAGTTAAAATTAATAAAAATAAAAATAAAACTATAAACTTAAATTTAATCATTTATAAATCGCCGAATTGATATAAAACTCATGAAATAAAGCAAAATAAGCTAAAATCCAGTGTTTTTATTGTGACTTTTATATCACACATTATTAAAAAACATAGCTATACAGCTGATTCTAAACATTATTAGAGCATTTTCTGGTAAAAAACCTGCATTCATATGAATAACAAAAACAATAAGGAGTATTTTATGAATAAATTTAAAAAAGTTGGCCTAACTGCTTTAGCGGGTTCGCTAGTAGCATTTGCAGGTCACGCAGGTGAGTTAACTGTTACAGGTGGTGCAAACATGACCTACAAAACAGGTAACGTAGATCCTGTAAGTAATAACTCTAGTAAAGGTCTAGGTACAGATAAAGACGTAGCTTTTACTGGTTCAGGTGAGCTTGATAACGGTGTAACATTTACTGTTTTCACAGCTACAACAGACGACCAAGGTGACTTAACATCAGGTGGTATATCAATTACGACACCATCTTTTGGTTCATTCTTGATGGGTCACCACAGTGGTGCAGCGCACTACAAATATGACGAGGAAGTTCCACAAGCTTACGAACAAATCTCGGATATTTCTGCGCTTGTTTCTACAAACAAAGTTGGTGACTTCATGGACAACAACCACATAACTTACACATCTCCAACGTTTGATCTTGGTGGTGCTTCAATTACATTTGATGTTGGTTATGCTTCAGATGCAAACGATGAAGAAACTGCTGACGGTAAAATTCCAACAGGAAAAGGTACATCTACATACGGATCTGGTCAAGAAGCTGGTGTAACTATAGCTTATGATGCGTTTAAGTTTGGTATTTACGGTGCTGAAAGAGTAAATAAAACTAAAACAGCAGCTGGTTCAGATGCAGTAAGAGATGAGTTTAACGGTGTTTGGTACGCGAAGTACAACTTCGGTCCAGTATCAATCGGTTACTCAGAGTCTTACATGGATAGTGGTGTTTCAGAGTCTGATGCAGTAGCAACAACTGCAGCAAAAACTCTTAGAGGAAGCGGTGGTTTCTTCGAAGGTAATCAAATTGGTATTGCGTTTAACGTAAATGACAATTTGTCAATTTCGTACACAGAGTCTACTGAGACATACGATGCACAATCGAATACTAAAAGTGGAACTGAGATCAACGATGTAGACCAAGAAGTTGAAGCAATTCAGGTTGCATATTCAATGGGTGGTATGTCAATTAAAGCATATCAAATGGATCTTACGAATGCTTCATTCAGAGAAGACGCAGCTGATGCGAAAATAACAGAGATTGCTTTAGGACTTGCGTTCTAATTTAATTTTCTATTAAAATTTAAACGGCCCGGTATTTATACTTGGGCCGTTTTTTTTTATCCATGATATACCTGCAACACTTTTTACTCTACATAAATTAATTTTTTTAATATTTTTATTGTTAATACCACCAAGAGGAATAATATCTTTTTTAGCGTGTAATTTAGTCAAATTAAATACAGTGACACCTAAAAAATATTTATTTTTTTTAGTCTTAAAAATTGGACATAAAAAAATTTTAGTACATCCCTGATTTTCCTTTTGAATAATTTCTTTGGTATTATGAGCAGATCCAATTATTTCAAAATTTTTTTTATATATATTCCTGTATTTTAAAATCCTATTAAAAGACGGTATATAAACCCCATTAAAATTGTATTTTAATGCAATTCTTAAATTGTTAGAGATATAGACTTTTCTTCTTTGTTTTCTGCAAAAATTTGTTAAATTTTTTACTTCTTTTTCGTTAATTTTTTTTGAGTAATTTCTAAAGATTATTGAGACAAACCTATCTAATTTATCGATTTCATCTTTATTAAATTTGTCTATATAATAGTAAACAGATTTTAACATATGGAAAACGTATTAAAAAATTTTACCATAATAAAGCAAGAAATATCTGATAAGAAAAACGTAAAGCTTGTAGCTGTTACCAAAACATTTCCAATTAACCATATTTTGCCAGTCATTAATGAAGGACATGTAGATTTTGGTGAAAATAAAGTTCAAGAGGCTTTGGAAAAATGGACAAGTATTAAGCAAGACTTTCCAAAAATCAAACTGCACTTAATAGGGAAATTGCAAACAAATAAAGTAAAATTTGTACTACCTTTATTTGATTACATTCATTCGCTAGACAGTTTAAAACTCGCAAGCAAAATTTCAGAACAACAAACTATTAAAAATTTTAAACCCAAATTATTTATTCAAGTTAACATAGGTAATGAACCACAAAAAAGTGGTGTCGAAATAGATAGCATTGAAAACTTTTATAAAAAATGTGTAGAAGATTTCAAACTAAATATTGTTGGTTTAATGTGCATACCACCATTTGACAAAGACTCTAAACCATATTTTACAAAAATGAGAGAATTATCAAATAATTTAAATTTAAGCGAAATTAGCATGGGCATGTCCAACGATTATATGGAGGCCATAAATCAAGGCTCAACATTTATAAGAGTTGGTTCCAAAATTTTTGGAGCCAGAGGTTAAATAATTTTAATTTTTGCCCCTGGTTTAATTATTTTTAGCAATACTAATAAATCATTCTTTTTAAGAGCAATACATCCTAAAGTAGGTTTATAGTTTTCAGTTATATGTATAAAAATTGCACTACCTCTGAATGGTCGAGTTTTTTTTGTGTTATATTCTATAACAATTAAAATATTGTAAGAACTACTTTTTCTATAAAGTTTCTCACTTTTAATATGTTTATTTAGCAAAACTTCTTTATTGTATTTTTTATTATAAGGATCATCACACCAAGCCATTCTTTTAGTAATTTTTTTTAGGGATAACCTAGTCTCTGGTTTATTAACTCTGTCAGGTCTATAGTAAACTTTGCCAATTTTAAAAATACCTTTTGGAGTACATTTATCTCCCTCCTTTTTTTTAAATTTTAAACCATTTTTACCAATAGAGCATTTGAACCTAAATTCATCAACAATTAAGTATTCTTTATTTTTTAATTTTATTAGCATAATATAATCTAATGCTTTCTCATAAACTGCATATTTTAAATATACCAGAATTAGACAAAATTATTACAGAAATTAAAGATTATTTTAATTATGAGGTCAATTACTTTAATAAAAAAAAAGATTTAATAAAAAAAATTGATGAGGATAAAAAATTTTTTAAGAATTCAATAATTCTAATAAATCATAAAGATCTTCTGTCATTAAAAAACAAAACCGATGATAAACAAATTTATTGTATTACCAAATTTCCAATAAAGATTTCGAATTTAATCGATCAAATAAATGCAAGACTAATTCAACAAAATTATTCAACCCAATCAAATATTAATATAAAAAAATACTTATTAGATATTAACTCAAGAATACTAAAAAAAACTGATAAAAAATTGAAATTAACAGAACGAGAAATTGATACTATTATATTTCTTAAAAATAAAAATAAACCAGTTAAGGTAGATGTGCTTCAAAAAGAGGTTTGGAAATATGGGACTGATTTAGAAACCCACACAGTCGAGACACATATTTATAGATTAAGAAAAAAAATAAAAGATATGTTTAATGATGATACATTTATAAAAAGTCAAAAAGATGGGTACATAATCAATGAGTAAGAAAAATCCGTTAAAAAGAGACCTTTATTCAAAGAAATATAAACCTAGAATTATTAAACCAAAAAAAGGAAAAGGTAGTTTTAAAAGAAAAAAAAAATAGATTAATTATTACTTGACGGTTTAAAAATTAAACAAAGGCCATTATTGCAAAACCTTTTTCCAGTTTCACTAGGACCATCCGCAAAAACATGTCCATGATGAACACCACAATTTGCACAATGATATTCAATTCTTTTCATTCCAAATGAGTAATCAATTTTGGTTTTAAACGCACCTGGCAAAGCTTCTGTAAAAGATGGCCAGCCAGTGCCACTATCAAATTTAGCAGTGGAAGCAAACAATTTTGCACCGCAGTTTGCACAATGGTAAAAACCTTCTCTCTTTTCATTCAAAAGATCACTTGTAAATGGCCTTTCCGTTCCATTATTAAACATTATTTCTTTTTGTTTTTTGGTGAGATTTTCATTTATAACTTTTTTTGTAACAGCTTTTGCAAACTTAAATGGCATTAAGAAAAAAGAAAAAAATGTAATTCCAATAAATTTTATAAAAGTTCTTTTATCTAAATTATATTTCATTATTTTATTAATATTATTATAAGAAATATCATTTGCACCAAGTTTATCAGCACAGACACAAAATGCGATATTTTGAAATTCTTTTCTTCTCCCTTATCTTTAAATTTATTTATTAATGGCATTAAAAAAAAATTAGAGATAAAAAACAAAATACAAATAGACAGCATTAAATAAAATTTAAGACTAAAATCACTTAAATAAGCGATCAATAAAACAACAATTAGGCTGATACTAAGATTTAGTAAGTAATATATAGGAAATATACCTCTAATAAATTTTCTAGCATATTCTTCATTTAAAAATCTAAATGTAGATGGTGCAACAACAAATGAAAAAAAAAGCATAATCCCTAAAAGTATTGCAGTTAAATATGTAATACTTTGTTCAATCATTATAAAACAACTTCAAATCCCTCAAAATTAGGTGCACCTAAATATAGATTTTGATGTTGACCAGCATTCTTATGAGCTAACCTGAAGGCTTCCGATTTAGTCCAATTAATAAAGTCCTCTTTTGAATTCCATATACTATGAGATGCATACAAGGTAAACTTATCGTTAGTATTTCCCTTAACTAAATGAAATTCTTTAAAACCTGGCACACCTTTTAAATGAGTATCTCTATTTTTCCAAACACTTTCAAAATCTTGTTCTTTACCAAGAACAATCTTAAATCTATTCATCGCTATAAACATGCAGACTATATATATTTATTACATACAGTTTTATAGCTTAATCAGTGTGACACTCTGTTGCTTAAAAATTATAAATAAATAACCATATCTAACTGAACGAAAGGAAAACAATGAAAAAATTAGCGTTAATTTTATCTTTTGTATTATTTTCGAGTTCTGTTTTTGCAGGTTCATGCCCAATGATGGCAAAAAACCTTGATGCAAAAATTGCAGAAGCTCAAGAATTAAGAGATGCCGGAATGAAGGCTCACGATAGTGGTGATCACAAAAAATCAGTAGATCTTCTTAACAAAGCATTAGAAATGTTTAAAGGATAAATTCTTTGGGGTTTGGGGCACCTGGCAACAGAACGCCCCTTCTCATTTGTTAATTTTGTTTGCAGTATCAACGTTATTTAAAAAATACAACCTTGCGAGTCGTCCTGTGTACGGGATTTTTTTAAATAAAATTATTTCATACAAAATACTGGTTCCACTCTTCCCTGATCCATTTCATATACTTGAACTGGACTTCCAATCGGAACATAATTTCCTGAGCTATCCAACTTAAGATTTGTTACAAAAACTGAATTGTGGATGCAATATCTTCCTATACCATGTAAGCCATCATTAGATTTTACAAAACCCGTGAAGTACATATCTGCAATAGAAGTGTTAGTGAGAAATAAGCTAAGAACTAAAATTCTTAAAATTTTTTTCATGATTTAAGGTTATCAAATCATGTACCCTCTGACGACCAGATTTTTGGTCGGCATTTGGTCGGCATTATTATATAATTTTGGTGATTTGATTATTGCTGATTGTTGCAATATAAGGATTATTGAAACAAAGTTCGGGGCACCTGGCAACAGAACGCCCCTACTAATCTCAATTAATTATACTTTCTTTTATTGTTTCTGAAATCACTTTAGCACCTTCATAGTTTGGATGAATTCCATCACTTTGATTAAGCTTTGGATTTAAAGCCACTTTTTTTAGCAAAAAAGGTATTAAATTTAAATCATATTCTTTAGCTAATTTAGGAAAAATATCATCAAATTTCTTTTTATATGCTAATCCGTTTGTTGGAGACGCCTTCATACCTGCTAAAATAATATTAATATTATTGGTTTTTATAATTTCTATAATATTTCTTAGATTACTCTCTGTTTGATCTGGATTAATTCTTCTAAGCATATCATTCGCACCTAATCCTAAAACAATCAAATCAATATCACCACCAGAGATATAT
The DNA here is from genome assembly GCA_902619665.1 of uncultured Pelagibacteraceae bacterium. Classification (GTDB taxonomy): domain Bacteria; phylum Pseudomonadota; class Alphaproteobacteria; order Pelagibacterales; family Pelagibacteraceae; genus Pelagibacter. The sequence continues at coordinate 9,816 of CACNFB010000010.1, forward strand.
TCTTCAATTCTATCCAATCCATCTTCAGAGGTATCTCCAGAAACACTTCCATTTATTACTTTGATATTATATCCAGCTTCTTTTAGATCATTTTCTAATATTATTGAAAGTGACTGGTCTTCTTTTAAACCATACCCAGACATTAAACTATCTCCAAATAACAGAATTTTATTTACATTTTCTAATTTATTAGTCTCACTACAACTAATCAAAATCAAGCTGATTAGAAGAGTTTTAAAAAATATTAATAGTTTATTTTTCAATTTTTATTTTTCTTTTTCTCTCTTTTAATTTTTCTCTTTTCTTTTAAAGATAACTTGGGTTTTTTCATTACACTCGAATCTTTAAATGATTTTCCGCTATATCTTTTAGACATGATTACTTAATTTTATTATATAGATCAGTTGCACTCAACCATCCGTTCTCTAACCTTGGTCCTCCAAACCAATCAGCACAAATTCCTAAGCCTATTTTCCTGTCCCAATAACTCAAGGTATTTAAAGGTTTTGAATTTGACGAATATTTCCAACCATGAATATGAGTAAAATATATCTTTTTTATTTTTACTTTAGTTAATTTTTTAAATTTATTAATCAAAACGTTTGTATAAAACTTTTTCTTATTTCTATAATTATCAGTATGTTTTTTTCCATATTCATAAGTGCTTTGAAGGACCCATAAATCTTTATTATATTTAAACCTTTTCTTTGAATTTTCATTTGAAACCCAACCTAAAATGTTATCGTTAGTAAAAAAACTACTAGCATTGCTACCAGTTTTGTTAGTTATTAATAAAACAGTCAGACTTGAATTCATTTTTACTTTATTTCTAAATAGTTTTTTTTTAACGAACTTAGATGCTAACCTTTTTACTTGTGGAAATGGAGCTGTAATAATTAAGTTCTTTGCATAAGTACTCGTATTATCCTTAAATTTAAGAAACCAACAATTTTTTTGTCTACTTATCTCTGACAATTCTGATTGAAATTTACAATTTATACTTTTTAATAAATGTTTACTAATATCATTGTTGCCTTTTACTCCTATTAATTTGATGTGTTTTTTGTCTCTCTTCACCCTCTCATTTAAAAATTCATGATTGCCTTTCCAATGTTTTATAACTCTTTTTCTAATCAGTTTATTAGTAAAAGATTTAAACTCTCTAGATCTTGGAGATAGATACTGAAGACCATGATCAAAACCAATTTTGCCTTTAAATCTTTTAAAAGAGCTCCTTCCACCAACTCCTTTGGCTTTTTCAAAAACTTTAATAGAATATTTTTTATTTAATTTATTAGATATAGTAGCACCTGATATTCCTGATCCTATTACAGCAAAATCAATCATTACGACTAATTATTATATTCTTGCACCAATTTGTTGAATAACTTTAGAAGACATTTCAGTACCTTTTTCTAAGCATTCTTTTTGAGACAGACCGTTTACATGACCATGTAAAAATCCTGCAGCGAATAGATCCCCAGCACCAGTCAGATCAATTACTTTGAGATTTTTTTGAATTCCGCATTCTGTAACTTCATCACCATTAATTGAGATTGCGCCTTTTTCACCTCTAGTGATAATCAATAATTTTTTAAGACCTTTTCCAAAATTAATTACCTCATCAAAGTTTTTAGCATCAATTAGAGACATGATTTCTTGTTCATTAGCAAATGTTATATCTAATTTATTTTTAACTAAATTTAAAAAATGAGGCTTGTGTCTATCAACACAAAATTGATCTGATAAAGACATTGCAACTTTATTTGCATTAGTTATTGCTTTATCAAAAGCTTTTTTAGGATCTCCTTCATCCCACAAATACCCTTCTAAGAAAATAATCTCACTTTGTTTTATGGCATTTGTATCTACGTCATTCTCGTTAATCTTGCCTGCTGTTCCAAGAAATGTGCACATTGTTCTCTCTGAGTCTGGTGTTACTAAAATTAAACAAGTACCTGTTGGCAACTCCTCCTTTTTTTTTGAGTAAAAATATTCAACATTTTCTTGTTTAAGTCCTTCTTCATATTTTCCACCCAAGTCATCATCACTCACTTTACCAATAAAACCAACCTTGTTTTTAAGCTGAGAAAGTCCAACAATCGAATTTGCAACAGATCCACCTGAAACAGTTTTTTCAATTTTTAAATTAGATAATAGTTGTTTGAATTCTTTTTCATCGAAAATAAGTTTCATCGTGCTTTTAGTAAGACCATTTTTTTGAATAAAATCATCTTCAACTTTGCAAATTACATCTACAATTGCATTACCTATGCCCAATATTTTCATGCTAAGCCTTTTTAGTTTTAATTGGTTTTTTTCTATTAGGATAACAACTCGTGCAAATTTTACAAGAAATACCGTAACAATCACGAGCTTTACAATATTCTCGACCATAAAAAATAATCTGCAAATGAAGTTTGTTCCAATATTTTTTTGGAAATAAACTCTTTAAATCTTCCTCAGTTTGCACAACATTCTTGCCATTAGTTAAGCCCCACCTTTGAGCAAGCCTATGAATATGAGTATCAACTGGAAAAGCAGGGAATCCAAAACCTTGAGACATAACCACACTTGCTGTTTTATGGCCAACTCCTGGGAGTTCCTCTAATTGTTCGAAGGTACTTGGAACCTTACTATTATATTTTTCTACTAAAGTTTTAGACAAGTAATAAATACTTTTAGCTTTAATTCTAAATATACCTATTCTTCTTATTAACCTTTCAATTTTTTTTCTCCCAAGTCTTACAAAGTGAATTGGCTTAAAATACTTCGGATAAATATCTTTTGTTACGTTATTAACATTTACGTCTGTACATTGTGCAGATAAAAGTACAGAAATTAATAATGTGAATACATTTCTACTTTCAAGCGGAACATTAATGCGTGGATAAGTTTTATTCAGTATTTTTAATACTATCTTAGCTCTCTTAATTTTATCAGCATTTTTTGAACTCATTTAAAGTTCAATACATCTCTCATTGAGTAAAGGCCTGGTTTTTTTTTCATCAACCACTTAGCAGCAGTTAGAGCGCCTTCGGAGTATAAGGCTCTATCAAATGCCTCATGATTTAAAGTTATAATTTCTTTGCCACTAGAAAATTTTACCTCATGCTCACCAACTACTTCACCTTTTCTCATCGAATTAAAATTTATTTTTTTTCCATAAGGAAAAGATTTTTTATTTAGATATTTTTTTCCTATTAATCTATTTAGATCTTTATTTTTTCCTATAGCTATTCCTTTTCCAAGCATTAAAGCCGTGCCAGACGGGTGATCCTTTTTGTGTTTATGGTGAACTTCAAAAACCTTACTTAAGAAATTATTCCCAAGAGATTTGGAGGTAATTTCTGTTAAATACATCAATAAATTAATTCCTAAGCTCATATTCCCAGCCTTTAGTATTGGGATCTTTTTAGAATATTTTTTTATCAAAATTTCCTGATTTTTAGTAAAACCAGTAGTACCTATAACAACTCTTTTTTTTAGTTTAGAAGCAATTTTAAGCACTTCTAATGTACACTTAGGAACCGTAAAATCTATAATGACATTAGTCTTTTTGAAAGAATTAACATTATTAAATTCGGGTAAAATATTATTTATCTTTTTATTAATCCTAAAATTCTCAGTCAGCGAAACTAATTTGAAGTTTTTATTTTTATTTGAGGACTTGATAAGTTGTTGTCCCATTCTTCCCATACAGCCTGTAATAGTTAAATTTATTTTCATATAAAGATTTTGTTGATAATGATTATCATTCATAAAGATTTTTTTAAAGAGATGTTTTTAATTGGTTTTTTTGTGATAATGATAATCAATATTATACGTTATTTCTTGAATAATATTTTTAATTTCCTATCTTTAACTTATGCAAACACAAAAATTTAGTTGTAAAAAATGTGGATTAACTATTTCATCAGTATGCTCTAAATGCGATAGAGTTGTTGATGTAAAATTACTTGATAGTGGTTGTTTAGTTCAAGTAACTAAATGTGGTGACTGCTCAAGTGTTCCAGTTATCAAAGATATCTGCACTGAAAATAATTAATTATTATTTATAATATAAAATATATAAATATTAATATTATAGCTATCACTATAATCCATATTGATAAATTCTTAATTAGGATCTTAAAGTTATAATTAGTTTGAATAAAACCAGGTAAAACTAGCACAAGTACGCCTATCAAGGCTATTACTGGTACAATTACCTCAAGACTCATAAAATTCACTTTAACTTAATTTTTCCAAAAGTTTTTTGCTTTTTGAAAAAACTTTTTAATACTCGGGTTAGACTTCTCATTTTCTATTTCTCTAAATTTTTCAAGAAGATCTTTTTGTTCTTTATTAAGATTAATAGGGACTTCCGTATTTACTTGAACATATAAATCACCAACTCCACCACTTCTCATTAGGGGCATTCCCTTACCTTTTAAACGAAATTGTTTACCACTTTGAGTTCCAGAGGGAATTTTAATTTTTGCTTTTCCTCCATCGATAGTTGGTATTTCTATGGATGCTCCTAGTGCTGCATCTGCAATAGATATTGGGCATTCAAAAAATAAATTTTCCTCACTTCTCTTAAATAAATCATGTGAATAAACATTAATAAAAAGATACAAATCGCCACTTGATGCACCTCTAGAACCAGCTTCACCTTTTCCTGCCAATCTAATTCGAGTTCCATCATCTACGCCTTTTGGAATTGTTACCGACAATCTTTTTGAAGCTTGTTTTTTTCCTTGTCCGCTACAACTAGTACAAGGATTAGTAATTTGTTCACCTGTACCTGAACATTGAGGACAAGTTTGTTGAACAGTAAAAAATCCTTGGCTTGATCTTACTTGACCATTACCTCCGCACATTGAACACGATCCAACATTTGTACCTGGTTTAGAACCGCTTCCATTGCAGGTTTGACATTTTTCTGAAGTTGAAAACTTTATATCTTGTTTTTTTCCTGTATAAGCTTCCTCTAATGAAATAGATAAATCATATCTTAAATCAGATCCTCTAAAATTTGCTTTTCGACTTCTTCTTCCACCTCCACCAAAATCACCAAAAAAATCTTCAAATATATCTGAGAAATGACTAGAAAAATCAAAGTTACTAAAACCTCCTCTTCCTCCACCTCCATTCTCAAACGCAGCATGTCCAAAATTATCGTAATTTTGTTTTCTCTCTGTATTTGATAAGACGTGATATGCCTCTGATGCTTCTTTAAATTTTTCCTCAGAAGCTTTATCTCCTTTATTTTTATCTGGGTGGTATTTAACAGCGAGCTTTCTATAAGCTGCTTTTATCTGATCTGCTGATGCTGATTTATTTACACCTAAGACTTCGTAGTAATCTCTTTTTGCCATAACTAATTAGACAAACAGTTGTTAGCTCTTAGGCACTTTTTTCTTTATTCTCGTCTTTCACTTCCTCAAAGTCTGCGTCAACAACGTTATCATCTTTTTTTCCTTCTTCTTTTTTATTTTTTGCACCATCATCTGGTTTAGCGCTTTGTTGTGACTTATAAATAGCTTCACCTAATTTCATAGATGCTTGAACTAGATCTTGCGTTTTCTTTTTAAGATCTTCTACATCAGTTCCCTTTAAAGAATTTCTTAAATCTGAACATGCTGTTTCGATAGCTTTTTTGTCAGTTTCGGAAACCTTACTACCGTGCTCTTTTAAGTTTTTCTCCGTCGAATGTAATAAAGTATCTGCTTGATTTCTTGCATCGACAGCTTCCCTTTTCTTTTTGTCAGCATCTTTATTAGCTTCTGCTTCTTTGACCATTTTATTAATTTCTTCTTCACTTAAGCCACCTGATGCTTGAATTTGGATTTTTTGTTCTTTACCGGTTCCTTTATCTTTAGCAGATACATTAACTATACCGTTTGCATCAATATCAAATGTAACTTCAATTTGAGGCACTCCTCTAGGAGCTGGTGCAATTCCAACTAATTCAAAGTTACCTAAAACTTTATTATCTGATGCCATTTCTCTTTCACCCTGAAGTACTCTTATAGACACAGCTGGCTGATTATCCTCTGCTGTAGAGAAAACTTGGCTTTTCTTAGTTGGTATAGTTGTGTTCTTATCAATTAATTTTGTTGATACTCCTCCTAGTGTTTCAATTCCAAGAGATAGTGGCGTAACGTCTAATAATAAAACATCTTTTACATCGCCTTGTAATACACCAGCTTGTATAGCTGCCCCCATAGCAACAACCTCATCAGGGTTTACAGATTTATTTGGTTCTTTTCCAAAAAAGTTTTTAACCTCTTCTATAATTTTTGGCATTCTAGTCATTCCACCAACTAGCACTATCTCATCGATTTCACTCGCTGATAGACCAGCATCTTTAAGAGCAGTTTCACATGGTGGCATAGTTCTTTTAATTAAATCTTCAACCAGGGCCTCTAATTTTGCTCTAGTCATTTTTAAATTTATGTGTTTAGGACCAGTTTTGTCCGCTGTGATAAAAGGAAGATTTATCTCTGTTTGTGCTGCTGAGGAAAGCTCAATTTTCGCTTTTTCTGCTGCCTCTTTTAATCTTTGAAGAGCAAGCTTATCAGATTTCAAATCTATTCCACTATCTTTTTTAAACTCTGATAATAAATATTCAACTATTGTATTATCAAAATCTTCACCACCTAAAAAAGTATCACCGTTTGTAGACTTAACTTCAAATACACCATCGCCCAATTCAAGTATTGAAACATCGAATGTACCACCACCTAAATCATATACAGCAATTTTCTTGTTGGTTTTTTTATCTAAACCATAAGCAAGAGATGCTGCAGTAGGTTCATTAATAATTCTTAAAACTTCTAAACCTGCAATTTTTCCAGCATCTTTAGTCGCTTGTCTTTGTGCATCATTAAAATATGCTGGTACAGTAATTACAGCTTTTTTTACTTCTTGTCCTAAATATTTTTCTGCAGTTTCTTTCATTTTTTGAAGAATAAAAGCTGAAATTTGAGATGGAGAATATTTATTGCCTTTAGCCTCGATCCATGCATCACCTTTATCTGAGTTTACTATTTTAAAAGGAGATGTTTCTATATCCTTTTTTACTGACGGATCTTCAAAATTTCTTCCAATTAATCTTTTAACAGCAAATACAGTGTTCTCTGGATTGGTGACAGCTTGTCTTTTAGCTGGTTGTCCAATCAATTTTTCGTCATTGTCAGTAAATGCAACAACTGATGGTGTAGTTCTGGCTCCTTCAGCATTTTCTAAAACTTTAGCTTGCGTACCATCCATAATTGCTACACAAGAGTTTGTTGTTCCTAAATCAATTCCAATTACTTTGCTCATAATGTTAAAATATATTGGTCATATAAGTGTTAATTTTTATTCTACAAGTTATAACTAATATTAATTTTTCTCCTTTTTTTGTTGTTTTTCCTCATTTTTTTGAGGTTTTTTTGAGACCCCAACCAGCGAAGGTCTAAGCAACCTTCCTTTTAATGTAAATCCTTTTTGAATTTCTTGAACAATTGTTCCTTGTTCTTTTTCTGCATCTTCAATTTCAAGCATAGCTTGGTGCTTATTTGGATCCAATTTTTCACCAAGAGCTGAAATTTCATCAATCTGATTTTTTTTAAAAATTGATAATATATCTTTATAAATAATATCAAGATGCTCAATTATTTTATCTTTATTACTTTTTTCAAGACTTTCGTCATTAATAATAGACGATTTAGATCTTTCTAAGTTGTCTGTCAGATTTAGGCATTCTTTAGCGAGTGCCATGCCTCCAAATTCATAGGCTTCATCTTTTTCTTTTTCATATCTTCTTCTTTGGTTCTCTAATTCTGCATAACTTCTAGTTAGCTTATCTTCAATCTCGCTTAATTTATCCTCTTGAGACACCTCCTCCCGTTGTTCATCTTTGGAATTATTTTCATTATTTACTGTTTCATCTTCATTTTTTATTTCTGAAGTATTTTCGTTTTCTTTATCCATACTTACTTATATGGTAAGTAAAATAAATATTTCCAGATGAAAGCAAAAAAAATTTCACAACTATTAATTGGTACTAATAACAAAGGTAAATTAAGGGAAATTAAAGCTTTATTACCAAAAAATATTAAAATTTATTCAACATCTGATTATAATTTAAAAAGTCCAAAGGAAAACGGAAAAACCTTTATAGAAAATTCACTCATTAAAGCAAGATTCTTTTCCAAAAAGAGTAATCAAATTTGTATGTCAGACGACTCCGGTTTAGAGATAAATCTTTTAAATAATCAACCTGGTATTTATTCAGCACGATGGGGAGGAAAAAAAAATAATTTTGATTTAGCAATTAAAAAAGTATTTAAAAAATTAGATAAAAAAGTTTCTAATTGGAGAAACAGAAAAATAAATGCCAAATTTATTTGTGCATTAACGATTTATTGGCCCAGTGGAAAATATAAAACAACAATTGGAAAAATTTTAGGAAAAATATCGAATAAAAAAATTGGCAAAAAAGGCTTTGGATATGATCCAATTTTTATCCCACAGGGATCAAAGAAAACATTTGGTCAAATTTCACCCAAAAAAAAATATAAAATTGATCATAGATACAAAGCTTTTCAAAAAATTAAAAAATTTTTATAAACTTTCCTTTTTCAACTTTATAAAAATTAAGAACATGTTTAATCTTTTTATCTTTAATTTCAAAAATACCTGTTTTACCTTTGAAAACATTTTTTTGATTAAAAATTTTATCTACATCATCTAAACTATTCTTTTTTGTTAAATAATAAACTAGTCCAACTAAATCATAGCTTAAAAACGATATCTGATTTGGGTAGCTATTAAATTTTTTAAAAAATAAATTTGAGAAATCATCGTAATTTTTTTTGTTAATTGATGGAAAATAAATATTTTGTGAACTATCTTCCTTTAGCAAGCTCTCATCAAACCATTGATTAAGAGTAATAAAATGAACTCTTTCTGTATTTACATCAGTGTAAATAAGAGATGTTATCACACTTTTTAAAGATTCATCAAAATCTGAAATTATAACTGAGTCAAATCCTAATTTTCCTAATGTATCTCTTTTCTCAAGATTTTTTATTTTTTTTTCTTTATTAGGATCATCAGAATTTTCTACTCTTTTTATTTCATCAAGTAAGTTTTGTTTTCTTACATCATACCTTGTAATTTTTTCGATCCTTTTGGTAATCTCTGTTGGTTCTGTGTCATAATAAAAAACTTTTTTTAAATCAATTTTTGTCTGGGATATACCTTTTTTAATTTCCTCTTTAAAGTCAACCTCAGGTATAAGACAAATAGTTTTTTTTATATCATTATCCTCTAGAAATTTTTTTATCGTAGCTATTTGTGAGGTTGCATTTACACCCGCATAAATCAAATTTTTTTGAATACTTTTGTTTTTATTTGAAAAAGTAATAAAAATTGCATTACTAAATTTCTCTAAATTTTTTATATTTTTATCAAAAATGGGCCCAATGAATATTCTTATACCTTGATTATATAATTCCTGTACTGCTTTTATATTATCGTCAGGATTATCAAAATTGTTTTTTGGATAAATTTCTAAAATTGGATCATCTATTTTGTTAATCGCTAAATTTACAGATCTTAATACTGATTTTCCAATCTCTTGGTTTTGACCGGTTAAAGGCAACAACAAACCAACTTTAATCTTTTCATCAGACGCAAAAAGCTTGCTAGTAAAAATAAAAACTATGGATACAAAAAATATTAAATTAACTAATTTTTTCATATTATATATTATATAATAAACATTTAATTTAATGATATCACAATCACAAAAAAAGGGACTTTATCTAGTTTCCACGCCCATAGGAAACTTGGGAGATTTAACGATTAGAGCACTAGAAATTCTAAAAAATTCAGAACTAATTTTGTGTGAAGATACTCGGGTATCTATAAAGCTCTTAAATCATTTTAATATAAAAACTCAACTTATTGCATTTCATAAATTCAATGAAAGAAAAAAGACCAAAGATATTATTAATCATTTGATGAATGGTAAAATGATATCACTTATCTCTGATGCGGGAACTCCTGCAATCTCAGATCCAGGTAAATTATTAGTCCAAGAATGTATAAGTAACGATATTCCAATTACACCAATACCTGGCGCTTCATCAGTTATAACTTCATTATCAATAAGTGGTTTTTCAGACAAGTTTATTTTTTTTGGTTTTTTAGAAGAAAAAAAAAATAAATTAATTAAAGATTTAGAATTCCTCTCCAAAATGGATTGTTCAATAGTTTTGTTTATTCCACCAAAAAAATTGATCAAAAATTTAGAAATAGTAATAAATTTTTTCAAGAAAAGAGAGATCGTTCTTTGTAGAGAAATGACAAAAATACATGAGGAATTTATTAGATGTAAAGTTGAGGATTTAAAAAAAATTAAAATATACGATAAAGGGGAACTTACAATTGTTATCTCAGAGATAAAAGAAAGCACAAATTCTTTCGGTTTTTTGACCGAATCTGATAAAAAAATTATAAAAACGATGCTTAAAAATAAAAGTATAAAAGATATAATCAAAAAATTTTCCAATAAAAAAATTCCAAAAAAAATAATCTATGATTTCTGTCTAAAACTAAAAAATGAGAAGTAAAAATTTTTATTTTTGTTTAATATTACTTATTTTCTTAAATAGTTGTTCAGGAACTAGTTCAAAAGGCTTGTTTGGAACAGGAGTTTCTTTAGCAATTGACCCAAGATCATTAGGTACGCAAATTGATGACTCAATAATGGAAAAAAACTTAACGACAAGACTAACAATGCTAGAAAAAAAATATTTCTTGTCTGTTAAAACTAAGGTTTTAGATGGTAGAATATTTATTACGGGTAAGGTCGATAATCCAGAGGAAAAGTTAAAAATTACAAAAGTTGCTTGGGAAACTAGCGGAGTTAGATCTGTTAGAAACGATTTAAAGATTAAGGAAAAATTTAATTTTAAACAATCGGCCAAAGATACATTAATAACTTCTCAATTACGTGCTGCTTTAATTATAAATAAAAATATAAAATCAGTAAACTATCAAATAGATACTTACAAAAAAAATGTTTACATATATGGAATTGCAAGAAATAGAGATGAATTAGAAATAGTCGTTGATGAAGCTAATTCTATATTAGACGTAAATAAAGTTGTTGCTAGTATTCTATTAGTAGAGGATTTAAGAATCCAAAAAGATTAATTTTTTTTGTAATCAATTATTTCGGCTGAATAAGCTGCAACAGAAGCTAAATTTAATATATCTGATGTTGAGCTTCTTAATGGAGCGATCTCAATAGCTTGTCCTAATCCTATTAAAAGTGGTCCAATTAATTTTGCTCTACTCATAGATTGTATCATCTTATATGATATTGCAGCACTATGTTGACTCGGCATAACCAAAACGTTTGCGTTTCCAACAATTTCAGAGAATGGATAAAGTTCCTGAAACATATCTTCTAAGGCCACATCTGGTTGCATTTCTCCATCAAATTTAAAATCAACCTTTTTCTTTTTAAGAAGTTCTACTGCATCACTAATTCTTTTCGTTCTATCAGTGGTAGGTTGCCCAAAAGTAGAATGGGATAAAAAAGCAATTTTAGGATCAAATCCAAATAATCTTACAACTCTTGCTGCTGAAATTGCCATTTCCGCTAATTGTTTTTCATCTGGATATTCAATTACTGTTGTATCACAAATAAAAATGGTCTTTCCTCTATTTACAATCATATTTAGACCAAACATTATTTCCCCAGGTCTTGGATCAACGACTTTAGAGACTTTCTCTAATGACGCTGAATATCTTCTTGTATTACCAGTAACCATTGCATCTGCATCACCACACGATACCATACAAGCACCGAAAGTAACTCTATCATTTCTTATAAGCTTATCACAGTCACGTTCCAATAAACCCTCTGATCTCTGTAGTTTTCTAAATAAAAACTCTGTATATTTTTTTCTTAATTCCTCATTAGTAGAATTTACAATCTCGATATTAAAGTTTTCTCCGTATCCAATTTCGTTCAATTTTTTTCTTACTATCTCTTCTTTAGCAATTAAAATAGGAATTCCTAATCTACTGTTTTTAAATGCGATTGCAGCCTTAAGATTATTTTCATCTTCTCCATCAGCAAATACAACTTTTTTTTGATTTTTTTTAATTTGTGAATTTATACCTTGCATCACAGCTACAGTTGGATCAAGTCTATTTTTCAGTTGTTCTGAGTAGTTCTCAAAATTTTCAATACCTATTCTGCCTACACCAGTTTTAATCGCAGCTTTTGCAACTGCTGTTGGTATAACACTTATTAATCTTGGATCAAAAGTTGACGGAATAATATAGTCTTTTCCATAGACAGGTCTTTCCCCACCCATCGCAGCAACTACTTCATCAGGGACTCTCTCTCTTGCTAATGAAGCTATAGCATGTACTGCCGCAACTTTCATTTCTTCATTTATAGTTTTTGATCTAACATCAAGCGCACCTCTAAAAATATATGGAAATCCAATTAAATTATTTACCTGATTAGGATAATCGGATCTGCCAGTTGCAACAATCGCATCATTTCTTACTTCTTCGATTTCCTCTGGAGTAATCTCTGGATCAGGATTAGCACAAGCAAAAATTATAGGATTTTTTGCCATACTTTTTACCATGTCTTTTTTGAGAACACCTGCTTGTGATAACCCTAAAAAAACATCTGCATCTTTTATAGCATCCTTCAAATCTCTATCATTTGTTTTAATTGAGAACTCATTTTTCCACTCATTTAAATTATCTCTGCCTTTATAAATAACTCCTTTTGAGTCAAGCATTTTAATTTTATTTTTATCTACACCTGAATTTATAAAAAGCTTTGCACACGCCATTGCAGATGCTCCAGCACCATTAATAACTACATTTATTTCACTCAGCTTTTTTTTAGCAATATCACAAGCATTTATTAACGCTGCACTAGTTATTATTGCTGTACCATGTTGGTCATCATGAAAAACAGGTATATCTAATATTTCTTTTAATTTTTTTTCTATAATGAAACATTCAGGTGCCTTTATATCTTCAAGGTTTATTCCTCCAAAACTCTTAGAAATATTTTTTATTGATTTAATTATTTCCTCTGTATCATTAGTGTCGATCTCTATGTCAATTGAATCTATATCAGCAAACCTTTTAAATAGTACCGCTTTTCCTTCCATAACAGGTTTTGATGCTATGGCTCCTAAATTACCCAATCCTAAAATTGCTGAACCATTACTTATTACTGCAACTAAATTACCTTTAGTTGTATAATCATAGGCACGATCAGGATTTTCAGCAATAGCTTTTACTGGTGCAGCAACACCTGGTGAATAAGCCAAAGCAAGATCCCTCTTTGAAGTCATTGGCTTTGATGAAATTATCTCAATCTTGCCTGATTTATTGCTATTATGAAATTCTAATGCTTCTTTATCTGAGTAATGTTCTACCTTATTTTTTTTCATTGTTATAATTTATGTATACAATTGAGCCAATATTAAGACTAATATGATTTATGAATATAATTAAGTCAACCGGGACTTTTAGTTTTTATACTTTAATAAGTCGTATTTCAGGTTATTTGAGAGATATTCTTATTGCAATATTTCTTGGTTCTGGACCTATTGCAGACGCTTTTTTTGTCGCTTTTAGAATTCCAAACACCTTTAGAAGATTGTTTGGTGAAGGTTCGTTCAATGCTGCATTTGTACCAAGTTATTCTAAAGAATTAGTCAAAGGAAAAAAACAATCAGAAAATTTTGCTAATAATATTTTTAATCTTTTAACGATTTTTCTATTAGGATTAGTGCTCATAATCGAGTTATTTATGCCTTTCTTTGTTTCTTTAATTGCACCCGGTTTTAAATCTAATCCAGAAAAATTTGCCTTAGCAACTCAATTAACAAAAATTACCTTTCCTTTCATTTTATTTGTTAGTTTGGCATCCTTTTTTTCTGCTATTTTAAATTCACATAACAGGTTTGCAGCAGCCTCAGCTGCACCAATTATTCTGAATATTGTAATGATAGGAATATTGATTTTTGGAAAAGTTTTAGGTGAAAAATTAGTAATCTTTTTATCATACGGTGTATCAATTGCAGGTTTTATTCAGACTATTTTTTTAATATTATTTGTTAAAAAATTTTTTAAACCAGAATTTAAAATTAAATTTAAAATTTCAAAAGAGATTAAACTATTTTTTAAAAAATTATTACCCAGCATATTTTCCTCCGGTGTTACGCAAATAAATATTTTAGTTGGTACAATAATTGCTTCTTTTCAGGCAAGTGCAGTTTCTATTTTATATTATGCAGACAGAATTTATCAAATAAATCTTGCAATTGCAGGTATTGCAATAGGAACAATCATACTTCCAAAATTATCTTCCTACATCCAGCAAAATAAAAAATTGGAAATAAATAAAATTCAAAATAAATCTCTTGAATTATCATTGCTTTTAAGCCTTCCAGCAATGTTAGCACTAATAATTGCAAATGATGAAATTGTATCATCACTATTTGGCTACGGATCTTTTGATAAGATGAGTGTAAAAAATTCCGCAGAAGCTTTATTGTTCTTTTCCTTGGGGCTTCCTGCGTTTTCTCTCATAAAAATATTTTCAAGTTTTATTTTTGCAAGGGATAATACTAAAGCTCCTTTTTATTTTTCTAGCATATCAGTTTTATTAAATGTTTTAATTAGTGTTTATTATTTTAAAGACTTGGGCTTTATTATAATTCCAATTGCAACATCAATATCATCATGGATCAATTCTATTTTGCTATACGCTTACTTACATAAAGAAAATTATTTTAAATTTAACAATAAATTATTTATACAGATTATTAGAATTATAGTTTCAACTATTGTAATGGGAATATGTCTTCAAAACTTGCTATATTATTTTGATAGCCAATTGTCTTTTGAAAATAATTATAAATTTATCTATCTGCTTTTTTTAGTTATATTCAGCATATTAATTTATTTTGTAGTTTCATTGATTACTAAAGCTTTCAAATTGAGTGATATTAAAATAAAGTACTAACATGGGTGTTAAAAAAATTTTTTCAGGTGTACAGCCTACTGGCAATCTACACTTGGGTAACTATATTGGGGCAATCAAAAACTTTGTTGATCTTCAAAATGAAAATAATGAGTGTATATTTTGTGTAGTCGATCTACATGCTGTCACGGTAAAACAGGATCCAAAAATTTTAAAACAAAATATCAGAGAAACTGCAGCAACATTTTTAGCATGCGGTATAAATCCCAAAAAAAGTATAATTTTTAATCAGTCATCTGTATCTGCTCACTCAGAAGCATCCTGGTTACTAAGTTGCGTTGCCAGAATGGGTTGGTTAAATAGAATGACTCAATTTAAAGAAAAGGCTGGCAAAGATAAGGAAAATGTTAGTGTTGGGCTTTATATTTATCCAGTGCTTATGGCAGCTGATATTCTCTTATACGATGCAACCCACGTTCCTGTAGGAGAGGATCAAAAACAGCATTTGGAATTAGCTAGAGATATATCCAAAAAATTTAATACAGATTTTGATGCAGTTGATTTTTTTAAAATTCCTGAACCTTTAATTCAAAAAAACTTTGCAAGAATAATGAGTTTAAAGGATGGTACAAAAAAAATGAGCAAATCAGATCCATCTGATTTGAGTAGGATAAATTTAACTGATACAGAAAGTGAAATAATTAATAAAATTAAAAAAGCAAAAACAGATACAAATCCTTTTCCAGCTAATATTAATAATTTAAAGTCTCGACCAGAGATTGAAAATTTAATTGGAATCTACTCTAGTTTGAGTGGAACAAAAATTGATGATTTATTAATTAAATTTAAGGGTCAAAATTTTTCTTTATTTAAAGAAAATTTATCAGAGCTATTAGTGAAAAAAATTTCACCAATTTCTAAAGAAATAAAAAAACTAAAAGATGACACTTTGTATATAGACCAAGTTTTAAGAGAGGGTAGCGAAAAAGCTATAGATTTATCATCGAAAAAAATAAGGGATATCAAGAAAAAGTTTGGTTTTTGATAATTATTTACTTTAAAAATCCAATCTTATATCTATATTTATAACATGCTCGTTCAAACACAAACTACACCAAATCCAAACTCATTAAAATTTATTCCTGGAAAAAAAGTATCTTTAATTGGTCCAGTTGAGATTACAGAAATTAGTAAAACAAATAACGAATTAATAAGAAATATTCTGTCAATTGAAGGAGTTAAAGGTATATTCCTATCTGATGAATTTATCTCAGTTAACAAAGAAGACACTTTTGATTGGGATGATCTAAAGCATATCATTATTTCGTTTATTAATGATTATTTTGCTCATGGAAATGAAAACGTCATTTCAAAAACGAGGGAAGAAAAAGGTTTAGATACCTCAACAGTTGAGGGACAGATTATAAAAATATTAGAAACTAAAATTAGACCTGCAGTGGCTAGAGATGGAGGCGACATCAAGTTTAAGGAGTTTAAAGACGGAGTTGTTCGTGTGGAACTTCAAGGTGCTTGCTCAGGGTGTCCTAGTGCAGCATTAACTTTGAAACAAGGTGTTCAAAATTTACTTTGTCATTATATACCTGAAGTTAAAGAAGTAGAGGCTATATGAAAAAAATATTCCCAAGCAAATTGATAAAAAAAAATTTTAATGCAAATCAATTTTTAAAACTAAGAAAATTTTTATCTTCTCAAGGAATAATAATTAAAAAAAAATCGACATTTAAATTTGGATTTGAAAAATTTAAAACGTTATACCTTACTGGAATATCCAGTGTATTGATAATTCTTGTTGCTTTTATAATACCAATATTTTCTGAAATCAGCCCCAAAGTTTCTAAAATTTCAAAATTTAATGAGTCTAATAAAAAATTTAAAAAAGTTTTAGAGGGACAGGACTTAGCAAATAAATCAAAAATAGATGAGGGATTAGATTTATCTAACATTCTAGAAGATGTTTTCAAATTTGAGGATTTGCCCCAAGATACTGTTAGGCTTAGTGCCTCAACTATAGAGCAGCTTTTTAGAGATACGAATTATTCATTAAACGAAGTTAGAAAAAGTAAGAAAGTAAAGCCCATAAGACTTTCTCTCTTGCCAAATGAAATTAAACAAATTGAAAATACAAAAAAAAGAAAGAATTTATTTATCCAAATCATCCTACCATTAATATTAGAAGAAAATAATCTAATTATACTAGATAGGAAGAAATTATTTAGTATATTAAACAAAAATAAAAATTCAAAAAAAGAAAAAAATTGGTTAAATCGTAAATTCAAACAGTACGGAGTTTTAAATAAAGATATAGCGACATTAAAGGTACGAATGGATATAATTCCAGTTTCGTTAGCTATAGCCCAAGCAGCAAAAGAAACTGGCTGGGGGACATCCAGGTTTGCTCTAGAAGGAAATGCACTTTTTGGTCAATGGACTTGGTCAGGTGATGGCATCAAACCAGCTGGGGCGGAAAGTGATACAAAACATAAAGTAATGAAATTCAAAGTATTAAAAGCTTCAGTAAGAGCTTATCAGAGAAATTTAAATACACATTCTAGCTATAAAAATTT
Source organism: uncultured Pelagibacteraceae bacterium (assembly GCA_902619665.1). Lineage (GTDB taxonomy): Bacteria > Pseudomonadota > Alphaproteobacteria > Pelagibacterales > Pelagibacteraceae > Pelagibacter. The sequence goes on from CACNFB010000010.1 coordinate 27,420, forward strand.
TAGACAAATGAGAGCTCAGCTTAGAGATGATAGCGAAAAACTTGACAGTTTATTATTAGCTGATCAGTTAGATAATTATGCAGAAACTGGAAAAGAATATACAAAAATACTTAAACAAATTATTAATCAAAATTCTTTGAAAGATTTTGATGATGTAAAACTAATGCCACTAAGTGTTAAATACAAAAATTTAATTTAATTAACATCTATAGACATTTGTACACCTAACCATCTCCAAATATCCCCATCTTTAATTGAACAATTAACTCTACCTCTTCTAAATGAAAATTTTTCCCTAAAATTGATTTCTAAAGTATTTTCTTTAAATTTCATGATCGAATTCCTCCACTGGTCTCCTTCATTTGAAAAACAATTCATATTTTTAATATAATTTTGTTCATCAAAAAATTCAATTTCTACAATTGGTGGATTTTGTATCTTAGTTATAAATTTGTCTTCTGGTCTTAAATCTTTGTATGGTAAAGGAAATAATTTAAGTATAAATTCAAACCTCTCTAAGTCCCCATATTTTTCATTTATAGGAAATCTTGGGAGTTCATATTGGTTTTTACTTAAATCAATCACACCAGAATGTTGACCGAAACCATACTTAAAATTTTTTTTTATAAATTGTAACTGTTTTAGATTATATTCTCCAAATGGATATGAAAAAAAAATTGAATTGTACCCTAATTTTTCCTTAAATATTTTCATAGATTTTTTTATATCATTTTCAAATTCAAGATATGAAAAATTTAATAAATATTCATGAGTATGTGAGTGATTTCCAATGTACGCAAAATCATAACTCGCTACCTCTTTAATTTGTTCCCAATCCATATATCCTGATTTCCCAACAGGCTCTGTGGAAACAAACAATATGAATGGTATTTTTCTTTCTTTAAGTATCGGCCAAGCATTTTCATAAAATGATGAAAAAGCATCATCTATGGTAATTAAAATTTTTTTATTTGTCTTAGGATTTTTAAATTCAATATCAAATTTAGCTGGGTCATAATATTCTATATTATTTTTATCAATCAGTTCAAGTTGCTTTTTAAAAATATCTATTTTAATATTTGTTGATGGATATTTATTTTCATCAAATCTATGATACATAATTGATACAACACCATGATCTTTAGGATAATATTTGATATTTTTTTCTGCAAATGAGGGACAATTTATGAAAAATAAAATTAAAAAAAATTTAATAATTGATGCAGCAAATGAAAAAATTATTTTCAAAATCATTGATAATGATAAAATCTATACTAATGATTATGAAAACAGTAGAAAAAATTTTGATAAGTTTGCTGTTCTTTTATTCAATTTTTTAAAAAAAAAGACAATAAGCTTTGATATTATAGATAAAGTTTTGGTTAATTTGGGACCAGGCAAATATTCAAGTATTAGAACTTCTATATCAACGTTAAAGGCTATAAATTTAATATATAAATTTAAAATTTATGGATTTTCATCAAAAGATGTTGAAAAATACGATTATTCTAAGGTTTTGGAATTATTAAAAAAAGGTAAATTAATAAAAAATTTGATTAAACCACTTTATTTGAGTTAAAATAATCTTATGACAGATACAATTGAACAAAAATGTTTGGCCAAAGGTGTTAAATTAACTGATCAAAGAAGAACTATTGCTAGAGTTATATCTGAGTCTAAAAAACAATATGGAGAGTCTGATCACCCAGATGTAGATGAACTTTATAAAAGAGTTTCAGATATAGATAGCAAAATTAGTATTGCAACAGTTTACAGAACAGTAAAATTATTTGAAGAGTCAGGTATTTTGATGAAACATGATTTTAAAGATGGTAAAGCTAGATATGAGTTAAACGATGACCACAATCATCTAATTGATATAAAAACTGGAAATATAATAGAATTCACAAGTGAAGATATTGAAAATATTCAAAAAAAAATTGCAGAGAAACACGGATATAAACTAGTAGATTCTAAATTAGAACTTTATTGTGTAAAAGATAAATCTGACTAATTGTGAAAAAAATTTTCATAAAAACCTTTGGATGTCAAATGAATGAATACGATACAAATCGTATTTATGACACAGTCAAGAGTATTGGTTATTTAAAAACTAACGATCATTTAAACGCTGACTGTTACTTGCTAAACACATGTCACATAAGAGATAAGTCAAAAGAAAAAGTGTTTGATGAAATTGGAAGGGTAAGAAAAAATTATAGAAACAAAAAGAAGCCAATTATGATCGTAGCAGGTTGTGTTGCTCAAGCAGAAAGTGGTGAAATGATAAAAAGAGAGCCTTATATAGATATTATTATTGGACCTCAATCATATCATAAAATAAATAAAATCATTGAAAATTTTACTTTTAATAAAAAGGAAGAACTAACAGAATTTGATACTGAAGATAAATTTAATTATTTAGATAAAATAAAAAATTATGACAGCAAAGTATCTTCTTTTTTGACAATACAAGAGGGTTGCGATAAATTTTGTAGCTTTTGCGTGGTGCCTTATACAAGAGGGCCAGAGTATTCAAGACCTTTTAAAAAAATTATTGAGGAGGCAGAAAGTCTAGTAAAAAATGGGACAAAAGAAATAATATTGTTGGGACAAAATGTAAATGCATATTGTTTTAAAGACAAGGATAGAAATTATAAATTATCTGACTTAATTTTAGAATTAGATAAAATTAATGACTTAATCAGAATCAGATACACAACATCACACCCAAAGGATATGACTGATGATCTAATTGAATGTTACTCTAGCTCAAAAAAATTAATGCCATTTATTCACTTACCAATCCAAAGCGGCTCGAATAAAATATTAAAATTAATGAATAGAAATCATAAAGTAGAAAAATATCTGGAAACTTATAAACTAATAAAACAAAAAAACTGTAATGTGGAATTCTCTAGTGATTTTATTATAGGTTATCCAGGGGAAATGGAATGTGATTTTAATGACACAATGAATTTGGTTAAAGAAATTAAATTTATTAATTCTTACTCTTTCATATTTAGCCCTAGACCTGGCACTCCAGCATCAAGATTAGAGCCTATTGATAAGGAAATTGCTAAAGAAAGATTAATAAATTTGCAAAGTGTACTAGAAGATCACCAAATAAAAAAGAATGCTTCTTTAGTAAATTCATCTGTTGAAGTTTTAGTAGAAAATAAGTTAAAAAATCAGAAAAATTATTTTGGTAGAAATATTTTTTTAAACTCTGTTTTGTTTGAGGGAGAAGACAAATATATCGGAAAATTAGTTAATATTAAAATTAAAAAAGCTAATCGGAATACATTATTTGGAATAATAGACAAAAATAAAAATATGAGGGCAGCTTAGTTTGAGAACTGTTAGTTATAAAAAAGCTAGTGATGATCTAAAATTTGTTTATTCGGAAAACAATACTTTAAGTATCATATTTAAGAATAATGAGATTTTAATGGGTATTGTTGGTGAGTTTAATAATAACCTAAAAGAATTAGAGAAAATGACAGAGACAAGTATTTATTCTAGAGGAAATTCAATTTTAATAAAAAGTACACAAAGTAAAAATGAAACAGTAAAAAATGCAATTGTTTTTCTAACTGATCAATTTATAAATAATGGTTCAATTGAAAAAAAAGATATTATATCATCAGTAAACAAATTTATGATTGAGGAAAAAACAGATAAAATCGAATATATTATTAAAACTCCTAAAAAGTCAGTAATTCCAAGGTCTGAAAAACAGAAAAAATATGTTAGGGCACTTAATGATAGCGAGGTAATAATATCATCTGGGCCTGCTGGAACTGGAAAAACATATTTGGCTGTAGCTGTTGCACTTACAATGTTACTAGATAAAAAAATTGAGAGAATAATATTATCAAGACCTGCAGTTGAAGCTGGAGAAAGATTAGGTTTTTTACCGGGTGATATGAGAGAAAAAGTAGATCCTTACCTACGACCTTTATATGATGCGTTGTATGATCTTTTAGATTTTGAAAAAATACAGAAACGTATCGAAATCGGAGATATAGAAATAGCCCCTTTAGCATTTATGCGAGGTAGAACACTTAAAAATTCCTTTGCTATTTTGGATGAAGCTCAAAACGCAACTGATACACAAATTAAAATGTTTTTAACTAGGATAGGTGAAAATTCTAAAATTGTTATTAATGGTGATCCGTCCCAAATAGATTTACCCAATAAATCTTTGTCAGGTCTCAGAAGATCTAGGGAGATTCTTGGACACTTAAATGAAATATCTGTAGTAGACTTTGATCACACAGATGTTGTAAGACACCCCCTTGTTTCAAAAATTGTAAAAGCTTATTCTGATCAGAATTTTAAAAAATGATAAAAATCCATGTTGTCGTTGACTCACCAAAATGGAAAAAAAAAATTAAAAATTTAAAGAACTACTTTAATTTTAAGCAAAAAAAATTAAACAACTTTATTTCATCAAAAATTAAAAAAGAATTCACTGTATTCTTAACTAACAACCATAAAATGAAACATTTAAACAATAAATTTAGAAAAATAAATAAACCCACTGATGTTTTATCTTTTCCTTTAAGCATTAAATTGAAAAGTAATACATATATTGGAGATATAGCAATTAGTTATGAAATTGTTAATAAAAGATCTCATAAATCATTATTTTGCCATGAGCTAGATAAGATGTGGATACATGGATATCTTCACTTAATTGGTTATGATCATGTGAAGAATATTGAATTTAAAAAAATGTATAAAAAAGAAAATTTAATATTTAAACAACTTAATTTTTTAAATTGATACCAATTCCGCTTAACAGATATTTAATTACTATAATTCTTTTTATTTTAGGAATTCTATCTTCATTTAGTCTACCTCCATATAACTTTTTTTTCATAAATTTATTTACAATACCCTTTTTGTTTTATATTTTGGTCAAATATCTCAATCAAAACTTACTAAATAATTTTTTAATTGGATGGGTTTACGGTTTTGGCTATTTTTTATCAAACCTATATTGGGTCTCAAATTCTTTAAAATTTGATGAAAATTTTAATAACTTAATCATTTTATCAATCTTTATTATTCCTTTTTTTTTATCCATATTTTATGGATTATTTTCTATTTTATTAAAATTTTTTGATTTGAAGATGAATTTCAGGTCCGTTTTAATTTTTTCATTGATAATTTCCATCATTGAATATTTAAGAGGTACAATTTTTGGAGGTTTTCCTTGGAATTTAATATCATTTAGCCTAATAGAATTTACAAGTACTTTGCAATTACTCAATTTAATTGGAACTTATTCTTTTAACCTTTTAACTATAACTTTTTACTGCTTGCCAGTAATAATTTTTTTTAAAATTAGCAATGTTACAAAATTTAGTATCATATTCACATCAACAGTTTTTTTGTTTGCTAATTCATATTATGGAGATATCAGGATTAAAAAAATTGAACAAGCAGATAAAAAACAAATTTCCCCTGCAATTAAATTAGTTTCACCAAGATTTAAAATAGAAAGGTTTTTTATTAAAGAACCAATAGAAAGCAAACTAATTGATCTATTCGACATTGGTTACCCACTGAATAAAGATTATTTATTAGTTTTTCCGGAAGGAATTACAAATATGGGTGAATTAAATAAATTTGAGAATGATTTCAGTAAAATCTCAGATCAACTTACAAATAATACAAAAATAATTTTAGGTATTACTTTGGATGATGGAGAAAAAATTTATAATTCATTAGCATTATTTAATAAAAAATTCATATTAGAAGATTATTACAATAAAAATAAACTTGTTCCATTTGGTGAGTTTTTACCTTTTGAAAAATTTTTAAGTAATTTTGGCCTTAAAAAAATTACGCAAGGTTACAGGTCATTTAGTTCATCAAATTTAAGAAAAGTTATAAATGTTAATTCAATTTCATTTTTACCCCTTATTTGTTATGAAATTATATTTTCAGGAAAACTAAATGTTAATAAAAGTGATTATGACTTTATTTTAAATATTTCTGAGGATGGATGGTTTGGCGATAGCATAGGACCAATTCAACATTTTTCTCATTCTATATTTAGATCAATTGAAGAGGGTAAAGATACTTTAAGAGTTGCTAACAATGGGATTACAGCCCACGTTACCTTAACAGGCAAGGTTAATAAAAAACTCAACACAACCGAAAAGGGAAGCATTGAAATAAATTCAATATCTACGCCATTTCCTACTTTGTTTAATATCTATGGTAACAAGATTTTCTTTTTTTTCGTATTTTTTTATATTACCTTGATTTTTTTTTTAAAAAAAAAATATGAAAAAAAATTATTTATTCACAAGTGAATCAGTCTCAGAAGGTCATCCAGACAAAGTATGCGATAGAATATCAGATATGGTGGTTGACACTTATCTTAGCGCAGAACCCCAGTCGAGAGTTGCATGTGAAACTTTAACTACAACAAATAAAGTTGTCTTGGCAGGTGAAGTAAGAGGACCTGAAATTAAAAAAGATGATCTTATACAAAAAGTTAGAGATTGCATAAAAGACATTGGATATGATCAAGACGGTTTTACTTATAAAGAAGCTACAAAAATAGAAAGCCATTTACATGCCCAATCATCGGATATCGCTATGGGTGTAGACTCTTCAGAAGCTAAGGATGAAGGGGCGGGAGATCAAGGAATAATGTTCGGATACGCATGCAATGAAACTGAGGTTTTAATGCCAGCTCCTATACATTATTCTCATAAAATCTTACGTTTAATGGCTGAAGATAGAAAATCTGGAAAACTAAAAAATATTGAGCCAGATTCAAAGAGTCAAATTACTATTGAATATAAAGATGGAAAACCAACTAATGTAAAGTCTGTAGTAATTTCTACACAACATTCTGCAGATGTTAATCAATCTCAAGTTAGGGATTTGGTTAAACCATATATTGAAAAATCTATACCAAAAAACTTATTGAACAATTTGTCAGAGGAAGAAATTTATGTAAATCCAACTGGAAATTTTGTTATCGGTGGTCCAGATGGTGATAGTGGTCTAACCGGTAGGAAAATAATAGTAGATACTTATGGTGGTGCTGCACCACATGGCGGTGGAGCTTTTTCAGGAAAAGACCCAACAAAAGTTGATAGATCAGCTGCTTATGCATCAAGGTATCTGGCAAAAAATATCGTTGCTTCAAAAATTTCTGACAGATGTCTTATCCAACTGGCCTACGCTATTGGGGTATCAAAGCCACTTTCAATATATGTGGATCTATTTGACGACGACGAGGATAAGAATAAACACGTAGAAAATTTAATTAAAAAAAATTTTGATTTAAGTCCTAGAGGGATTAGAGAAATGCTTGGACTGAACAAACCCATTTATGAAAAATCAGCTGCCTATGGTCATTTTGGAAGAGACCCAGGATCTGATGGTTCTTTTTCTTGGGAAAAAGTTGATAAAAAAGACATTTTTAGCAAGTAATAATAAGTTGAAAATTTTAAAATTTAAATTATAAAACCTATAACATTGTTAATATCAAAGTGGGCTTCGGCCCATTTTTTTTTGGAGTAATAAATATGTTAAACAGACGAGCTGATAAACTGGAATTATTGAGAATAGCAGAGGCAGTAGCTTTAGAAAAATCTATAGATAAAGAGTTGATTATAAACTCTATGGAGAGCGGTATTGCGAAAGCTGCAAAATCAAAATTTGGGAATGAGAATGAAATACAAGTTAATATAAATAGAGAAAACGGTGATATCGAAATTTATAGAAAATTAGTAATAGTTGAAAATCCAGAAAACAATAATACAGAGATAAGCTTAGAAAAAGCAAAAGCATTAAACAATGAAAAAAAATTAGGTGAGGAGATCTTGCAACCTCTCCCAACATTTGATTTCGGCAGGATTGCAGCTCAGACTGCAAAACAGGTTATTAGCTTCAGTGTCAGAGAGGCTGAAAAAGAGAGACAGTTTAATGATTTCATAGATAAAAAAGATACAATACTAAGTGGGATAGTTAAAAGACTAGAATTTGGAAATGTAATTGTAGATCTAGGTAAAGCTGAGGCAATAATTCAAAAAAACGAGATGATACCAAGAGAAATTATTAAAGCTGGAGATAGAGTTAAAGCTTATTGTTATGACGTAAGAAGAGAGCAAAGAGGACAACAAATTTTTTTATCTAGAGCTCATCCTAAATTTATGGAAAAACTTTTCATTCAAGAAGTTCCAGAAATATATGATGGATTAATAGAAATAAAATCATCAGCAAGAGATCCAGGAAGTAGAGCAAAAATTTGTGTAAAAGCTATTGATACATCCCTAGATCCAGTTGGAGCATGTGTAGGAATGAGAGGTAGCAGAGTTCAAGCTGTAGTAAATGAATTACAAGGAGAAAAAATTGATATCGTAAATTGGTCTGAGGATATATCAGTAGTAGTATCAAACTCACTATCACCTGCAGAGGTTTTAAAAGTAAATATTTATGAAGATTCAAAAAAATTAGATGTAATTTTAACAGAAGAAAATTTAAGTAAAGCAATTGGCAGAAGAGGACAAAACGTTAGACTTGCAACAAAGTTAATCGATTATGAAATAAATATAATGACTGACAAAGAGGAGTCTGAAAAAAGACAAGAGGAGTTCAAAGATAGAACAGAAAATCTTATGAAAAATCTTGAAGTTGATGAAACATTAGGTCAACTTTTAGTAGCTGAGGGATTTTCAACCACTGACTTAATTAAAGATAGTAAACTAAATGATTTAACTAAGATCGAAGGTATAGAGGAAGAAACAGCTAAGGAGCTAATAGAAAGAGCGATAGAATTTGACAAAAAAAATCAGGAAGAAATTCAAAAGAAAATTAAAGACTTAGGCTTAGAGACAGATTTAATTAATCACAAGGGGTTAACTCCAGGAATGCTGCTAACATTAGGTGAAAAAAAAATATTAACCTTAAATGATTTTGCAGATCTTGCCTCTGATGAATTAATTGGTGGATTCGATATAATTAAGGGTGATAAAGTCAAAATTAATGGCTATCTCGAGGATTTTGCCTTATCACGAACAGAAGCAGATGAACTTATAATGAAAGCTAGAGAAAAAATTTATCACAACTAATTAATGGAAAATGGAAAAACAGAAAAAAAAACTCACAATATCAGGAAAACCAAAAAAAAACTTTACTTCCCAACAAGATTTTGGAAATAGAAAAAAAATTTCTTTCAATGAAAAAAAATTTTCAAAACCTTTAAACAAAATTCCAAATAACTTTAAAAAAACTTTTAAACCTAAACCAATAGCTTCAAAGTTAAGCGATTATGAGCGTAGAAAATTAGCAGAGCAAAAAGCCATGAAAGGAATAAGGGGTGAAAATAATCAGAAAGATAAGGAAAACAAGTCAAAATTTAGTACAAAAAAAAGAGAGACGAAATTAACAGTTTCGAGAGCTTTAAGTGAAGATTTAGAATTTAAGTCTAGAAGTCTTGCATCTATAAAGCGAGCCAGGGAAAAGGAACTTAGGGTATCAAAAAGTCAAATCAGCGATGACTCAAACTCTAATATCAAACGGGACATTAACATACCTGAATTTATAACAATCAGAGATCTCGCTAACAGAATGGCTGAGCAATCTTCAAATATAATCAAACATTTAATGGGTATGGGTGTAGCAGTAACGATTAATCATACAATTGACTCTGACACCGCAGAATATTTAGTTAAAGAGTTTGGTCATAACCCTATTAGAGAAAAGAAAGCTGACGAAATTATAAAAAATATTAAAGAGGCTAAATCTGAAAATTTGAAAAACCGTCCGCCAATTATTACTGTTATGGGTCACGTTGATCACGGTAAAACTTCAGTGTTAGATGTTATAAGAAGTGCAAATATAGTATCGGGTGAATTTGGTGGGATTACTCAACATATAGGAGCATATCAAATTGAAAAAAATAAAGAAAAAATTACATTTATAGATACACCAGGTCATGCTGCATTTACAGAGATGAGAGCAAGAGGTTCAAAACTAACAGATATAGTTGTTTTAGTTGTTGCTGCAAATGACGGTGTAATGCCACAAACTATTGAGTCAATAAAACATGCAAAAGCAGCAAAAGTACCAATTGTCGTAGCTATTAATAAATGTGATCTTCCTGATGCTGATCCACAAAAGATAAAAAATCAACTTTTAGAGCATGAGTTAATCGCTGAGGATTTGTCCGGTGATACAATAATGGTTGAAATTTCTACAAAAACTAAAAAAAATATTGATAAACTCTTAGAACTAATCTTATTACAAGCTGAACTTTTAGATTTAAAATGTGATTTTAATAGCAACTCTAGTGGCGTTGTTTTAGAGTCTAAAATTGATATAGGAAGAGGTCCTATTGTTAATATTATAGTTACGTCTGGAAAATTAAAAAAGGGTGATTATTTTGTCTGTGGGACAAAATGGGGGAAAGTAAGAGCCATAATAGATGATAATGGAAAGCAAATTGACGAAGCATT
>CACNFB010000011.1 GCA_902619665.1 uncultured Pelagibacteraceae bacterium
CAAAAAGAGAGTTTTTGAGGAACCGAAAATCGAATATATATTAAGATGTTTGTTTTCATTAATAAAATCTATTAACAGACTTAAAAAAGAGAATTCATCAATTAACGTTAACTTATTGATTATTGATGACAATTCTAAATCAGATAATTTAAGTAAAATTAAGGACGTTTTAAATAAACACTACTCAAAATATTTAATTATAAATCACAAAAAAGAGGAGCATAAAGAAAAAATATTTGAGAATACAAATGATCAAACATTTTCAAACCTATCCAGTTTATTAAAATGTTTCGAGACTGCAAAAAAGGAAAATAGCGATTTAATTTATTTTGTAGAAGACGATTATTTGCATTTTGAAAATTCTTTAACTGATATGATTAATACTTATGAAAGAGTAAGCTCACAAATTGAAAAAGATATTATAATTTGCCCTTGTGACTATCCTTTTAATTATATGTCTAATGAAAAAACAAATATTTTAATAGGTAGTAATCAACACTGGAGAACAGTTCAAAAAATTCTATGTACCTTTATGATTTCTAAAAAAATGCTTGAAAAATATTGGGATAATTTAATAAAAACTTGTGAAAAAAGACACGACCCTTTTGAAAAATATATTAATGAAATTTTGTTAAATGAAATTGGTATATCACCAATAAATACACTCTCTATTCATCTAACCAATGTAAATTCAAGTTATGGCTTATCTCCCTTTGTAGATATCAAAAAGCTTTGGGATGAAAACAATACTAGTTGATGCAAATATTTTTTTACATAACTTGCGCCAACATTAAAGAGGCTAAAAAAATTTCGTCAGTTTTGGTAAGAAAAAAATTGATAGCCTGTGCAAATATTTTTAATAATATTCAATCTGTTTTTTCGTGGAAAAACAAAGTTAACTTCTCAAAAGAGGTTATAATAATGGGAAAGACAACAAAAAAACTACAAACTAAAATAATTTCAGAGGTAAAAAAAATACACTCCTATGATATGCCTTGTATTGTATTTTCTAAAATTTCATCAGGAAATAAAGAATTTTTAAAATGGATTAGCAATTCTACAAGATGAAAAAAGCAAAAAATTTTAAGCTATTAGGAACATCAAACAAGCTAGTTGAATTAAATAAAATAAAATCAAAATATATTGTTTTGTACTTTTATCCAAAGGATGACACTCCTGGGTGTACTCTCGAAACAAAAGATTTTAACTCGTTTTACAATAAATTTATAAAACTTAACTGTGAAATATATGGAATTTCTAAAGATACAATCGAAAGTCATTTAAAATTTAAGAAAAAATACAAAGTAAAATTTGAGCTGTTATCTGATGAGAATAAAATTGCTATTAAAAAATTTAAAGTTTGGGGTAAAAAAAAATTTATGGGCAAAGAATTTATGGGTTTAATTAGAAGCACCTTTTTATTGAAAAAAAATAATATTATTAAAGAGTGGCGAAATGTAAGGGTTAAAGGTCACGCCGAGGAAATTTATAATTTTATTAAGAATAATAAGCTATAAAAAAAAGGCCTCCTATTTCTAGGAGGCCTTAATTAAACGTCAAACCAAAGAGGGAGAGATGCTTAATCTCGTATAGCGTAACCTATTACGCCAGTTTCGACGACGTCAGTTCCTTTAAGCTCTGCTTCTTTACTTAATCTAATACCAATTGTGCTCTTCATAAGTGCCCAAACGATATAAGCAACTACAAAAACAAAAACGTTAATTGATATAATACCAAGTAACTGAGCTCCAAAAGTTGCATCTGGATTTGTTATTGGCACAGCTAACGTACCCCAAATTCCAGCGAATAAGTGTGCGGGAATTGCACCTACAACATCGTCAATTTTTAATGCGAATAGCAGTTTAGTACCATAAACAACTATTACACCACCAACAGCACCAATTAAAATTGCTGCGAAAGGTGAAGGTAATAATGGTTCAGCGGTAATAGCAACTAATCCACCAATACATCCGTTTAACATTTGAATTACATCTGTTTTACCAAAATGCAATCTTGTCATGGTTGCAGCTGCCATTACACCACCAGCACCTGCTAAGAATGTATTCATGAAGATTTTTGCTACGGCAATTGCATCTGCACCTGTTCCGATCGCAAGTTGCGAACCACCGTTAAACCCAAACCAGCCTAGCCATAAAATAAATACACCAATTGTAATTAATGGAATCGAGGAAGCTGCAAATGGTTTCATTGGAGCTGGTTCACCTTTTTTAGTGAATCTTCCAAGTCTTGGTCCTAGTAAAAAAGCACCAGCAAGAGCAGCTGCACCCCCAGTTGAGTGAACTAGAGTTGATCCAGCAAAATCTTGAAAATTAGCAGCAGCTAACCATCCACCACCCCATTTCCAACCCATTACGATTGGATAAATAATACCTGATAAAATTGCAGCAAATAATAAGAATGGCCACAATTTAATTCTTTCAGCTAATGTACCAGAAACAATAGATACTGTTGTTGCACAGAATACCATCTGGAAATACCAGTCTGATGCATCTGAATAACCAGTCTCTATCTTACTTGCATCCGACCATGGCAAAAATTTTCCGATATATCCACCCTCTGGAATACCATATGCTAGATTATATCCAAACAGCCAAAACATCATTCCGGCAATTGAAAACAATCCAATATTTTTTGCACAAATTACTGATACACTTTTTGATGTTACACTTCCTGCTTCTAGCATAGCAAAGCCCGCAGCCATAAACATGACCAAGAATCCACATACTAAAAAGAGGAAAGTATTAAAAATAAATCCGACTTCAGCGGATACTGTAGTTGCAGCATAACCAACACTGGTCATATTAAGTAAGAACGTAACACTTACTACTGGTCCTAACAGTTTACTTAAAAGTTTTTTCATTAATCCTCCCTATTAAAAGAATTGTTATAGGTTTTTATGATTTAATAACTATTGCTAAGTGGAATATATAGATATGCATATTTTGCATATAGAAACAGCCTTTATTAACTCTCAATTAATAAAGGCTGTTTAGAGGAAATATCTATTTATTGAATATTTCTTTAAGTGCTTTTGCAGGTAAAAATTTTACCTTTTGAGAAGCCGCGATTTGGATCTGTTCTCCAGTTCTTGGATTTCGGCCAATTCTAGCTTTTCTTTTAGCAACTTTATAAGTACCAAAACCTGCTATTTTTACAGAATCATCGTTTTTTAATGCATCTAAAATAGTGTTGGTTATAGTATCAAATGTTCGCTCAGCATCAGCTTTACTTTGGTTTAAAGAACCAGCTAATTTAGCGACTAGTTGTTTTTTGTTCATTTTAGCTCCGGTATTAGGTTATTTCCATAGTTAACAAAATCCTTTATAAATCAAGCTTTTTTTTAGTGTTTAATTTGGTTCTTAACACAATATGTAGTGTTAAAAAAACGTTGAATTTATTGGATTTTTCAGGGTTTAAAAAAGCCTTTAAAATAGGCCTAAATCCTTAAGATCATTAAAAGTTGCAAAAAACATCAGAGATAACAATAAAAACATTCCGATTCGAAAAAAACCTTCTTGAGTTTTTTGTGTTAAAGGTCTTCCTAGAATTTTTTCAATTCCATAAAACATCAAATGACCTCCATCTAAAAGAGGAATTGGAAAAAGATTAATTAAACCTAAGCTTATAGATATGTAAGCCATCATGCTTAAAAACGGCACTATTCCAAATTCTGCAACTTGTCCTGAGATTTTTGCAATTCTTATTGGCCCACCAAGCTGTGAGCTGTCACCTTTTCCAGTAATAATGGTCCCTAAATATTTAAGTGTGGAAGTTGACACAAAATATACCTCAGTAACTGAATAATAAAGGGCTTTGGCAGGTCCAAGTTTTTGGTGATTGACCGTATCTTTATAAGGTGAAAGTTGAATACCAACCATCCTTTTTTTAATTTTATTTCCTAAGTTGTCCTCGGTCTCTACAAAATTAGGTTTTACTTTTACATTTACCTCTTGGTCATACCTTGAAACTTTAAAATCAATAAATTCAGATGTTGATAATGTTATGAATTTAGATACATCTAAAATGCTCTCAACTTTATTGTCATCGATAGATAATATTATGTCGTTCTTTTTTAATCCAGCTACTTGTGCAGGGCTATCTTTTGTGACCTCACTTATCATTGCTGGAGTAAAATCCTTTCCAACAAAAATATTTATCATTAAAAATATAAATATAGCTAATATAAAGTTAGCAAGTGGACCTCCAAAAACAATCCATGCCCTTTGATATAATGGTTTTAAGGTAAAAAGTTTTTCTCTATCCTTTTCATTGTACTTTTTAAGAATTTCATCACGATCAGCTTGGGAAAATACATTTCTATCTCCAAAAAATTTTACATAACCTCCCAAAGGAATCCAGCATACTTTCCAACGAGTTCCTGATTTGTCGTTCCATCCAAATAATTCTTTTCCAAAACCAATAGAAAAATCTGTTACACCTACACCATATCTTCGAGCAAAATAATAATGTCCATATTCATGAACAAAGACTACAACGATGATTAATATTATAAAGGGTAAAACAAATTCAAACATTCTTATATAATAATATATTTACTTTACTTTCCAAGTTAAAACTGGAAGTAATGTTGCCGCTATAAATGACAGAAATAAAAGAGATTGTGTTACAAATTCTGGAAAATAACTTGCAGGAAACAGAATACCAACTAAGATACTTTTTGAAAAATCAGGACTTGGAAATAGCAATATACCTCCTAATAACCCAACAATAATTGAAATATAAGTTGTTTTTTCACTAAATGATTTTGAGTAAAAACTATAAAATATACTTAAAACTGCTGCACAACAAAATAAGTCTGCGAGTAAAAATAGATATAAAATACTAAATCCTTTTGAGGCAACATATAAAGAGATTAAAGAGAGCCCTACAATTATATTTCTAGATAATTTTAAATAATCTTTATTAGAACTTAAAATTTTTTTTCCATCTACTATTATCAGGCTTGATATGGCATTTATAAGTGTATCTATACTGCTTATAGTTAAAGATATAGCGAGTACAATAACTATTACAGATAGTGTGAAAATCTCCTCGTTTAACAATAAAGAAAAAAAAGCAAGATCAGGCGTTACATTTAAATTTTTAGATACAGATACTAATCCTGTAAAACCCATCATATATACAATGGGGATTATAATTAAGCAGGAAAATAACAAACTCTTTTTTAAAACATTATTATTTTTTGCAGCATAAACTCTTTGCCAATTACCTTGATGAAAAAGATTAGTGGCTGCAACAGCAATAAAGAATGTTAAGCCTGCAGTAAAGTTTGGAAAATAATTTTTGCTTAATAAATTTGGCTTACTTTTATTTATAAATTCAAAACTAAATTCATTTGAATTAAATGAAAATAGATAAGAAAAAGCTATTATCAACAATAATGTAAAAACTATAAATTGAATATTGTCAGTGAATATTGAGGCTCTTAAACCACCATACAATGTATATATAAGTGAACTAGAAATAACTATTAAAGCAGTAATCCATAATTTCACTCCTGAAATATAATTTATCAAAATAGATACAGCTGTAACCTCTGCAATCAAAAAAATAGTCATGTAAAATAAAGATAAAATTAAGATCAACTTAAATATATGTTTTCCAAACCTTAATCTAATAACTTCAATTAAAGTTTTTGCTTTTGGGTAAGAATTTCTAAATATTTTCCCAATAAAAATAATTGCGAATAAGGGAAACGCAGTACCTAGTGAATATCCAATAACTGCACCTATCCCACCCCACGTCGCAGCTGATGCAGGACCAAACAAAATCCAAGTACCCAAAGCTGAGGCTACTAGACTACATGTTAATGAGAATGTTCCAACTGATCTATTCGCTACTAAGTAATTATTTAAACCTTTGAATTTTTTCGAGTAAAAAAAACCAACCAAGACAAAAGAAAAACTAATTAATGAAATTAGTGTAATAGCAGATGTTGGATTTAAAATATTTTGTTGTTCCATTTATCCCTTTCTGAATTACCGGACAGGTTCAATGGGTATTTCTCAGCCATAACAGCACCCCATAGTATAAATTTATATAAATATTTTTTGATTGTAAATAATTAATTTAAAATTGATCTTTTTCCGTTGAGCCTTCCATGGCAGTTGTAGAACTTTTTCCACCACTAATCGTATTCGAAACAGCATCAAAATATGATGTTCCAACTTCTCTCTGATGTTTCACACTAGTGTATCCATCTTTTTCTCTTGCAAATTCCTGCTCTTGAATTCTTGAATATGCGGTCATTCCTTCTTTTTTATACTTTTCTGCTAATTCAAAAATTGCAATATTTTGTGTATGAAAGCCCGCAAGTGTTATGAATTGAAATTTATATCCCATCGCACTAATTTTTTGTTGAAAAGTTGCAATTTCAGAGTCTGACAAATGTTTTTTCCAATTAAAAGATGGTGAACAATTATAAGCTAATAATTTACCTGGAAATTTATCGTGTATTGCGTCAGCAAATTTTTTAGCTTCTTCTAAATTTGGAGTTGCTGTTTCACACCAAATTAAATCTGAATAAGGTGCATAAGCAAGTCCTCTAGATATTGCTTGATCAATTCCGTGTTTAACATAATAAAATCCCTCTGGTGATCTTTCACCAGTTAAAAAGGGTTTGTCATTTTCATCATGATCGTTAGTAATTAGTTTTGCAGCATTTGCATCTGTTCTTGCTAAAATTATTAAAGGAACATCGGCAATATCAGCAGCTAACCTAGCTGCTTTTAAATTTTTTATCATTGTACTTGTTGGAACCAATACTTTTCCTCCCATATGTCCGCATTTTTTCTCGCTTGCTAGCTGGTCCTCAAAATGAACCCCAGCAGCTCCAGCTTTTATAAATTTTTTAGCTAACTCAAAAACATTTAGTGGTCCACCAAATCCAGCTTCACCATCAGCAATTATTGGCAACATGTAATCAACTCTATCTTTAGATTTCATTTGACCGTCTTTAATTTCCATATGTTGAATTTGATCTGCTCTCATTAAAGCATTATTCATTGACTCTACAAGTTTTGGGGCACTGTCATATGGATATAATGATTGATCTGGATACATTTCCCCTGCACTGTTAGCATCAGCTGCTACCTGCCATCCACTTAGATAAATTGCTTTAAGGCCTGCTTTTGCATGCTGAACTGCATGATTTCCAGATAATGAACCTAATGTATTAATATAAGGTTCGGTGTTTAACAGTCTCCATAATTTTTGAGATTGATGCTTGCACATCGAATACTCTATTTTTATAGATCCTCTTAATCTTTCAACATCTTCCGGGGTATAATCTCTTTTTACTCCTGCAAATCTTTTTAGGTCATATGATATCTTAGATTCGGAGCTCATTTTTTCCTTAGAAATAATTAATAATTAAGACTTTAAAATTAGTTACTATTATACTCGTTAGTAAACTCATTCATTCCACTTGAACCCCAATCGCAATGATCATCTCTTAAATAAATACCAGAGTTGTCAGAGTGGTTTTGATTCTCATGGTCAGAACTAAAAGTCTTATTTACTTGATTTTTTATCTTGTTTTTGTTGTTCATGTAAACTTTATAATTTACAAAATTTACAAAATCCAGTAATAACTTAATAATGCTTGTAAAATTGATAAATTTATTGTAAATTATAATTTACAAAGTTTACAAATAGAAAATTATGAGTCAATTAGATGTTAAAATAGGCCCAAAAATCAAGTCTTTCAGACGGCAGTTAGGGCTTCAAGCTAACAAATTGGCTGAACAACTTGGAATTTCACCTAGTTACCTCAATTTAATAGAAAGTGGTAAAAGAAAAATCGATGGAGATCTACTTCTTAAAGTTTGTGAAGAGCTCAAAATAGAATTATCAGATTTAACTAATAAATCAGATTTAAATTTAGTGAATGATATTTCAGAATTGTTAGATGACCAATTATTTGAAGATCTAGATATTCTTGGTCCTGAAGTAAAAGATCTTGTAAATACTAACCCTAAGATAGCAAGAGCTTTGATCAAACTAGGAGATAATTATAAACAAAAAGACCATGAAATTATAAGTAAAGTTGAAACACTATCAGGCAAAATAATAGACAGTCGTAAAACTTCATTTCCAGGTGAAGTAATATCAGATTTTTTACAAGAAAAAAAAAATTATTTTCCAAAACTTGAAGAGTTTGCAAATAAAATTTTTGATAAAGTGCAATTAAATAATAGAACTAGATATGTTGCACTTTGTGATTTTTTAAGAACAGAGTATTCTATTAATGTTAAAGATATTATTCCGGAAGAAGGAAAACCATTTTCAAAAATTTTTAACAAAAATAATAAAGAACTTTTATTAAGCGAATATAATTCATTAGAGACCAAAAAATTACATGCCGCAGCTCAAATAGCACAGGAGGGAGCTATAAATGAAATTAATGAGTATTTATCAGAATTTAAATTTCCCTCAGATGAGGCAAAAAGATTAACTAAAATAGCATTATTAAATTATTGTGCTGCAGCTATATTGATGCCTTACAAATTATTTCATTCTGAATGTAAAAAATTAAAATATGATTTGGAATTACTACAAAATACATTTGCCACATCTTTTGAGCAAGTAGCGCATAGAGTAACTTGTCTGCAAGATCCTAAGTTACCTGGTATACCTTTTCATATGTTGAGAGTAGATATAGCTGGAAATATATCAAAAAGATTTTCTTTGTCCGGTATTGAAATACCAAGATATGGTGGAGCATGTCCTAGATGGAACGTCTATTCAGCCTTTACTAGACCTGGTGTCATTCAAGCAGCTGTTAGTAAAATGAGTAATGGAAAAAAATATGTTTGTATTGCAAAAACAGTGGAGAAAGGTGTTGGTAGATACGGAAGAAAAAAAAGTATGCTGTCTATTGGTTTAGGTTGTGAGGCGAAATATGCAAAGGACTTTGTATATACAGAAAATTTAAATTTAAATGATAAAAAAACTGAAATACCAATTGGCGTATCATGTAGAACTTGTGATAGATTAGATTGTTCTCAAAGGGCGTTTCCTCCTCTTCATAAAAAATTTGATGTGGATATAGATACAAGAGGTGTTTCAGTTTACGTCAAGACAGATAAATAATTTAAAAACAAACTAAATGATCTATATAAACTGGTTTTTTTATACCAAATTTTTCATCTATATCATGTTGGTGAATATGGTGAGAGTGAACGAAAACTGGTATTAAATTACCTTTTTCTGTTCTAAGAGTATAGATAAAGTTAGTCCCTCTAAATTTTCTGTCTACCACATCAAATTTTAAGTTACTTTTATCGTCATGAATAAGATCTTCAGGTTGTAATAATAATTTAACATTAGAACCAATTTCAACAGGTTTAACAAATTTACCCTCTATAGTGCCTAAATCATCATTTTCTAATGTGTTTTTTCCAGTGACTTTGGCTGGTATTAAAATTCCTCTATTTAAGAAGTTAACTACACTAACAGAATTTGGATAATGGTAGACTTTATAAGGGTCATCAAACTGTTTTAATTTTTCATCTAAAATAACTCCACATTTATTGCCTAAATAAAAAGCTTCATAGGAGTCGTGGGTTACTACAATTGTCGTTATTTTTAGATTTTTTAAGATTTTTTTTATTTGTATTTGTATTTCTTCCTTAAAGCTTTGATCAACGTTTGATAGTGGCTCATCTAAAAGTAATAAGTCCGGTTCAAATACTAATGATCTCGCTAGAGAAACACGTTGTGCTTCACCAGCACTTATTTGATGAGGAAATTTTTTTAAGACATTATTTAAATTTAACAATTTAATTATAAAATCTGGAATGATTTTTTTTGTTTTGTTTCTATTGCTATTTACAGCTATTTGGATATTTTTTTCTACAGTGTAATGAGGAAATAAACAATTATCCTGAAAAGCTAATGATATATTTCTTTTCTCTGGTTCGACATGATTATCTTTTGAGGATATTAATTGTCCTTTTAAAAAAATTTCACCTTTGTTAATTTTTTCAAGTCCTGCTATAGTTCTTAAAATTGTAGTTTTACCTATACCAGAAGGTCCTAACAAACAAATTATATCTCCTTCATTTTCGATCGAAAAAGAAACGTTTTTTACTTTTTCAATTCCATCTACTGAGAAATTTACGTTTTTTATTTCAAAAATATTTTTCATTTAATCTCGCAATATAAACTTAGATGTTGATAAAATAAATACACTAGCAATTAAGATTAAAATTAAGGACGGTGCTGCAGCTGCCTCTAATAAATCCTCAGATGCATATATATAAGCAGTAGTTGCGAATGTCTCAAAATTAAATGGCCTTAAAATTAATGTAATTGGAAGCTCTCTAATTATTTCAAGAGAAATTAAAATTGCCACAAATAAAACTGAATTCCTCAAATAAGGTATATGTATATTAACAAATGTTTTAATTTTTGAATAACCTAGTAAATATGCACTCTCGTCAACAGAAAGATTAATTTTTTCATATCCTGACTTTATACCGTTACACGCTAACGAATAAAACCTTATAAAATAAACTATAACAAGTCCTAGTATTGAGCCAAAAAATACTTTTTTTATAGACTCAAATCCAAATAATTTTACAAAATTATTATCAAACCATGCGATAAAAGTAATAAAAGCAATTGCTAAGATTACGCCTGGTATTGCATATCCAGATATTGATAGGGTATTCATTACATTTAATGGTTTGCTTTTTGAAACTCTCATTCCGTAATTAGATATAAATGAAAAAATGATAAGTGCTAAACTTGATAAAAATACTAAATATAAAGTATTATAAATTAGACTTAACACTTCTAAATCAAAAAGATTATCAGAAAAAATAATTGTCCAATACAACATTTGGCTAGATGGAAATATGAAACTTAAAAAAAATATTAAAAAGCAAAATAAAAATGCCAAAAAACTTTTTCCTCCATCTAGTTTATATTTCTCTCTTTGTTTAAATTTACTCGATGAGTTTGAATGATATTTTGCTTGTTTTCTTGATAAATTTTCTAAAATGAATAAAGCAAAAATAAACAGTAATAAAAAGAATGAAAGTCTATTTGCAAACGCAAGGTCATCAAATGTTATCCATGAATTATATATTCCAGTTGTTAGAGTGTTTATTGAAAAGAATTCTACAGCACCGAATTCTGCTAATGTTTCCATTGCAACCAATGACAATCCAGCAACTATTGCAGGTCTTGCAGATGGTAAAATTACCTGTAAAAAAGCCCTTATTTTAGATAGTCCCAAATTTTTACTAAGGTCTATTAAATTTTGAGATTGATATAAAAAGGAAGCTCTAGCCAAAATATAGACGTAGGCAAACAAAGAAAAGGATAATGATAATATCGCTCCAAACATTCCGCTAAATTTTGGTATGTGTTTATTGTATTCCCCTTCACCAAATAAATTTTTAAGAATGGTAAAAGCAGTTCCGTAATTATCAAAAAAAGCAAAAATAGAGTATGCATAAATATATGGGGGAACAGCAAAAGATAATATTAAAGCCCATTTAAAAAAATTACTTCCAGGAAAATCGTAAAAAGAAACAAGATAAGCTGTGCCAGTTCCGAAGATAAATGTTAAAATCAAAACTCCAAGTAATAAACTTGCAGAATTATATATATATTCTATTAAAAAAGTTTCTTTTAAAATTTTATAATATTCTGTTGTCTCCTCAAAAAAACTAAAAGAAACAGTTGCTATAGGAATTAGAACTACAAAAGAGATGAAAAAAGAGCTTAAGTACCAAATATTAAATTTTTTCATATTATAATCCGCCTTATAATCATGAAATTAAATATGCCCGTAGAGGAGATCGTCCACGAGCATATAATCAAGAAATTATCTAAAAATCAAAAACCTTTAGGATGTGCGGAACCTCCTTATCTTTAATATCAGATAAATTTCTTTTATTTATTCTGTCATTGATTTTTTTACACTCTGAAAGACACGGTGAGCATCCTTTAGAAGATTTATTATAATCTATTTCAGAAATAAATTCTTTTTTATCTTTCATATTATTTCCAACCAGCTGCTGTCATTACTTCTAATGCATCTGCTTGTTTAGCACCATAACTAGAAACTTTAGTTTTTAGATCTTGTTTAAAATCTAATCCTATATTGTTCACAACCAGCGGACTTGGAGAAACACCATCGATCATTGGAAACTCAAAAGTATTATTTGTAAAGTGCTCTTGAGCTTCTGGAGTTAATAAAAACTCTACAAGTTTAATCGCATTTGCTTTATTAGGTGCGCCTTTTACTAAAGCAGCACAACTAATATTCATATGTGTTCCTCTATCATTTTGGTTAGGAAAGAAAGCTTTTACTTTTTTTGCAGCGGCTTGTTGCTCTGCTCCTTTGTTTCCTGATAACATTAATGCTAGATAATATGTATTAGCAACAGCAATGTCTGCTTCACCAGCAGCAACTGCCATAATTTGAGCTCGGTCATTTCCTGTTGGTGTCCTAGCCATATTTGCAACAATACCTTTTGCCCAATCAGCTGTAGCTTTTTTACCATTATTTTTAACTAATGATGCTACAAGTGATTTATTATAAATATTACCTGATGCTCTAATTACTAATCTACCCTTCCATTTCGGATCAGCTAAACTTTCATAAGTTAAACCTGACAACTCTGCATCTAATACTCTATCTGGTGCGTAGTAAACAATTCTTGCTCTTTTAGCAATTCCTGTCCAATGGTTTGTTCTAAAGTTTGACGGAACAGCTGCTTTTATTGTTGGTGAAATTAAACCACCTTGCGTCATTCCTTTTGCTTTGAATGCTCCACATCTACCAGCATCAGCAGTGATGTAAAGATCAGCGGAAGAATCTGCTCCTTCTTTAATCATCCTTTTTTCAAGAGCTCCTGCTTTTCCGTTTATTAAATTAACTTTGATTCCAGTTTTGTTTGTGAACTTACTGTAAAGTTCTGCATCAGCTTTGTAATGTCTTGCATTAAAGACATTAACTTCAGCAGCTATCGTTAAACTAGAAATGAAAGTTAAAAGTATTATATATATACTTAGTTTTTTCATTTATTTATTTACCCTTCTCCCGCAGTGTTGATAATGAGAATTAATCTCATTGAAAATGATAATTAATCTCAATGATAATGATTATCAATCGCATATATTGACGCAGGCGTCAAGCGATATTTAAAATTCCCACTCTGAGATTTTGCTATATAAAAAGTTTCTAAAAGCCTGAACTCTGGCTACATTTTTCATTGATTGTGGGTAAACAAAATGGGCTTCTGTTATTGGGCCCTCAATATTTGGTAATACTTTAACAATATTAGGCTGATTTACTGTAATGTAATCTGGTAAAGCAGCTAAACCAACTCCACTTTGAACAGCTAACAACAAGCCATAAACACTGTTAACTTTCATCACAGTTTTCCTTTTTTTGTTATCTTTAGTACCTAATTTTAAAGCCCAATCAGGATTGTAAACTGGTGAAGGAGCGCCTCTTCCAAATGATATAAAAGAGTGTTTATTTAAGTCACTTGTGCTTTTAGGAAAACCATGTTTTTCCAAATATTTTGGAGAACCATAAATATGGTAATTTATATCTATCAACTTTTTTTGAATGTAATTCAATTGTTTAGGTCTTCTCATAAAAATACCAATATCAGCTTGCCTAGTGCTTAAATCTAGCTCTTTGTCATCGAAAATAAGCTCTACTTCTATATCTGGATTTAGTTGCATAAATTCTTGAATCCTTGGAGTTAGCCATGTCGTACCAAAACTTACGACGGTGGTGACAGTTAATTTACCGCTTGGTTTATTTTTTTGATCTCCGAGTGAAGTTTCAACCTCTTTAAGCTTGCTGATTACTTCATGAGCAGTTTTAAACACGTACTCACCATTTTCTGTTAAAGTAAGACCTCTTGCATGCCTCTCAAATAGTTTGACTTTAAGGTCTTCTTCTAAAGCTTGAATTTGTCTACTTATTGCTGATTGACTTAGATTTAGATTAACTGTTGCGCTTGTAAAACTACCAGCTTCTGCAACTGCGTGAAATATTTTTAGCTTGTCCCAATCCATTATTTATTAACATTAATAATGTATCTTCCAGAAGTTTTGCCTTCAAGCATTTTTGAATATTCAACTAAAAGTTGTTCGAGACTTATCTCTTTGATGGACTTCTGAAGTAAATCAAAATCTACAAGTTTCGAAACTTCGTCCCACAGAAATTCTCTTCGCTTTATAGATACACTTACAGAGTCGATACCCCAAAGTTTTACACCTCTTATTATAAAAGGCATTACAGTAGTATTTAATTTTATACTTGATGCATTTCCACATGCAGCAACTATTCCATTAGGCTTAACATGGGATAGAATGTTAGCTAAAATATTTCCACCAACTGTATCAACTGCACCATCATACAATCCTTTATCCAATGGTCTAGCCTCTTTATCTAAATCACCTGATTTTATTATAGTTTTTGCACCTAGTGATTTAAGATATTCTTCATTTGGCTTAGTTGTTGCGGCTGTTACATTGCAACCCATTTTACTTAATATCATAACGGCAATACTACCAACTCCACCAGAGGCTCCAGTAACAATTACATCATTTACTTTTTCTCCAAGTAACAAAACCTCTCTAGTTTGTTTAGTCGTAAAAGCACATTGGATTGCTGTCATACCAGCAGTGCCTAACATCATTGCTTGTCTAGATGTAATTCCTTTAGGTTTTTTTACCAAAAAATTTGAATTTACTTTTGCAAATTGAGAATATCCACCAAAGTAAATTTCACCAACTCTCCAGCCAGTCTGGATTATTTCATCACCCTCTTTAAATTTTTCACTTTTACTTTCAACTACTGTACCTGAAAAATCGATACCTGGAATATGTGGAAATTCTTTAACTAATCTTGCACCATTTTTTAAAATTAAAGCATCTTTAAAATTTAAAGTGGAGTAGTCAACTTTAACTAAAACATCACCATGTTTTAAAAATGATTTTTCTATAGTTTTAATTTCTCTTGAAAACTTTTCACCCTCTTGATTAATGATTAATGCTTTAAAATTATCAGACATTACTTTTTTTTTAAATTTACTAGATTTTGCTACTAATAAATCTTAGATATCTATTTTGACAAGCTAGGTCGTCTTTAAATTTACCTAAATAATAATTGGTTATAGTTGTAGCTTGTTCCTTTTTAATCCCTCTAGTTGTCATACATTGGTGAGTTGCATTTATTGTTACGGCTACTCCTTTAGCTTGTAAAGAGTCCATCAAGGTTGTTGCAATTTGTTTTGTTAATCTCTCTTGAGTTTGCATTCTTCTTGAAAAAACTTCTACAACTCTGGCAAGTTTACTTAAACCTACAACTCTTTCATTTGGCATATAAGCTACGTGTGCAATTCCTAAAATCGGTGCCATGTGATGTTCGCAATGACTCTGAACTGATATATTTTTTTGTATTACCATATCGTTGTATCCCTCTACATCGCCAAAAGTTTTGCTTAGTATTTTATTAGGGTCTTCCTGGTAACCTTTAAAATATTCTCTATATGCTTTTAAAACTCTCTTAGGTGTTTCTAATAATCCTTCTCTGCTTGGATCTTCTCCTATCCATTTTAATATTTTAATATAAGCCTCTTCAGCTTCTTTATCTGATACTTCGTTATTTTTTATTGGCTTATTTTGTTCTTTAACTAATTTCATCGCGACAGTTATATATATAATTTAACCTTTTTAAAATATTTATTATAATCTTTTATGTGCTAAATACTTCTAAAAATATGTTTAAAAAAAGAGAAAATGTCACAGATATTGAAGAGGGAAATTTATTGTCCCCTAAATTTGACAATGATGGATTAATTCCAGTCATCACTACATGTTCAAAGACAAAAGAAATATTAATGCATGGTTATATGAATGTGGAAGCTTTAAAAAAAACAATTGAGACTAAAGAAGCTCATTACTGGAGTCGATCAAGAAATCAAATCTGGCACAAAGGTAAAACAAGTGGTTTTGTGCAAAAAGTTATAGAAGTTAGAATTGATGATGATCAAGATGCTGTATGGTTAACAGTAGACATTGGCTCAGGTTCTAGTTGCCATGTTGGATATAGATCTTGTTTTTATAGATCAGTTCCTCTTGGAAAAATTGACAATGCGAGAGAAATAAAGATGAAATTTGAAGAAAAAGAAAAGAAGTTTGACCCTGAAGTTGTTTATAAAGGTCAACCAAATCCAACTAAAATATAATGTCAAAAAAAATTAATATAATAAGTCCTTTTGGTCCTAAATTAGCAAAAATAAAACTTAGTAAAAAAGTTGTAAACGATATTAATCAAGAGGTTGAAAGAATCATATTAAACGAAAAAAAATCTAAAAAAAAAAGATTATTCTAAAAAATTAGTTGGTGAAGTATATCAAGAGATTGAGCTTTCCAAAAATTTTATTAATAAAAAACTTAAAAAGTTTATTCAGGAAAAAGTAAAAAATTATTTGAAAAGTACAATTAATAAATCAACCAATAAAATAAATATTAAAAATTTTTGGGTGGTAAGACAATTTAAAAATGAATACAATCCAGTTCATTACCATGATGGAAATATATCTGGTGTAGGATATCTAAAAATACCCAAAAACTTAAATTTTAGTAAAAAGAAAAAAAAAACTAATGGAACTATAGATTTTATAAATGGTTCTAGGATGTTTTTAAATAAAAGTATTTATAATCATGTGCCAAAGGTTGGTGATTTAATATTATTTCCAAACTACCTTATGCATACTGCATATCCTTTTGTCGTTGATGGCGAGAGAAGATCATTCTCTTTTAATATTGAATTAGATAAAAAAGTTGCTGACGTTTTTCATGACTAAAAAACAAAAAAACGTATTAGGTGAAGATCTTGAATTATGTTCTTCGGACCCATTAACTGGATGGTATAGGGATGGATGTTGTAATACAGATGAAAATGATAAAGGTGTTCATACAGTTTGTGCAAAAGTCTCTAATGAATTTTTAAATTGGTGCAAAGAGGCTGGTAATGATTTAATAACACCTCATCCAGAATTTGGATTTCCTGGTTTAAAGGAAGGTGATTGTTGGTGTGTTTGTGCAAGTTGGTACGCTAGAGCGATTGATGCAAATAAAGGGTGTCCTATTTTTTTAAAAAGAACTCACGAAAATACTTTGAAACTTATTCCGATTGAAACTTTAAAGAAATACGCAATAGACTTATCTTAAATTACATATTCCCGTATCTTGGACCACCACTTCCTTCAGGTGTTACCCAAGTAATATTTTGGGATGGTTCTTTGATATCACATGTCTTGCAATGTATGCAATTCTGAGCATTTATTACAAATTTTGGTGAACCGTTTTCATTTTGAACTTCGTAAACACCTGCTGGACAATATCTTTGTGCAGGTTCATCGTATTTTTCTAAAGTATATTTTATTGGTAATTCTTTATCTTTTAGATGGAGATGGACTGGCTGATTGTCCTCGTGATTTGTTCCAGTTAAATATACAGAGCTAGTTTTGTCAAAAGTTAAGATGTTATCTGGTTTTGGGTACTCTATAACTGGCATTTTATTTGCTGGTTTTAAAGTCTCATGATCTGCGTGTTTGTGTTTTAACGTAAATGGTAGCTTTCCTCTAAATAATATTTGATCAATTCCGGTAAAAATAATGCCTAAGATTAAACCCCAACTAAAACTTGGTTTAACATTTCTTGCCGCATGTAATTCTTCATAAGCCCAACTTTTTTTGAATTTTTCCTCATAAATTGATAAATCCTTTTTATCTTTTAGATGCTCAACTATTGTTTCTGCTGCTATTAAACCACTTTTCATTGCTGTGTGTGAACCTTTTATTTTAGGCATATTTAAAGTACCAGCATCACATCCAATTAATAAAGCGCCAGGCATAAACATTCTTGGTAAACTTTGAATTCCTCCCTCAATTAAAGCTCTTGCACCGTACGAAATTCTTTTACCTCCATTAAGCATTTTTGAAATAGCAGGATGTGTTTTAAATCTTTGAAATTCATCAAATGGAGACAGATGTGGATTTTGATAATCTAAACCAATTACATATCCTAAATAAACTTCTTTGTTTTCAGCATGATAAACAAAACTTCCACCGTATGTATTATTGTCTAATGGCCAACCTGCAGTATGCATAACTAATCCTTCTTCATGATTTTTTTCATCTACTTTCCAAATTTCTTTAAAACCGATACCGTACTGCTGTGGATTTTTTCCTTTACTCAAATCAAATTTTTTAATTAAATTTTTTCCTAAGTGTCCTCTACAGCCTTCAGCAAAAACAGTTACTTTTGCATGTAGCTCCATTCCAGGCTCATAGCTATCTTTTTTTTCTCCGTTTTTATCTAGACCCATGTCTTGCGTGATAACACCTTTTACAGATCCATCCTCATGATACAAAATATCAGATGCAGGAAAGCCCGGGAATATTTCTACACCTAATGCTTCTGCTTGTTCAGCTAACCATCTACACAAATTCGCAAGGCTTATAATATAATTTTTATGATTTTGTTGAACTTTTGGTAACAACCATGTTGGCCAACTTATTGATTTTGTTTTACCAAGAAATAAAAATTTTTCTTTTGTAACTTTTGTTTTAATTGGTGAATTTAATTCTCTCCAATTAGGTATTAATTCATCCAAAGCTCTTGTTTCAAAAACATTTCCTGATAAAATATGGGAACCAATTTCTGCTCCCTTTTCTAAAACACAAACATTAATTTCAGAATTTAATTGTTTTAGTTTTATTGCTGTTGCTAGTCCTGATGGTCCTCCACCAACAATAACAACATCATATTCCATAACTTCTCTAGTCATGAATTACTTTTGAATACTATTGAGTTTATTTAATTCTTCTAAAAATTGAGGTAACGCTTCAAACAAGTCTGCTTCTAATCCATAATCTGCAACACTAAAAATTGGAGCTTCTCCATCTTTGTTGATTGCAACGATTACTTTACTCTCTTTCATTCCAGCTAAGTGTTGGATTGCGCCGGATATTCCAACTGCAATGTACAAATCGGGCACAACAACTTTGCCAGTTTGGCCTACTTGATGATCGTTAGTAATATAACCTGCATCTACAGCTGCTCTTGAAGCTCCTATCGCTGCGTTAAGTTTGTCTGCGATAGCAGTAATTAATTTAAAATTATCTGAATTTTGCATTCCTCTTCCACCAGAAATAACAACTCTTGCAGTACCTAGCTCTGGTCTATCAGATTTTATTTCTTCTCTCTTAACAAATTTTGAACTCTCAAACTTATCTCCTGGTTCAGATTTAACTATTTCTGCTGATCCTCCAGTTGAAGGTGCTGGATCAAAAGATGTTGGTCTAATAGTTACACATTTTTTTTTATCAGTGCTTTTAACAGTTGCAAATGCATTACCTGCATAAATTGGTCTTAAAAAAGTATCTTCAGAAATAATATTTACTATATCGCTAACTTGTGACGTATCTAATAATGCTGCCACTCTAGGCATTAAATTTTTTCCAAATGTATTTGCTGAACAAACAATGTGTGAATAATTATCTACATGCTTTAAAATCGTAGATGTGTAATTTTCAGCAGTAAAATTGTCAAATATTTCGTTATCAACATGGATCACTTTTTTGACTAATGGTATTTCGCTTGCAGCTTTTGCAACACTATCTGATTTGTTGCCAAGAACTAAAACATGTAAATCTTCATTAATTTTTGATGCTGCTGTTGCTGCATTAAAAGTAAATGGTCTAAGTTCTGTGTTATTATGTTCCGCTATTAATAAAACTGACATTATATTACTTTAGCCTCATTTTTTAATTTTTGAACCAATTCTGATACACTTGCGACTTTTATTCCAGCTTTTCTTTTTGGCGGTTCTTCTACTTTAATTTGCTCGATTCTCGCTTTAGTATCAACCCCTAAATCGGATGCATTTAACTGTTCTAAAGGTTTTTTCTTTGCCTTCATAATATTTGGTAAAGATGCGTATCTTGGTTCATTAAGTCTTAGATCGCAGGTTACAATCGCAGGTATATTTACTTCAATTGTTTCTAAACCTTCATCAATTTCTCTAGTAACCTCTAAAGATTTTTCCTTAACTTCAATTTTTGAAGCAAAAGTTGCTTGTGGCCAATTTAATATTGCAGCTAACATTTGACCTGTTTGATTACAATCATCATCAATTGCTTGTTTTCCCATAAAAACTAAATCTGGATTTTCTTTTTCGACTATCTTTTTTAATATTTTAGATACAGCTAACGGCTCAACTATTCCATCAACTTTAACATGAATTCCTCTGTCTGCTCCTACGGCGAGAGCTTTTCTTACTGTTTCTTGTGCTTTATCATCTCCTATTGTAATAGCTACAACCTCTTTAGCTTTACCTGATTCTTTTATCTTAACCGCTTCTTCGATTGCATTATCATCTGGTGGATTAGTAGACATCTTAACATTGTCAGTAACAACACCAGTTCCGTCATCCTTTACTCTGACTTGGACGTTATAATCAATTACTCTTTTTACAGCTACTAATATTTTCATTATGCTCTCAATAATTTATTTTCTGGATCATAAGGACTTTCATCCAAAATAGTTGCATCATATTTTTCACCTAAAATTTCAACTTTTAATTTTTGTCCTACATTACCGAGCTCTGGTTTAACCATGCCTAGTGCAATCGATTTACCTAATCTAAAACCATAATCACCACCTGTTGCTCTTCCGATAACACTTCCGTTTTCATAAATAGGATTGTTTCCAAGAACATCTGCATCTTTTGGATTATGAATTTCTAATGTAACTAATTTATTGTTAAATCCCTTTTCTCTCCACTTGTTTAAAGCTTCTAAACCTATAAAGCTTCCTTTATTTGGATGAATGAATCTATCTAAACCACTTTCATAAGGCGAGTATTCGATAGATAATTCTGTACCAACCAGTTTGTATGATTTTTCAACTCTTAAACTATTCATAGCTCTAATACCAAAAGGTTTAATACCTAAATCTTTTCCTGCTTCCATTAATTTATCAAAAATGTGATTTTGATATTCAATTGGATGATGAAGTTCCCACCCGAGTTCTCCTACAAAATTCACTCTCATTGCATTAACAGGTGCATAACCTACGTCAACCATTTTAGAACTTAGCCATTTAAAGTTTTCATTCGAAAAATCATCTTTTGAAACTTTTTGCATAAGTTCTCTAGCTTTTGGTCCTGCAACAACAAGAACACCATTGCTATTTGTTAAATTTTCAAATTGAACAGATCCATCATTTGGCATCCATTTTAAAATCCAATCGTGGTCTAATCTTTGAAAAGCACCAGCCGAAACTAGATAAAAACTTGTTTCAGATTCTCTCATGATTGTAAATTCTGAGTGAACTCCACCTTTTGTATTTAGTGCGTGGCAAAGGTTAATTCTTCCAATTTTTTTTGGTAATTTATTTGCTACAAGCTTATCTAAAAAAGCCTCAGCACCAGGTCCTTTTATTCTACATTTTGCAAAAGCCGTCATATCTAGAAGGCCAACATTTTCTCTTACGTTCTTGCATTCTTTTTCAATAGCACTGAACCATTTAGATCTTCTAAACGACCAATCGTCTTTTTGTTCCATTCCATCTGTTGCAAAAAAATTTGGTCTTTCCCATCCAAATTTTTGACCAAACACAGCACCTAAATTTTTCATTCTATCGTAACACGGAGCTGTTCTTAGAGGTCTTGCTGCAGGTCTTTCTTCATCTGGGAAATGATTTATAAAAACATGGCTATAAGCCTCTTCATTCTTTTTAATCAAGTATGATTTAGAACAATAGTCACCGTATCTTCTTGGTTCAACACCAAGCATATCAATTGTAGGTTCTCCATCAACAATCCACTCGGCTAATTGCCAACCTGCTCCTCCAGCTGCAGTTATTCCAAAACTGTGTCCCTCATTAATCCAAAAATTTTTTAATCCCCAAGCTGGTCCAACAATCGGATTTCCGTCAGGCGTATAACAAATTGCACCATTATAAACTTTCTTAACTCCAACTTCACCAAAAGCTGGAACTCTATGTATCGCACCTTCTATATGAGGTGCTAGTCTGTCTAAATCTTCTTGAAATAATTCATATTCAGACTCTTTAGATGGTCCATTAACATAGCATGCTGGAGCACCATCTTCATATGGACCTAGAATTAATCCTCCTGCTTCTTCTCTCATATACCATCTGCTATCACTGTCTCTTAAAACCCCCATTTCAGGTAAACCTTCTTTTTTTCTTTTTTGAATTTCTGGATGAGGTTCTGTAACAATGTATTGATGCTCAACTGGTATAACAGGAATATCTAATCCTACCATTTTACCAGTTTGTCTTGCAAAATTTCCTGAACAAGAAATTACATGTTCGCACTCTATTGATCCTTTATCTGTTTCAACAACCCAACCATTTTTAGTTTGTTTAATTCCTACAACTGTTGTGTTTCTATAAATTTCTGCACCTCTGTTTCTTGCTCCTGTAGCCAAAGCTTGTGTTAAATCTGCAGGCTGAATATAGCCATCTTCAGGATGTTGAATAGCGCCGACTAGATCAGATGTATTACATAGTGGCCAAATTTCTTTTACTTGATCTGGAGTTAAAAATTTTACATCGACACCAATTGTTTGTGCAACACCTGCATACTGAAAATATTCATCCATTCTGTCTTTATTGTTTGCTAGTCTAATATTAGATACTCTACTGAAGCCTACATTTTTTCCAGTCTCTTCTTCTAGCTTGCCGTACAAGTTAACTGCGTATTTGTGTAATTGACCAACCGAATAGCTCATGTTGAATAGAGGTAATAATCCTGCTGCATGCCAAGTAGATCCTGAAGTTAGTTCTTTTCTTTCCACTAGAACAACATCCGACCAACCTTTTTTTGCTAAATGATATAGTGCGCTAACTCCTACTACGCCACCACCAACAACAACTACTTTAGATTTAGATTTCACAATATGGTTTTACTAAATTTTGATAATTTACGAAACATAATTTTTGCTAATCATCCTCAAAGTCTCGCCAGTCTTTTATATACATAAGGTAACCTGCCACAGTAACGCTGATAGCACCTACAATCATTCCACAATTAAGACCCACTGCTTTACCCCAAAAATACCATCCAATTTGGGTTGCACCAATAGGTGGTAAACAAAGGATCGCCATTAAAATTGGGATTCTTAAATAAAAAGGAGGCTTAGACATTTTGTGAAATTACCAAAATAGGGATTTTAATATATAATTCTAATGACGCACTATGACAAAAAAAATATTAATTATAATGAGTATTTTAGCTCCTTTTATAACTTTTTATTTAATTAAATTTGCTTTTAAATTATCAGATAAAAAAATACCTTTCCTAGCACTTTCTTTAACAAGCTTAATACTATTGATTTTAACTTTAGTTTACTTCAGGTTCGACAATAGTTTCCTCCCGGATACAAAGTATTCACCTCCAAAGATGGAAAATGGCAAAGTTAAACCAGCTGAGAACAATTAGACGGAAGAACCTAACACTTTTGGTGCTAAAACAGCTGTCGTTAACCAGCAATTTTTAAGTGGTCCTTCTTTATTATACTTTTCTACCTGCCACTTAAATTTATAAAATTTTTTATCTTTTCCTAAAATAACTACTTCGTAGGTAGCAACATTTTCATTTTTAAACATCTCTTTTACTTCGTGTGACTTATGATTAATTAAGATTGAATATGAATCTTCTTTGATCATATTTTTAAATTTATCATAAGGACCAGTAAAACTTTTATTTTTTGGATGTGCAAATTCCCAAGTTTGTAAAATTCCAGAGTCGATGTTAGGAGAATTATTTTTTTGTAAACTGCTTAATTGAATTTTGACAACTTCAGATGGCAAAATAGAAATATTAGGTTTCAAAATTTCTGCATAAGAAAAGTTTGTATTAAAAAAAATAATTATAAAAAAAAATGTTTTAAAAATATTAAATTTCACAATTTTATAATATAATATTTAAGTATAAATTTAAGAAAAAATGACACTTTATTTGACATCAAAAAAAATAATTAAGGATTGGACTGATTATAATGGGCACATGAATGTCGCATACTACGTTTTGATATTTGATATATTCGGTGCAGAAATATTAATGAATAAATTTCAAATGGGAGAAGAGTCTGCAAAAACCACAAAAAAAAGTACAATGGTTGTAGAATCTCATATTACTTATAATCAAGAAGTAAAAGAAGGAGAAGATGTAGATGTTAATTTAATTTTTTTTGATCACGATAAAAAAAGACTTCAATATAAGCTTGAGATGGTACATAAAGAAAAAAAATATGTTGCATCAACAATTGAAGTTTTGTCTTTATATGTTGATTTAAATCAGAGAAAAGTTGCAGAGTTTGAGGATGAGAAAATAAAAATTATGGATGAATATATTAAAGAAAACTCATCTAAATTTAATTCTGAGAATTTAAAATTCTCCAACAAATTAAAAAAATAAATTATAAACTGGTAGCGGTATTTTCAACGTCTTTTAAATATTTTTTTCTTTTATCATCTGATACGAAAGGAACTTCAAAATATCTTCTATAGAGAACATCTTTAATACCACATATAAAAAAAACACCCCTTTTAAGTCTTCTAATTGGCATATTTAGAAAAAAAGTTGTAACTGCAAACCTTGGTGAACCGTAAGTACAAAATATAATGACTTTTTTTCCTTTTAAATTTCCTTTTGGATAACCATAGTTTCCAAATAATTTTTTAAAAGTGAATGCCCATGGTGGAGATAGAACCCTATCTATCCAACCTTCAACAATTGCTGGCATACGATAATTCCAAATCGGAGCTACCAAAACTATAATATCAGATTTATCTATTCTCTTTTGGTGATCTAGGACTACTTCATCAGGTTTTTCGCCTGCATAAACTGGATTGAACTTCTCTTTGTATAAATCAACACAATCTACAGTGTGGCCTTTTTTTTGTGCTGCTTCTGTGAACGTATTCTTTATAGCTGCATTAAATGAATTTTGATTATAGTGGCCGTAGACAATAAAAATATTTTTCATTTTTTCCAGATTTGTTCTAATCTACTCTCTCTACCACAACCCTTTTTATAAAGTAAGTAATTAATAAAATTAGTTTCATAATAGTTTTGGTGGTAGTCTTCAGCTTTATAGAACTTATCAAAATCTCTAACATAAGTTACTACACTTTTATTATACTGAAGCTCAATTTCTTTGATTCTTTTCTCTATTAATTTTTTTTGTTCTTGGTTTTGGTAAAACGCAACTGATCTGTAGCTATATCCTTTATCACAAAATTGACCGGCCTTATCGAAAGGATCAATATTATTCCAAAAGACATTTAATAAATTTTCAAAATTTGTTAATTTACTGTCATAGACAATTTCAACTACTTCAAAGTGTCCAGTATTTCCGTATGTTACTTCTTTATATGTTGGATTTTTTGTTGTCCCACCAGAATAACCAGATATTACATCTTTTACTCCTTTGGCTTTATCGAAAGACTCTTCCATGCACCAAAAACACCCCCCACCGAAATAAACTTTTTTTAAATCTTCGGCAAAAACGTTGGTATTAAAAAGCAAAAATAAAACTAAAAATATTCTCAGCATTTTATGGGTTGTTTAATTTTTTAATGCTGGAAAAACCGGATTAACTTTTTGAAAAATATTTTGATAATCCTGTTTAATGCAGCGATTTGAAATATACTTGATTTTTGCATCGTTTGCTATTTTCTCTGCTGCGTCATTTTTAATTCCGTATTGTAACCATAAAACTTTAGCGTTAATCTTAACTGCATCTTCTGCTATTCCTGGAGTTTCTTTAGATGGTCTAAAAACATTAACGATATCTATCTTTTCATTTATATCACTTAGTTTAGCTACTACTTTCTCACCATGAATTATTTCTCCTACAGCAAATGGATTAACCGGTATAACTTTATACCCAAATTCTTGCATATATTTCATAACAATTGTTGATGGTTTTCTTTTTAAATTTGTTCTATCTTCTTTTTCTTTTAAAGAACTAACTCCAATCATTGCAATTGTTTTCGAATTTTTTAAAATAGTTTCTATTTCCTGCATTATTTATTCTTCCATTTGGGAGATCTTTTTCCTAAAAAAGCAGATATCCCCTCTTTTGCATCTTTTTTCATCATATTTAAAGTCATCATCTTACTCGTATATGTGTAAGCTTGTTTTAACGGCATCTCTAATTGCTTATAGAAAGCTTTCTTTCCAATTCTAATTGAAGCATTTGATTTAGATGAAATAACTTTTGCAACCTCTAAAACTTTTTTATTTAGTTTCGATTTTGGATAATAATCATTTATTAAACCTATTTCTTTTGCGTATTTTGCATTTATTGGTTCACCTGTTAAAAGCATCTTCATCATTCTTTTTCTATTTATTTTTCTACTTACAGCAACCATAGGGGTACTACAGAATAGTCCAATGTTTACACCTGGTGTTGCAAATTTTGCATCTGTAGAACAATAAGTTAAGTCACAACTAGCAGCTAACTGACATCCTGCTGCGTATGCTGATCCATGAACTTTTGCAATAACTGGTTTTCTACATTCAACTATATTAATCATTAATTTGGAACATAAATTGAATAGTTTTAAGTATTTAGATCTTTTTTTTAAAGCTTTAACCTCTTTTAAATTATGACCAGCACTAAAACCTTTGCCATTCCCACTTATAACAATCACATGAGTTTTGCTATCATTATTTAATTTTTTAAATATCTTTATTAAAGATCCTAATGTTTTAAAAGAAAGTGAATTATAAGTTTTAGGATCATTTATAATTACACTTTTAATACCATTGCCTAAATCTTTTAAAAGAACTGACATTTTACTCAAGTTCTCCATCTTCACGCATTTTTTTTCTGATATTTGTTGCAGAGATTTTTTGAATATCCTCTGGTAATACTATTTCCTCAATTTTATATCCAACCCCTCGTCCATAGCAAATATTTGTAATGTTGGGTACCAGTACTATTTTAAATCTTCCCTCAAACTTTGGGTTTAATCTTTCTTCAATTTTCTTTTTTACTGTTTCAAAATCAAAAGGATTATCATCAACACCTTGTACATCTCTTATCTGAATGCAAACTTGTCCTGTTTTTTTAATAATTTCTTCAAACAGAGCATAATGACCATCGTGAAATGGTTGCCATCTTCCAAGCATTTGTGCTGTTGGTTTTTTATTGTCCCATTGATAACTCATATATACCTCTTTTTTTTGAGTTTAATCTTATTGAAATAAATTAAAAGACTTTATTTAATACAATATTAGCTTCTCTGTTTTCACCTAAATTTGTTAAATCATCATTAACATTAAAGCTTAAATTTAAACCGTTTACATTTTTTTTAAATTCTAACTTTGATAATAAATTTTCTGAACCATTGATTGTAAATGCATATTCGGCACCTTCATAAGGTAAATATCCTATTGCAATGTACAAATTATCATTGTGACCAGAATTTATAGCTTGATTTCTCTCGTAAATTAAAAATATACTATATCTATCAGGAAAAATTAAATCTAAACCAATTTCAGCGTTAATATTATGAACTGAACCTACTTCAAGTTTATCCTTATAGGAATTTGACGGATCATTAGCATAACTATACTTAATATCAGAAGACCGATCACCATCAACTAAATATTCTAGTTTACCATGCCTTTTGAATTGATATTTTTCATTTGATAAATCTTCAACTACAGCAATTGAATGTCTTAAATTAAATGTTCCAACATGTTGGTCCTTAACTCTTATGGCTGCTTCTTCTTTTCCAGATTCTTTATATCTCTTTAAAAGAGTATGCCCTAAGTCTAATTGTCCAGAATTTATAAAAGTTAATTTACCTTTTATAAATTCTTCTTTAAGCCTGTAAGTTCCATAAACTTGATAACCTTTTCTTTTAGCTGTTAATTTATTTCCACCAACATCAGTGATAATATCAGAACTCAATTTTCCTATCCCAAAAAATTTATCTACAAATTTTGTATCATTTTCTATAGACGATGTATTGTAATAGGTTACATTAAATGTATTAGAGTCTAAATGACTTCCAGAATTACCAACATCAACATCATCCCTTCCAAATCTGAAAGCTAATCCATCGATACCATAATCATCAGTGAATTTGTCAAGACCAAAAGTTAAAGAATTTGTACTAATTTCCTTTGTAGATGCAATGTCACTGTCTCCAACTCTTCCTAGTGTAATATTGCCTTCGCTCCAGTAAAAATATTTTTTATTAGAGTCAGTATTTCTTTTAGTCGTTGATATTTTTTTAAAGGATGAAATAGGTAATTGGTTTAAAGATGAAAGCATGGTATTTGAAAAGTTTAATTTAATATTTTGGTTAGATAAATTTTGTTTATCCTCGTTTCTCTTTATCCACTTCAATCTATTTAAAACTGAATTTGTTGACATATTAATTGTTCTTTTTGCAAGTTCCATTTGTGCCTCTGCTATTCCTGCACGGTCGCTATTTTGAGTAATCTTTTCACATTTTCCAGCAAAAAGATTGAACGGACAAGGCAAGTGATGTTCTTGCACTTCTTTATTAAAAGTATCTAAAAGATACATTATTAACCCATCTGGACTAAAGTCTATACCATTGGGGTTATCAGCTCCA
Source organism: uncultured Pelagibacteraceae bacterium (assembly GCA_902619665.1). Classification (GTDB taxonomy): domain Bacteria; phylum Pseudomonadota; class Alphaproteobacteria; order Pelagibacterales; family Pelagibacteraceae; genus Pelagibacter. The sequence goes on from CACNFB010000011.1 coordinate 28,726, forward strand.
GCTCTACCTGCACCACCATCAAAGGAAGCTGTAGAAATGTTAAAAGCTTCAGATAGAGTATATTGATTAACGTCATTACCTTTCGTACCTATCAAAAACATTCTTGTTCCACTCTTATTAAACGCTATACCATTTGGTTCATTTTCTTCAGGTAGCAGAGTTTCCAAACCTTCAGTTGTTGTTTTAACAGATCTTATAAGATTAGCTCCACCAGACAAATCAAAACTTTTATTCAATGAAAATTGATAGATACTATCGGTTGAAGCAGCCTTCTGACCATCGGTTACATACATCATTGTTCCATCATGACTAAAAGCTAGACCAAGAAATACGCTGGCAACTTGTGCTGAAACATCAATAAAGTTTCCGGTATAGGCAGCTTCTGATACATCAAAATTTACAGAGAGAGAATATTCAAATACCTTTTTATTTGATCTTCCTGCAATAAACATTTTTGATCCATCGTTGTTAAACCTAACTCCCATTGGGTTACCATCTTCACTGGCAACTGAAAAGCTATCAACAAAAACAGCTGTCGATATGTTATATGCTGTTGATAGGGTATATTCATCTACATCATCACCACCGTTTCCAACAATAAACATTTTTTTTCCATCATTACTAAATGTAACATCTCTGGGCGTAGTTTCTTCATCTGAAACATCAAATGTTCGCACTTCATAATTGGTATCATCAAGATTGTCGCCGCTTTCTATAATTGCATAAGCCTTTTGAATAAAAATATTAGATATGTAAAAATAAAAAAATAAAAATAAAAGTGTTTTCTTAAAAGTACTCATATAATCACAAACTTATTTTTTTAAATCTTTAAGTATTTTTGGTGCCCAATTTTTAGCATCCTGAGTGGTTACATGAAAGTCAAATTTTTCAGGTTTTACGAACATCTGATTAGTGTCTTCAAATCTACCTTTTTGAATAGTATCAACCCAAACTGTATAATCTGCAGGGAACAAACTTCTTGCTTTCGGTGTTGGACAAATAAAGTCTGCAATAACATAATTACCTTCTTCTTTTAATTTTAAAGCAAAGTCTGCCATTCTTTTTGCTTGTCTAGTTCTTCCCTCTGGTGAAAAGTCCCAGTCATTAGCAGCCTTCCTAACTTCATCAGCATTTAGTCTTTTGGCTTGTAACATGGGGGCTAATTCATCGGCCAAGGTTGTTTTCCCAGCTCCAGGAAGACCCATTATTAGTATTATTTTCATAAGCAAATTTTAAACTTATATAATAGATAAATTTTAACAATTATAGATGAAATTTAGACCTCTAAATCTGACTTTATGACGTCAATATTTATATAGACAGATAATTCAAAATAAATAATGATCCCCGAATGAATTTTTCTATAGAAATTGGACCAAAAACAAATCTAGATACCTTGCCAGCTTTAAAAGACGTCTACATTACAATGCTACCTGGTGGCGATTTTAAAGAGACAGCTCAACAAGCAGTCAACTTAGTGAAAAAGGGTTTCAACCCTGTCCCTCATTTTCCTGCAAGATCAATGGCTAATGAAGCACAACTAAAAGAATATGTAACAATGTGTAAAGACGGCGGGGTAAAGCAAGCCCTTGTAATTGGTGGCGGCAGAGAGCCCATGGGAAAATTCGATAGTTCTTTCCAGCTTTTAGAGACTGGTTATTTTGAGAAAATGAAGATAGGAATTGCTGGACATCCAGAGGGGAGTCCTGATATATCCGACGAAGTGTTAGAAAAAGCAATGATTGATAAAAAGCCTTACGCTGATTACATTGTAACTCAATGGTTAATGCAGTCAGAACCAATTATTGATTTTATTTCTAAACAGTCTGTCCCAGTTCATGTTGGAATTACTGGACCTATGAAAATATCAAGCTTAATTAAGTTTGCAAATATTGTAGGAGCAAAAAATTCTATAAATTTTATTAAATCCAATTTTAGTAGGGCAATTGATTTATTAAAACCAAAAGACCCAAATGAACTTGTAGATAAAATAAAAGAGCATACTAAATATTTTCACATCTACACATTTGGTGGGCTTAAGGAAACCAACAACTGGCTAAAGGAAAATAACTATGCCTAAAAAAAGAAAAAAAACAAAAAAAAAGTCCAACGGAAAATTATCACCAAGCAGAATTATTGAAAAAGTAGATTACTCTAAAGTATCACATACGACAAAAGTTGATCAATCAGACAGACACGTTCCATATAACTTAAGACAAAGCGGTCCAACAAAAGTAGATTTGTTAATGTCAACAAGAGTTAGAAAATCTCCATACTGGCACTTGTCAATGAAAGCAGGATGTTGGAGAGCAACAGTTTATAACAGAATTTATCACCCACGTGGATATGTAAGACCTGAAAAAGGTGGAGCGATGGTTGAGTATAAAGCAATTAAAAATCACGTTACAATGTGGAATGTTGCAGTTGAGAGACAAATTAGAGTTAAAGGTCCTGATGCAGAAAAATTTACTGATTATGTAATTACAAGAGATGCAACTAGAATTTCACCGATGAGAGCTAGATATGTAATTCTTTGTAATTATAAAGGCGGAGTGCTTAATGATCCAATTTTATTAAGAATTGCTCAAGATGAGTTTTGGTTTAGTTTATCAGACAGTGATATAGGCTTATATCTTCAAGGAGTAAATGCAGATAAAAGATTTAATGTTGAGATAGATGAAATAGATGCATGTCCTGTGCAAATTCAAGGTCCAAAATCAAAAGCTTTAATGAACGACTTAATTGGTAAACAAGTTGATTTAGATAATATGCCTTATTATGGATTAGCTGAAGCGAAAGTTGGTGGAAGAAGCTGTGTAATTTCTCAATCTGGTTTTTCTGGTGAAGCGGGTTATGAAATATATTTAAGAAACGCAACACTTTACGCAGAAGATATGTGGAATGCAGTTTTAAAAGCAGGTAAAAAACATAAATTAATGGTTATCGCTCCTGCGCATCACAGAAGAATTCAAGCTGGAATTTTATCTTGGGGTCAGGATATGGACAATGAACATAATCCATTTCAATGTAATTTAGGTTATCAAGTTTCATTATCAGGAAAAGGTGAATGGGCTAAAAAAGGGGATTACATTGGTAAAGAAGCACTAGAAAATATGAAAAAAGAATTACTAAATGGACAAAAACCATACAAACTTCAACTAGTTGGTATGGAACTAGGTGGAAAACCAATTGAAGAGTATGCCCCAGATTTTTGGCTAATATCAAAAGATGGAAAAAATCCGATCGGTTTTGTTACATCTCCTTGGTATCATCCAGAAAAAGGTACAAATATTGCAATGGGTTATGTTCCATTTGATGGAACGATTAACAAAAATGGATTTCCTAAAGGTAATGTGGGTGATAAATTTAAAGTTCACTTACCTAAAAAATATTGTGAAAAAGGAAGTAATCCTGTTGATGCAGTTGTTGTGGATATTCCATTTACAGAATCTTATAATCCAAACACTAGGGAAGTTGCGAAGTAGATTTTTATAATTTATCTGTTTTTATATGACAAAAATTGTCATAATAATCGCAAGTATCATTATTGCTATTATTTTGTTAATATTTCCTTTAATAGTTTCATTTATTGAAAAAAAAAATAAAAAGTAATGTTTGCGCAATTTTTAAGTATCGTATTTAGATCTATCAAGCTTGATAAAAATCTTTATAGAGAAAGTAAGAGTTTTGGTGAGGCAGCAATATATTTTTCAGCTCTTGTTATGGTTTTAGATGGTGTAGCTGGAGCTATTGCTGCAAACACATTTTACAAAACATCGATCGGTTTATCTGCGATTACTGCTATTTTTACTTGGTTTGTTTGGGCAATATTTATATTTGTAATTGGAGTAAAGCTTTTTCCAGACAAAGATACTAAGGTTCCATTTAAAAAAATACTAATAGCCGTAGGTTTCGCTCATGCTCCTGGCCTATTAAGATTTTTCGCTATTACTCCAACTATGGTTATGCCAGTTATATTTCTTACTCAACTATGGATTTTTGCATCTCTTATAATTTCAACAAGGGAAGTATTACAATTAAAATCTAATTTTAAATCTTTTGGAATTATATTTTTGTCATTTTTAATACTAGCTATATTATCAGTGTCTTTTGTTATGAGTAGAATGGATACCTTGCCAATAAGCAATGTTACTTAAATTGGAAATATTGTTTTAGAAACTCTACAAGATTTACAAATTTTAAATCCTGTAAGTATTAGATTATGGGTGACACTTTCGTCACTTTTTTTACATTCCTCACATAAGTCATCTAATGATTCTTCAGTATAATTAATATTGGTGTTTTCTTTAGTCATTATCTGTCAAACCAGCTCCAGCAGCAGTATTTTTTAAGCTTTCATTTTCTTTAACGAAAGTTTCTTCAGATATTTTATACAATTCTTCCCAATCTTTTTCATCAAAAGTATTTTCATTTTTTAAAAATTCTATTTCCAATACTTCAACTTTGTCTTTTAAATTACTTAAGTTACTTTTTAAATGTATAGACTGGTTAAAATTAAGCAAAAAAGTTTCATTCTCAACTTTAAGGCTTAACCTTTTTCCGATTATTTCTGAAGATCTTGAAATAAACGGTATCAGTAATATTGGATAAGCCATATTGTTAAAAATTATTTTATTGTGTTTTTCCAAAGAGTGAATTTGATCCATAAAGTTTATACCTGTTATTAAAGGACAGTAAGGAATTTTGTTTGAAATATTTGTCTCTGTAATCAAGCTAATATTCTGGAATTGGTTTTTTTTGATAACTTTAAAGTAGTTATTAAGATTTTTTAAACCTGGTAGTCCAAACATTTCCATCAGTTTTATAGATTTTCCAATTTCTTCTGAGACTCCCCATGAAAAACCCATGCCTTTAGAAGCTCTTTTAGATAGTGTATCAATTTCGCTTAATGATCTCATTAGTTTAAAGAATTATAAATCCAATTATCTTTAAAATTATTTAAATCCTCAGGCAAAGGTGCTCCTTGAAACATGCAAATCCTTAACCACTTGTCTGATCTTGGATCAAATTTACAAGCACCAAAGAAAGATAATTTAAGTCTAAGCATGTCAATCGGAATTAATTTGTGTCCGATTGTATTATCTTGTATTTCTGAATATGGGAATTTTTCAATAAGAAAAGCTCTTCTGACAACATGTCTTAAATCATTATTATCTAACAAAAATCTACTTACCGGCAAACTTTGTTTAAAATTAGTAGCTCTAAAATACAATTGATTTATATCTCTTGCTATTGCAAGCGGTTGTTCTAATTCAGATCCTTGTTCTTCAAATCTATTTGCAATTCTTGGCTCTTCTTTATTTTGGGAAATAAACCAAAAATTTTGGTTATTTTCATTTTTATTAAAATCGATCTTTATTAAATTTCCATAATATTTTTCTAAGATATTTACTAAATCTCTAACAGTTTTGTGAGTTGGGATATTAAAATATTTATCCTCATTTGAACTCATTGTTGCAATTAGAGGTTCGGTTATGTCATCAAAAGGTTCCATTAACATTGAAACTATGTATTCAATGCCTTCTTCGCTTAAGTTCTCCTCAGCCCATAAATAAAATTCATTGAAAAAATAATCCTTTTTTTCAGAATAATTTGTATCTAAGAAATCTGTTACTTTCTTTAAATCGTCTTTTAAATTTTGTATCTTTTTTTTTTGATAATCACTATCTGTTTCCCAAGAAAAAATGTTCTTAAGAGACTTTTTTAAACAATCTAAAAAATAGTTATAATCATTAATATTAATTCTTTTTAATTCTCTAATCTTTTTTAATGCAACTTCCCTCGCAGTTATCCAATTATTTAATAAAGTTGGATGATTTATTATAAATGGTGCCATACCTAAACCTGTGGAATTGCCTATGCCCAAACTTCTACATATATTTTTATCCAATTCGACTGATGACTTAGGGCTCTTTGATTTTGCAATATGATTAACTTGATCAAAAGTAAATTGTCTTACAAAATAAACTAACATCATTTCTAATCTAAAAGGACCAACTATTTCTGGTCTATCTTTAATTCTAAATCTATCTGCCAAACCAAATTTTCCTGAGCCATATACTGCAGTAGTTCTGTAAAGGTATCCAATTTTGCCTATTGTGCTTTTATCTGGTTGTTTTCCATTTGATAAACAATCGACTACATAATTAAAAGCTCTTAATGATTTATTGGCTCTTGATAAAGTAAGTTCTTTATAAGTCATTCTACCTATTTCTTGTTTTGGTACATTTTGTTTTAATCTATCAATATCTTTTTTGGTAGGCACACCATCAAAGAGTGTAAAGCTCGCATCCCATTTAGTAGCAATAACTCTATCTGATCTTTCGTGATCATCAATTTTATTTGAAAAACAAATTAATGAATAATTTCTATTTTTTTTCTTAAAAGAATAGACGGCAACGCCATGTCCATTTTCATCTAAATCAAACATGTCTCTTTTGTAATCCCAGTCTTTAAATTCCCTTAGGAAAGATCTTAGAAATGACAATTTCGACTGATGAAATGAACCCAATCGTGAAAGTTTCATGATTTTTTTTGGATCTCTTAATTTAATTTGCATTTTATATTTCCTTATAAAAATTAAACCAATTATTGCCTAGTATTGCATTAATATCATTATTATCGAAACCAACTTTTTTAAGTCCATTTTCGATATTATTGAAACCTCTCGCATCTTTAAACCATTCAGGTTGATCAGGAAATCCTTGATTGTTTTTTGACCCCTCACCTAAATTTTTTGACTTTGTCCATGTTCCATTTCTCATCCATTCAACAACACTATCAGGCTGATTTAGACAAAGATCTGAGCCAATACCAATATTTTTAATCCCCATGACATCGACTAATCTTGCTACCATTTCGCAAAAACTATCTAGTGAACAATTTGTTCCGTCTTTTAAATGATGTGGATAAAGTGATAGACCTAGCATACCCCCACTTTTTGATAATGTTTTAAGAAGATCATCAGACTTACTTCTTTTAGTTTGATGCCAAAAAGATGGATTAGCGTGAGTAATTGCAATAGGTTTTTGGCTTAAGTCAATTGCATCGTAAGTACTTTTTTCTCCTGAGTGAGACATATCAACAACAATCCCCAGTCTATTCATTTCTTTAATTGCCTCTCTTCCAAAATTAGTAACACCTCCATCATTTTTTTCATAACATCCTGAGGCTAATAAAGACTGATTGTTATAAGTGAGTTGCATAAATCTGCACCCATGCTCATAAATCTTTTCAATTAAATTTATATCATCCTCAATTGGCGAACAGTTTTGAAAACCAAAAAAAATTGCTGTTTTATTTTCATTTTTTGCTTTCTCAATATCTTTAAAGTTTTTACCTAAAAAAATTAAATCTTTGTTTTCCTCAAAATTTTCTTTCCACTCTAAAAGTCTCTTTTTAAATTCATCAAAATCTTCATGATAAACAACTGTTACATGTACCGCATCTAAATTAGCTTCTCTATTAATCTCAAAAACAGATCTTTCCCATTTGCAGTATTGTAAATTGTCAATTTTGAAATTCATAACAATAGTTATATATTAGTAGATAATTTTTTGATATTAAAAGATAAATGAGTAATAAAAAATTAAACAAAGTAGCAATTATAATGGGTAGTCAATCTGATTACTCTACTATGAAGTATTCAAAACAAGTTCTTCAAAGCTTTAGAATAAAATGTGATGTGAAAATAGTTTCAGCACACAGAACTCCAAAAAGAATGTTTGAATTTGCTAAAAATGCCGAAAGAAATAATTACTCTGTGATAATTGCAGGAGCTGGTGGTTCTGCACATCTTCCTGGTATGGTTGCATCTTTGACTAGTATTCCTGTTATTGGAGTTCCAATTGAGTCTAAAAAATTAAAAGGTATGGACAGTCTTTTATCAATAGTACAAATGCCAAAAGGTATCCCAGTTGGCACAGTTGCAATCGGTAAAGATGGTGCAATAAATGCTGGACTTTATGCTGCATCAATTATTGGACTTCAAAATAAAAAGGTTAAAGATTCATTGTTAAATTTTAGATTGAAACAATCAAAATCAGTAAAAAAAAAACCTAAATAGAATGAGTAAAATTTCCTTAGGTATAATTGGTGGAGGCCAACTTGGATCTTTACTTTGCGCTGCAGCAAAAAACATAAACATAAATACAGTTGTAATTAGTGACGATGAAGAATCGCCAGCAAAACATTTTGCAGATCATTTTATTTATTCTAAGTATGACAATGAGGAAAATTTAACAAAGTTTACTTCAATGGTAGATAAAATAACCTATGAATTTGAAAATATTCCTTATGATGTGTTGTCAAAATTAAACAAAGTAAAAAAAGTAGATCCTAATCCAGAAGTTAACAAAATTGTTCAGCACAGATACTCAGAAAAAAATTTTCTAACTAAAAAAAATATAAAAACTACAGAATTTGAAAGAATTGTTAATGAAAGTGATATAAAAAAACATAAAAATTTATTACCTGGAATACTAAAAACTTCTACACTTGGGTACGATGGTAAGGGCCAATATAAATTAAATAATTTGGAAGATTTGGATAATCATAAAATTACCTTTGATAGGGAATTCGTACTAGAAAAATTAGTAAGTCTAGAAAAAGAAATTTCTGTGGTAATTACAAGATTTTCAAAAAATAATTACGAAATATATGAACCAATAGAAAATTTACACGAAGAACAAATTTTAAAATATTCAACCATTCCAGCCCAAATTAATTTGTCTCATTTTAAAAAATCTCAAGAATGGGCTAAACTTATTTCTGAAGAACTTCAGTATGTTGGAACTTTATGTGTTGAATTTTTTATAGATAAAGATCAAAATTTATATGTAAATGAAATTGCACCAAGGGTTCACAATTCAGGTCATTTAACTATAAATGCCTATAATAT
>CACNFB010000012.1 GCA_902619665.1 uncultured Pelagibacteraceae bacterium
GAATTAGTTTCTATTGCTTTTTGCAACTCATCATCTTTCATCAATGGAGCAGTAACTACTCTTATAATCGCGCTTGTAACAGGTATGGATATTGCAACATTTGTTGTAACAGTTTTAGACTTTTGAATTGCAAGAACTAATTCAGCAGTTATTTTTTCTGCGTTTTCTAAAACTGAACTTTCATCAGGTATATCTAGTTTATGTGTATAAAACTTTTCTAATACCCATTGATTAGACTTATCAGCATTTATTTGCGCAAGTCTTATGCTTTTATTACTTAATTCAACCCCAATTATTTCTTCACCCTGAATTGTTGACTTTCCAATTTTTGTTTTAAAAAAATCTAAGGCTTTAGTTAAAGCATTGTTCTTTTTTATCGTGGGAGATTTTGGAAGTTTAATTCCATCTAAGGATGGTTTTTTTAATTTAATATTTTTAAGTTTGCCAAATAAGTTTGAAAATTTTTCTTTTGTAGTTGAAGTTGTGCTTTTATTTTCTTGTTTAATATTTTCACTAGTAATATTTGATGTTTCATCAATTTTCTTTTCAACGCTCTGGTTAACAATTGGTTCCGCTGTTTGTAAAGTTTCAGTTGTTTTTTGAGATACTACTTCTTGAGTTTCATTACCAGTAGAAACTTGAGTTTCATTTTGTTTTGTTGTGTCGCTTTGAACATCGTTGTTAGATGTCGTTTGATTTTCTTGACTTTGTCTTTTTAATCTTTCGCTCTCAGCATGAATATCATCGAACCATTTTTCTAAAATTGGTATAGCCTCGTCTAAATTTTGAGTGCCAGACGAAGATATTTTCTGTTTTCCATCTATATATAGTCTTCCTACCCAATTTTTTGATTTTAGCTCACCTTTATACTTATCTTGTCTTACATATATATGTAGTCTTCCGTCTTTTTTATGGATCACTTGATGTTCTTGTTTATTGTCAGACTGTTCTGGAGAAATATTATTTGTTTCAGTAGACGTTTCGGCTGAACTTTCCTGATTTGATTGACTATTATCAGAAGAAGGTTGAATTTCTGAAGTTTGAGTCTCAGAAGTCTGATTTATATCTTTAGTTGTATCATTTTGATCAACTTCTGATTGATTATCAGTTTCTACTTTATTGTCTTCCGACTTATTTATATCTTCTTTGTTATCATCATTCATATTTTAGCCTTCAGAAAAATTATTTTTTCCGAATCTCTAACACAATTTTTATAAACTCTAACACAATTTAAAAAAATGTCTAACACAAAATAAAATAATTGTAGTCCATTTTGAGCGTTTATGAAGAAAAACAAGTAAAATCAACACTTTTTCAATATTAATGATTTTAAAAAGAAATTAAGAAAATTTTATTATTTTTGTAAATCTCTAACACAATTTTTAATTTCTCTAACACAAACAGAAATTTTAAATTGTGTTAGAGTTTAAAATATTTTCTAAAATATAAAAAAGTCAATAAAATCAACAATAATTTTAATATATCATATTAAGCATAAATTTGTGTTAGAGTTTACTTATTTTGTGTTAGAGATCACTATTTTTTTAAAATTTTTTAATATGTAATTATAAAAATCATTATTTTATAGCTTAAGTTGTACTTTAAAAGCTAAATTTTTAGTTGTATCACCTTAAATATTTAAAAAAATAAAAAAATTCAACAAAAAATTGAAAATTTTATTTAATTTTGAGAAAAATTAATTTTTTTTAATTAGGATCTCCTTTTATGTCAGTAGAGAGTTCTTGATAGATCATAACTGATAGAGTTTTTAGATTTTTTAATACTCTTTCAAAATTAAAAGAAAATTCTACATTATTACAATTAAGTTCTTTGAAGTAAAATGCTTTTGCACTTCCGATTGATGGTCCAATCTCTTGCATTAGAACATTAAGTTCATTTGTTTTTTTATCAATTACAAAATTATATCTACAAACATTTGAAGTTGCCCAAAATAACATCGAAGATAAAAATATTGCAAAGAAGAACATTACTTTGGTTAAAGACATAAATATTAATTTCCATCTACAGTAACTATAGTTAAATCATCTTTTTGAATTCTTCCAGAACTTATTAAGTCCTCAATCATTTTTTGTAATCTTTTATTATTAGGAGTGGTCTGATATTTTTTTATGTAATCTTGAAAACCTTCTTGTCCTAACATTTCACCGTTGTTATTTTTCATTTCAGTAATACCGTCTGTAAAAATGTACATTGAACTTTCTTTAAAGGAAATAATTTGTTCTGCGAATTTAAAGTTAGGAGCAATACCTAATGGTGGGCCAGCTTCATCTATTGTTTTAAAGTTTCCATCCTTTGAAAATATTAACGGAGGTTCGTGACCTGCGTTTGCTAAAAGTAATTCATTTTTATTTTTGTCATACACGCCAACAATCATTGTAACAAACATACCTCTTGATGTTGTTTCACAAATTTCATCATTTAATATTTTTAGTAAAGATGAAGCTGAGAAAATTGTTTTACTTAAACATCTATACAGACTTGAAGCCTTTGACATTAGCAAAGATGATTTAATTCCTTTGCCAGAAACGTCTGCAACACCAAAACCAAATTTATTATTACCTAGGTCAGAAAAATTATAAAAGTCTCCAGATACAACTTTAGCTGGGATATTTATTCCAGCAATCGGAAACTCATCATTTTTATTTTCGGATAATAAAGTTTTTTGTATCTCGCCAACAATTTCGATTTCTTTTTGCATTCTATTCTTATCGATTAGTTCTTTTGCTGTTTTAGCATTTTTAATTGCAAGAGCAGCTGGTCCAGATAAAGTCTCTAATAATTTTCTATCATTCTCTTCAAATAATTTAGTATTTGTTTTTTTATTTAAACAATGAATAACACCAATACATTCGCCTGAGACTATAAGTGGCGCACATAGTACTGAGTAAGTAGTAAAATTTGTTTTATTATCTAAATCAAAATAAAACTCTGCTATTTCTCTTACATCTTTTCTTACATCCCCAACTCTAATACATTTTTTACCTAATGCTGCTCTACCCATTACGCCTTGTGTTAAAGGTATCTCATAATCTTCTAGGTAAGCTTGATACTTAGATGCAATACATTGGAACACTTGTTTTTTTTCTTCAATTAAAAATATATTAGCTGCTTGCGCGTTAATTCTTTTTATGATTGTCTCTAGAGCATTCTGTAATGTCTCTTTTAAATCTAATGAACCTGCTAACTCTTGATTCATCTGAGTTATCAAGGCAAGATCCTGTTTTGAGTTATCTTCAACCCTATTTACTTCTATTTTTTTAGCTCCAAAAATCATAATTATATTGGCAATTTATAACTTTTTTGATAATTTTTAAATAATGGAATTAATCATATATTCACCCAATTTTTACCTACATATCCATGATGCTTTCATGTTTGTTCAATATTGTATCGATGGGATAGTTGAAATTGCATCAAATATAAAATTATAGTTTGTGTTATTCATTTACTTTGTTGTTTTTGTTTTAGGTTTATTATGGGGATCCTTTTGTAACGTTTGCATTTACAGACTGCCAAGTGAAGGGAATATTGTAACCTCAAGATCTAAGTGTAGATCATGTAATAAAGTTATTAGATGGTTCGATAACATACCCTTAATCTCATATATTATACTTCAAGCAAAATGTAGAAATTGCAAAATAAATATTAATTTCCGCTATTTTTTTGTTGAGCTTGCAACCGCTATAATTTTTTTAACTATTTTTTATTTATATGGGACTACAATCACAACATTATTACTAATTGTCTTAACAGTTTTCTTTATTATTATTTTTTTTATTGATCTAGATCATTTTATAATTCCAAATGCATTAACTTTTCCTTTAATGATTATAGGTTTCGTAAAATCATTTGATCCAAACATAAATCTAAATTTATTTCCTAATTATGTGGAGTCATTAATAGGTGGAGTATTCGGTTATGTTTTAATTTGGGGTATTATTACGTTGTATATGAAAATCAGAAAGAAAGAAGGTATGGGATTAGGTGATGCAAAACTTTTAGCCGCTATTGGTTTCTGGTTTGGCTGGTATTCAATTCCATATGTAATTTTTTTATCTTCACTAAGTGCATTACTAGTTGCTTTACCAAGTTTAATTAATAAATCTAAAAGTATGAGCACACAAATACCTTTTGGTCCCTATTTAATTTTTGGAACAGTTGCTTATTTAATTTTTAGAAATTATTTTTTTTTATTTAATTAAACTTTTTATCTTTGTAAAAGCTTCATCAATCATTTCTACTTTGTTTCCACCAGCTTGCGCAAAATCTTTTCGACCTCCACCGCCTTTTCCACCTATAATTTCGGAACCAGCTTTTACAAGTTGTACAGCGTCGTAATTATTTATTAAATTATTTGTAACTCCTATGGCTAATCCAACTTTATCATCTTTACTTGCACAAACTATAACTATTCCCTCTTTTAAATAATTTTTACCTTCATCAACTAGTTTTCTTAAATCTTTCGGTGATAGATCATTAATCTTTTGAAATCTTACTTTTATATTATTTATATTCTCATCCTTAATAATATTTTTGTTTTTGTCTCCAAGAACATTTTTAACATTAAGTACTTCCAATTGTTTATTCAATTCTTTTATAATTATTTTTTTATCAGATGAACTCATATTAGGCTTACCACCTAACTTTTTAATTTGATCTATTAAATCGTCTATTTGATCCTGATCTTTTTGACTAGCAACATTTAAGTTTTTTTCTTTTTCAGTTAAATATTTTTCAAGTTGTTTATCTCTCAATGCTTCTACCCTTCTAACGCCTGATGCTATTGCAGATTGACTTACAACTTTAAATTTACCAACTTCACTTGTATTTCTCACATGTGTTCCGCCACATAGTTCTGTTGAAAAATATTTGTTACCTTCTTCTCCCATAAACACTACTCTTACTTCTTCTCCATATTTTTCTCCAAATAACGCCAAAGCTCCATGTTCCATACCTTCTTTAGGTGTCATTAGTCTTGTAATAACTTCGCTTTTATTATCAACAATTTCATTAACAATTTTATTAATCTTATCTAATTCACTTTCAGATATAGGCTTCATGTGACTAAAATCAAATCTAAGTCTATCAGGTGCAACTAGAGATCCTTTTTGCATTACATGCTTACCTAAAGTTCTCCTTAAAGATTCATGAAGTAGATGTGTTGCAGAGTGATATGCTCTAATGTTTTTTCTTCGCTCATAGTCTATAGTTAATTCAACACTATCATTTAAATTAAGTTTACCTTTTTTTATTTTACCATAATGGATAAACAAATCTCCAAACTTTTTTTGTACATCCGTCACATTAAAATTATTATCTCCACATTTTATAGTCCCAGTATCACCAAGCTGTCCACCAGACTCACCATAAAAAGGAGTTTGGTTTAAAACTATATAACCTTCCTCCCCTTCAGATAGTGAATTGACTTCTTTGTTATCTTTTATAATAAATTTAATTACTCCTTCTGATGTATTAGTTTCATAACCTAAAAATTCAGTCGGTTCAATTTTGTCTTTGATAGTAAACCAAATTTCCTCAATAGATTTATCGCCTGAACCTTTCCAATTTTTTTTTGCAAGCTCTTTGCTTTCTTTCATTAAACTATTAAATTTTTCATGATCCAGTGTTAAAGATTTATTTTTTAAAATATCTTCAGTGAGATCTAATGGAAAACCATAAGTGTCATAAAGTTTAAATGCTGCTTCTCCTGAAAGTTTTTTATCGATCTTTTTAATTTCCTCATCCAAAATCTTTATTCCTCTATCAAGTAAAACTAAAAACTTTTCTTCTTCCATTCTTAAAGTTTCTTTGATTAGTGAGTTTGCCCTTTTTAATTCTGGATAATTACCTGACATTTCATCCATCAATGTTTTAAATATATTAAAAAAGATGGGCTTTTTTGATCCAAGTAGATGGCTGTGCCTCATACCTCTTCTCATAATTCTTCTTAGAACATAACCTCTTCCCTCATTCGATGGTAAAACTCCTTCTGCTAGTAAAAAAGAACTTGCTCTTAAGTGATCTGCAATCACTCTAAAGCTTGATAAATTACTTTTATCAGGCTTGACTTTTAATTCTTCAGAGATAGAGCCAATTATTTTTTTAAAATGATCTGTTTCATAGTTATCATGTGTGCCTTGGAGCAGTGCTGCTATTCTTTCTAAACCCATCCCAGTATCAACTGATGGTTTTGGTAAATTAATTCTTTTATCTTTCGAGACTTGCTCGTATTGCATGAATACTAAATTCCAAATTTCAATATATCTGTCACCATCTTGATCTTTTGTGCCAGGCAAACCACCTTTTAAATGGTCACCGTGATCATAAAATATTTCTGAGCAAGGACCACATGGTCCAGTTTCTCCCATTGACCAAAAATTATCTGAAGTTGGTATTTTGATTATTCTATCATCACCAAATCCTGTAATTTTTTTCCAAAGATTAAACGCTTCATCATCTTCGCTAAAAACTGTGAAATAGAGCCTGTTTTTATCTAATCCAAAATCTTTTGTTATTAAATTCCATGCAAGATGAATTGCTTTCTCTTTAAAGTAATCTCCAAAAGAAAAATTTCCAAGCATCTCAAAAAATGTATGATGCCTTGGAGTATAACCAACATTTTCTAAATCATTATGTTTACCACCAGCTCTTACACATTTTTGTGAAGTGGTTGCTCTTTTGTAATCTCTTTTTTCTAAACCTGTAAAAACATTTTTAAATTGAACCATTCCAGAGTTTGCAAACATCAACGTAGGATCATTATTCGGCACAAGATTACTAGACTCAACTATTGTATGATCATTTTTCTCAAAATATTTGAGAAAAGTGTTTCTTATTTCATTTAAAGTTTTCTGAGCCATATCTTTTTAAAATACAGTTTTTTTAAATGATGTCTATAACGTTAAAGGGAAAAAAGGCGTCTGTTAAGACGCCTTTTATTACTAATAATGACTATTTAGCTAATTCTTTTTGGTAGGAGCTTCTTCTTCTTTTTGATTTGCTTTTACTTTCTCCTGATCAAGTGGATTACCTTCTATCTTTTTAGTGATCACACCTGCTTTTTCTCTAATTGCCATCTCTATTTCAGCGGCAACATTTGGATTTTGTTCTAGGTAAATTTTAGCATTCTCTCTACCTTGACCAATTTTTTCACCTTTGTATGCATACCAAGCCCCAGATTTTTCTACAATCTCTGCTTTAGCACCAAGGTCGATCAATTCGCCTACTTTACTAATTCCTTTTCCATACATTAGATCAAATTCAACTACTTTAAATGGCGGAGATACTTTATTTTTAACAACCTTAACTCTTGTAGAGTTACCAATGATTACATCTTTATCTTTTATTGCACCAATTCTTCTAATATCCATTCTAACTGATGAATAAAACTTTAATGCATTTCCACCTGATGTAGTTTCGGGACTTCCAAACATAACACCTATTTTCATTCTTATTTGGTTAATGAAAATCATCATTGTATTTGTGTTTGATATTGAACTAGTTAATTTTCTTAAAGCCTGACTCATTAATCTTGATTGAAGACCTACGTGATGATCGCCCATGTCCCCTTCAATTTCAGCTTTTGGTGTTAATGCTGCCACTGAGTCGATAACTATTACAGAAATAGAACCTGATTTAACAAGCGTATCAGCTATCTCTAGTGCTTGCTCACCAGCATCAGGTTGAGAAATTAATAATTCCTCTGTATTTACTCCTAATTTTTTTGCGTATACTGGATCTAAAGCATGCTCTGCATCAACGAATGCACATATTCCACCAGATTTTTGAGCTTCAGCGATTACTTGAAGAGCAAGTGTTGTTTTTCCAGAAGACTCTGGACCATAAATTTCAACAATTCTTCCTTTCGGTAATCCGCCAATACCTAGCGCTAAATCCAAGCTTAATGAACCTGTAGAAATAGACTCTATATCCATTGCTTTTTTTTGGCCAAGCTTCATTACAGAACCTTTTCCAAAGTTATCTGTAATCTGGCTAATAGCTGCGTCTAAAGCTTTATTTTTCTCTTTATTTTCCAAATCTTTATCTTTTGCTGATTTAACTACTTTTAAGTTATTTTTACTCATATTTTGCCTCTTTTTTTGTGTTTTTTAACATACGAATCATATTTATAAATGTACACATTTTGTTCTCATTAGCAAGAATTAAAAATAATAGCCTATTTATTTAACTATTTTGAGATATTTAGCGTTTAAGAGTCCAACAGACTTTAATAGTTTCAGCTGAGATAAGAAAAAGTTTCTCTCTGAATTGGCAAGATTAATTTTAGATGTAAGTAAGATCGTATTTGATTGAATAACATCTAGAGTAGTTCTTCCAAGACCTGTTTCATATTCAACTGTAATACCTTCATTTGCAATTTCTGCGGCATTTACTTGAGATCTAACAGATGTTAAAGCACTCTCGGATGATTGAAAACTAGACCATGCACTTGCAACATTTGTTTCATTTGATCTTTGTGCATTATCTAAAAGAAGTTTTTTTCTATTATTTAATCTTTTACTTCTTTCTAAAGAAGCCGAATTTTTTCCACCTTTGAACAGTGGCCAAGTTATTTCTGCTTTAAGAGTTTCTTGATCTCTCTCATCTACAGTTGAACTTAAGTCATTAGATTTAGAGGATTCAGCCAATATTTTAGCGGTTGGTGAAAATTCAGCTATAGCTATTTTAACATCTTGTTGTGATTGTTCATATTCTAGTTTTGCAATCATCAAATCTGGATTATTACTAATGGATAATTCAATAGCTTTACTTAAGCTTTCAGGAATATTAAAATCTAAATTTATACTCCCATTGATTAAATCTATATCTTCTAAAGGTCCGATGATTTTTTCATAAGTTAGTTTTGCTGTTACTAAATCATTTTTTGAATTAATAAATTGAGCCTGAGCACCCGCAAGGGAAGACTCGGATTGAGCTAAATCAGCAAGTGTGATTAATCCATTTTCTAATCTATTTTGATCTGTTTCAACTTGTCTCTCAAGCAAACTTAAGTTTTCTTTGTTAATATCTAACTTTTTTTTTGCAAATGTAAGACCACTATAAGCCTCTGCTGCTGTTAAAATTATTTCTTGTTCTTTTTTCAACAGATTTGCTTCCGCTAAATCTATTCCAATCTTACTTTTATCTAAATCAGCCTTTCCGCCAAGTCCTTGGAATAAAGTTTGTTCTATTGTTATTTTTTGAGTTTCAGTGTCTACATCCGTAATTGTAGTGTTTGCTCCAGATCTGTCAGTCAATTTATCTGTGGTTTGTTCACTTTTTGAACCTGTTATCGTAATTGAAGGTAAAAATTCACTTCTAGATATTCTAAGATCTTCTTTAGAAACTAAAATATTTTCTCTTTCAGCATTAAGCTCTGGATTTTTATTATATGCATTTGATAATGCTTTCATTAAGTCATCAGCGTTTGATTGACCAAAGATTAAAAAATAAAACAAAACTATTAGTATTTTTTTATACATATTTAAATTTTACCCTTTTTATTTGATGCCTATCATTTAAGTCAATAATAATAGAGGAGTGTTTTGGTGTAATTTTAAACATATTTTGTGTAATTCTTTGGTAAGTCATCATAAAATTTAAAACTTCTGAATTATTCATAATCTTATTATTTTTTTTCTTTTTATTTTTAAATTTTAGTTTTTTTTCTTGTTTAACTCTCCAACGTTTAAGCGCATTAAAGTTTTTAGCCTTTAAGTACAATAAGCTATGTATTTGATTAAATAACTTAGAATATTTATTTTTTAATTGATTATTAACAAATAGTCTCCATTTTTTTTTATTATCTAAATTTTTTTCTAATTTATTTATTGGCCTATTTAACGTATTTCTTTTTTCTGGTTTTGCCCCAACGCACCATCCTTCTAAAATTAATATATCGGGTTTTTTCTTTATCTTGTGCCAAAATTTTTTATTGCACCGATCATCAATTGATTTATCAAATTTTGGTATCAACATACTATTAAATTTCTTTTTTTTTACATTATGAAAAAGTTTATTCATCATATCAACATCGTGTGTTCCAGGTACGCCTCTTGTTAAAAGTAAGGGATGTTTTGATTTTGATAATTTCAGTCTTTCTTTTCTAGTTTTGTAAAAATCATCTATAGAAACTTTAAATACACTTAATTTAAAATAACTTATCAATATTAATCTTATTAAAGAAGATACAGTAGTCTTTCCAGTTCCTTGGCCACCAGCAAGTCCTATAATAAATGTTTTGTTTACCGGTTTATTTTTATTAATCCAGAAACAAATTGGAATTAAGAAACTTTTAATCATTTTTTCTTTATTTTTAAATTTTTCTTTTTTAGTTTCCTGTGAAGTAATAAAGTCAAAACACTTCTTCTTTACTTTTTGATAACAATCTAAATGATTTCGCATTACTTCTTTTGATCCAGTGGATGGTTTTCTCCATTATTAAGTCCAACATTTTCTAATTGAAACGGATCTATGTCTTCAACACATGCTACATTAATACCAAATATTTTAGGATTTATTCTTGGCCTATTGTGTGTATGAATTCCACATATCGAACAGAAATAATGTTTTGCAGTCTTAGTGTAGTACTGATAAAGTTTTAACAATTTCTCGCCCTTTATAATTTTAAAGTCATTTTCACCTAAAACTCCAATCACATAACCCTTTCTCTTACATAAAGTACAATTACATCTCATAACTTTTTCAATACCATTTTCAGGAATTGTTACTTCTGCTTCAAATTCCCCACAATGACATGTTAATTTTTTTTTCATAATTATTGTCTATCCATTATATGATTTCTTCCATCGTTTATTCTAATTTTAAAATTAAACAGCTCTTTTGTGGAGATGTCATTTATACATGCAACATTAATACCATATGTATTTGGGTCTCTTCTTCTTAAATTGTGAGTTTGAATTCCACAATTGGAGCAGAAATAATGTTTTGCTACCTTTGTTTTAAATTGATAACATTTTAATTTATCCATACCTTTAATTACTTTTAAATCTTCTTTGTTTACAATTGCAGTAATTGCTCCTTTCCTAATGCACATTGAACAATTACATCTATATAAGTCCTCAAAGCTGTCTTTTATATCAATCTCAATTTCTACTAGACCGCAGTGACAGGTTAATTTTCTCATTTTACTTAGTCTATCTATTGTAAAAGTTATCCACAACACAACAATATCTAGTTTCAATGTTCACCTTTTGATTCACTTTTGATTCAATTTCAGACTCAAAATACAACCTATTTGACTACATTTAATTATTAGGCTATAAATTTAAAAAGAACAAAATAAGAACATTTATGAAGATTACAATACCTTATTATTTACATAAAGCTGGGGCTGGTTTTCCATCACCTGCTACAGACTATATAGAGGAAGATATAGACCTCAATGTTCATCTAATAAGAAATGTTCCAGCAACTTTTGTAATTAGAGTACAGGGCAAATCCATGACTGATGTTGGTATCAATGATGGAGATATATTGGTTGTTGATAAAAGTTTAAAACCAAAAAACTTTTCAACTGTAATTGCAAATGTTCACGATGAATTAGTTGTTAAAAGTTTTGTTCAAGAAAGAGATAAAAAGTTTCTCACTTCAGGATCTAAAAACTTTAAAGATCGAATTTTAATTAACGAAGAAGAAGATATTTTTATTTGGGGAGTTGTAACTTATGTCATCCACTCGGTTTACTAAAAAAATAGCACTAGTCGATTGTAATTCTTTCTATGTATCTTGCGAAAGATTATTTAATCCTAAAATAAGAAAAAAACCTGTCGTTGTTTTATCTAATAATGATGGCTGTATTATTTCAAGATCTAATGAAGCAAAAGCTCTTGGAATAAAAATGGGAGAACCGTATTTTAAAGCAAAGGACATAATTATTAAAAATAATGTACAAGTTTTTTCTTCAAACTATTCTTTATACGGAGATTTATCAAGAAGGGTGATGAGAACGTTAAAAAGATTTAATTCTGATATAGAGGTATACTCGATAGATGAAGCATTTATAGATTTATCAAATTTTCCAGATGATGAAATAGTAAATGTTGGTAGAGAGATAAGAGATACAGTATTACAATGGACCGGTATACCGACTAGCATTGGAATAGCAAAAACTAAAACTCTGAGTAAAGTCGCAAATCATATTGCAAAGAAAAAACAATCAGGCGTTACAAGTTTAATTGGTATTGAAAACCTAGATCCAATACTAGAAAAAATAGAAATAAATGATGTATGGGGAGTTGGTAGACAGTTAACTAAATTTTATCAAAAAAATGGAATTTATAATGCTAAACAACTAAAAAATAAATCTAATACCTGGATAAAAAAATCCTCAAATGTTTTAAGTTCAAGGACAGCAATGGAACTAAGAGGTGTACCATGTATAGATCTTGAAAAGACGGCTTCAAAAAGAAAAAGCTGTGTAGTTTCACGTTCTTTTGGTAAAAGGGTCGAAAGTTTTCAAGAGTTGAAAGAAGCAGTTGCAAATTATTGTTTGAATGCTTCAGAGAAAGTAAGATCAGAGTCTTTAGTTGCAAAATCAATAACTGTATTTGTTAGAACAAGTCCTTTTCAAAGAAACTTTGGTTATTACTCAAATTCTAAAACGATAGATTTTCCAATTGCAACAAATAATAGCATTGAAATAGTGAAAGCAGCCGTTTCTATCCTAGAAAATATTTTTAAAAATGGTTATCGTTACCAAAAAGCGGGAGTGATGCTAACAGGTTTGTCGAGTGATACAGAAAGAAAAAATTTATTTTCATCTGATAGAGATGAAAAAATAAATAGTTTAATGAGATCAATTGATAATACTAACTATCGATATGGTAGATCTACTTTAAGCCTTGCAAGTGCTGGGGTTCATAAAAAATGGAATATGAGAAGAGAATATTCATCAAAAATAGATACTGCGGATTTCTACTGTATGCCGAAAATTAGGATAGGCTGATAGATAGTAAAAGGTTTATTTACCTATAACAATAAGAGTAAGATCATCACTAAGATTTTTGCTATTGGCATTAGCAGCGATTTCTTTGGCGATAAGATTTAATTCATCATCAGGGTTTTGATTAAAATTTCTATTGATAACTTCTTTGGACCCTTCAATACCAATCTCTTTATTGTTTTTATCTAAACTTTCAGATAAACCATCAGTGAAAGCGTAAAATCTGTGTCCATTTAATTTAGATTTATTAACAAAGTAATTAGATTTTGTACCTTGTTTAATAACTCCTAAAGGAGGAGATTTACTCTCAAATTCTTCAAAATTACCCTCGTTATCTCTTATAATAGCTGGTTGATGGCCTGCATTTACCCAAGAAATTTCATCAGTAATAATATTATAATTTCCAATAATTGAAGTAACAAACATTCCGCCGGTTTTAGTTAAATGTAAGTCATTATTCATGTGGAAAGCCATTTCATCTACATCAACCTTATCACGAGACATTATCTCAAATAAAGTTGAGGCTTTAGCCATAACCATACCTGCATGAATTCCTTTTCCAGCAACATCTGCAATAATGAAATAAACACTTTCGTTGTGTGGGTAAAAACTAAAGAAATCTCCGGAGACCTCTCTTGCCGCAAGATTAATGCCATGCACAGGGTAATTGTCTAAATTTCTCTTAGGTAAGAAATTTTCTTGAACTTTTACCGCAAGTTTAACTTCGCCAGTTATTCTATCACGCCATTTTTTTTTCTCAATTTCGCTTGTCTCTAATTTGCTCATTAATTTATTATAATATAATCCAATGACACCTCCCGCTGTAAAAGGATCTTGAGGTCCCCTAATAGTCAAATCACCAGTTTCTGATTGTTTATCTAATATAGAAATTAAATCATGCTCTACTGATGTTGCATTATGTTCTGCAATATTAAGACCTAATTCTTCCTGAATAGGGCTAACTCTCAATGGATAAAAAGAATTTAAAATCTTTAACAGTATAAAAGATCCTAAAAAAGCAAATATGCCTATGGCGATAACACCTATAAACTGAACTTTAATTTGTTCGAGTCTACTTAAATCAGTACCAAGTGTTTCTAAATTACTAAAAAAACCAACTGCTAAAGTTCCCCAAACACCTGCTGCAAGATGAACCGGAATTGCCCCTACAACATCATCGATTTCATATTTGTTTAATAATTCATTTACAAATATAGCGACCACAGCACCAATAATTCCGACAAATATTGAAACTACTGATGTCATTGAATTACATCCTGCGGTGATTGCAACTAATCCAGCTAAAGGACCAAGTATGACATAATATGGATCTGGTTTTTTAAATAATAAAAAAGATATTCCTAAACCTGTAAGCAAACCAAAAGAAGCTGATAAAAAAGTATTGATCAAAATAAGTGGAACAGCTTCATCCATTGCGCCATTACTTCCACCATTAAACCCAAACCATCCAAACCAAAGAATTAAAGTACCAAGAACTGCTAAAGGAAAACTTGAACCTGTAAATTTACCTTTGTTTGCTTTTGAGTATTTGCCAATTCTAGGACCTAATATTAAAACTGCAGAAAGTGCGATCCACCCTCCAACTGAGTGAACAATTGTACTTCCTGCAAAGTCTACGAATCCTATAGTGCTCAACCAGCCTGTGGTATTTATTTGACCAGTGATGTCTAATAGTTGTCTCTCTACGTCCATATTATTTAAATAACTTGATGACCAAGTCCAATGACCAACAATTGGATAAATTATTCCTGTCGCTAAAATAGTTATAATTATGTAACCATTAAATTTCATACGCTCTGCAACAGCGCCAGAAATAATTGTTGCAGCTGTAGCAACAAACATTGCTTGAAATACAAAGTATGTCATATACTCTGCAACATCTGTCTTAAAGAAAAACAAGTCAGTACCGAATAGACCGTTATAGCTTTTGCCAAACATTAATCCGAAACCAAATATCCAAAAAATTACAACGGAGACCCCGAAATCAGCTGCATTTTTTAAGGCAACATTTATACTATTTTTATATCGGGATAGACCGGTTTCCATACACATGAAACCAGCTTGCATAATAAACACTAGTATAGCGCAATTTATTACCCAAAGTGTATCTACAAAAGACTTTACTGACTCCAAATTAATAATCTCCATTATAAAATTTTAGTATTATTTAATAACTTTTACATCAAAAATATTCTGATTTGAGTTTCTATATTTTTCTAAATTTTCCCTTTTAGAAATTAAGATAACCAATAAATTGAATATAACTATCAGCAAAATAGGAATTAAAGTAATAACTGAAATTTTTTCATAAATTAAGAATAGATATATAAAAAAAAATAATATTGATCTAATTAAAACATTAACTTTAAAAACAGCTATTATTGATAAAGAATGAACAATAAGGTTTTTAAAGCTCATTTTAGACGGTCCAAAGTATCTAGTGCCTCTCTCTGAAGGTGTCCCAATTTTAAGTTTTGAAATTTTTGATAAAGCCCCTGAAAAACTACTCCATGTGGCCTTTTCATTGGTCAGGCTTTTTACTATTTCTTTTGGAAGACACGTGAAATTCCCAAATCTTATAGATCTTCCTGTAAATGTGAATGTAATTAATTTGTGTAAAAAGTAACAAAATTTAAAAAAAAACCCTTCTGATCTTTTAACTCTTTCACAAACTATTGGCAAATCAGACTGAGGTTCAATTTTTTTTATTAAATCTTTTATTTCATCAGGTCTGTCTTCACCATCTGAGTCCATTGGTATAACGTAATCAAAATTATTGTTTTCTAAAATAAATTTTAGACCAGTTGCGATGGACCTAGCATGACCAACATTTTCTTTTAAATTTATAATTTTTATAGAATTTATTTTTGAGTAATTGGGAAAATTGTTAGGACACTTTTCAGTTGATCCATCGTTTACAACTACAATAGAGACAATATGATCTAAAT
The DNA here is from genome assembly GCA_902619665.1 of uncultured Pelagibacteraceae bacterium. GTDB lineage: Bacteria > Pseudomonadota > Alphaproteobacteria > Pelagibacterales > Pelagibacteraceae > Pelagibacter. The sequence continues at coordinate 15,955 of CACNFB010000012.1, forward strand.
CACTAACATGATAGTTGATATTTTCAAGGAGTTTAAGTAGAGACTGCCAGTCGTTATAAAGGGGTATTAATATTTTAATTTTCATATTGAATTGATTGAACTCAAAAATCTTATTAAGGATGCAAATATTCCGTGCCCTGAAAATTCTATCACAGCAATTATAAAAATTATTAATATTAATTTTTTATTTTTTTCTAAAAATTCGTTCATCTATTACCTAGGCATATACTATCAATACAAATGTAAATATTATAAGTGTCTAACTTATTTTGATCAACCTCACCATCCCAAACTGGTCTGGATTTTAAATGATAAGATAAATTTCCTGCATTCCACTCATTTCCTAAAATAACATTTATTGGTTTCTTAAATTCTTCATTCCATCTTAATTGTACTTTGTTTGCGATTTCTTTCCCAGGATAATCTGTTCTTTTGTTAGTTTCCGTTATTGAGACGTAAGCATATGTAATAGGGGATAAAAGAAATAAAATTAGAAATGATAATACAAAACTTTTATAATTTTGTTTCACAATATATTTTTGAAAAATATAAACCAATAAAGTTCCAAAAAATAAATAAAAAGGTGTCATCCACATTGTTCTTATTTTTGAGCCCATAATCATAGATGTAAAAAGAATTAAAAAAATTGGTAAAAGATTTATTGTTAATAAAAATAAAAGTTTTCTATCCTTTAAATTATAACTAATTTTAATTTTTTTTATGAGAAAATATAACATAACAAAAAATGGAATTAATATTCCAATTTGTTTAAATATAAATATTACTGGATAAATAAGATGATTTAAAAAAGTTGAGCTGTCTACACTTGATCTCGATAGTCCATAAGTTATTGTTATAAAATCATTATTAAATAACCAGATAATATGCGGAATTAATAAAACTAAAAAAACTTCAACTGAAATTAAATAATTAAAATGAAATTTTCTATCTTTCTTAAAAAATATTAAATAAATGAAAAGTATATCAATTGCTATTAGTAAATAGATAAATAGATATTTAGATAAAAACCCACCAACAGCAAATACTCCAACAATAACACAATCTTTTAATTTAGGTATTTTTTGATTAAAGACTTTCCATGAATAATAAACTGTCAAAACCCAAAAAGGAATTTGGCAAACGTTCACGTTAAATTCGGGGGTCGTGAAATTGTAAAAATAAATACCCTCTAACAATAAAACAGATATGACCGCTAAAATTTCATTATTTAAAATTTCTTTACTGAACTGAAAAATTACAAAAAATGAAAAAATTATAAAGATCTGACTTAGGAGATAATAGGCCCAATCGTTTGAACCAAAAATATTATAAAAAATTTCTACTATGAATGCGCTCATTGGAGGATGCTTATTAAAACCCCAATCTAAATTACTGCCCCAAGCTAAAGCTTCAATTGTATCAAGCGGAAGATTATTATTTGTTAAAGATGGGATCAGAGTCCATAAAATTAAATGGATTACCAAAAAAATATAAAAAAGATTTTTTATTTGCTTTTTATAAATCACCATTTATTTGAATTTATACAATTAAACCTTGCTTGACACTACCTATTTGCTGAATATACTCCGAGCGTTTTAAATTAGATAATGGTTAGAATTTCTAAAACTTACGTTCCAAAAGAATCAGAAAAGTATATGTGTGAAAAACATAAAGTGTTTTTCAAAAATAAACTATTAGCTTGGAAGAAGGATTTGGTTAGATCAAATAATGAAGCTTTATATAATAGTTCTATGGATGATAATAGTACCTCTGCAGATATTGTAGATCAAGCAAGCTCATATACAGATAAAAATGTCGAAATGAGAGCAATCAACAGACAAATAAAACTGATATCAAAAATAGACTCTGCTTTAAGAAAAATTAAAGATGGTACATACGGATTTTGCGAAGAGACTGGAGAGCCTATCGGAATTAAAAGACTTATAGCGAGACCAGTTGCAACTCTATCAATTGCTGCTCAGGAAAAACACGAAAAAGAGGAAAAAGTTTACGCAGACGATATTTAAGGTTTTGGAATCTTTTCTCCTTTATTTAAATAATCATATCCCTTTATAACAGCATCTCTTTCAGAAATTTCTAAATACCATCTACAAAGATTTTTGTAATTTTTAAGCCCTATATCATGCCAATCGTGTCTTGCAATCCATGGGAAGGTTGCAATATCTGCTATTGTGTATTTTTCTCCTGCAAGGTACTTGGAAACTGATAATCTTTCATCCAAATTTTTGTAAATTGAAGTTGATATTTTGAAATATCTTTGCTCACCAAAATCACTTTTACCTGGGTTATAATGATGAAATTGATGATGTTGTCCAAGAATTGGTCCAACATATCCCATCTGGGCCATCAACCATTGTGTAATAATATTTTTATCATCAAAATATTTTCCGCTCTTTTCAGCAAGATATATTAGGATAGCTCCAGATTCAAAAATTACCTCATTATTATCTTGATCCTTAATTACTGGTATTTTGCTAAATGGACTAATCTTTTTAAACTCAGGATTAAACTGATCACCTTTATTTAAATCAATTGTATTTACATTATATTCATATCCAATTTCCTCTAGCATAATAGATATCTTTTTGCCGTTGGGAGTATTGGCGGTATATAACTCAATCACTTTTTACACCAAGCCTATTTTTTATAGTTTTGGAAGATGTAGTAAATTCAAATCTATATTTTTCGTTTGGTCTCGCTAATTTAAAGCAAGCTCTTGCAGCTAAAGCGCCTTCATGAAAACCCGATAAAATAAGTTTCAATTTGCCAGGGTAAGTGCATATATCGCCAACAGCGTATATACCCTTTTGATTTGTTTCAAATTTTTCTGTATCAACTTCAATAGTTTTTTTATTAAGATTTAGTCCCCAGTTTGCAATTGGCCCAAGCTGCATAATCAATCCAAAAAAGCCAAGAATATAATCTGTTTTAAATGTTTTAACTTCTTTGTTTTCGTGTGTAATTTCTACACTTTCTAAATTGCTTGATCCTTTTATTCCACTTAATTGATACTTGGTGAATAAATTTATATTGCCTAATTTTGCTAATTCATGGACTTTATCAACAGTAGCATTTGCACCTCTAAACTCATCTCTTCTGTGAATTAGGTTAACTTTTGAAGTTTTAGAAAGTTCTACTGCCCAATCAAGTGCGCTGTCCCCACCACCAAATATAGTAACTGTTTTTCCTTCAAATATTTTTTTATCTTTTATAGAATAAAATATAGACTTATTTTCAAACTGCTCACATTCTTTTAAAGAAAATTTTCTTGGCTCAAAAGAACCTACACCACCAGCGATAATAACATTAGGAGTATTAAATTTTGTGCCATTACTTGTTTTAACTTCCCAATTATTATTATCTTTTTTTACCTCGTCAACTCGTTCATTTAAATGAAATTTTATTTTGAAAGGCTCTAGTTGTTTAATTAAATTTTGTGTTAATTCTTCCCCGGTACATTCAGGTATTGCTGGAATATCATAAATAGGTTTATCTGGATAAAGTTCTATACACTGGCCGCCTATTTTATCCAGGTTGTCAACTATCTGACAGTCTAGTCCTATTATTTTTAATTGATGTGCCGTAAATAATCCTGTTGGACCTGCTCCAATTATTAAGGCATCTGTTTTAATCATTAGACTTGTTTCTCAGGTAAGTAAACTATCAAGCCTTCTGTTTTGTCTGAGACTGTTATTTGACAACTAAGTCTACTATTTTTTTTTGGTTCATAAGCTTGATCTATCATATCATCTTCGCCTTCACTTTTTTCATCTAACTTATCATACCAATCATCTTTGACATAAACATGACAAGTAGCGCAAGCCATACTGCCTCCGCAATCAGCATCAATTCCGGGAATATCATTTTGAACAGCGCCCTCCATAACTGTCAATCCATTTTGAACATCTATCGTATGTTCTTTACCATCATGCTCTACGTAAGTAATTTTTGTCATTTATTTATATATAGGTATAAAAAAAAAATAGGGCAAGTATTTCTACTTGCCCTATTTAAAATTTTAACTCGGTTGAAGCTTATTATGCTCTTCTTCCAGAGTTTGCAACTGCACAAGACCAGATAATAATACCAAAAGCGATCTTATTAACGAAGTCTGCTAAGTTGTAAATTACGTTTAATGAGTTAGCGTCTACACCACCTGTTAAGTATCCAAAGATATAACCTAGTGGGTAAATAGCCCAACCTACAGTAACGATCATTCTTAAAGCGCTGAATGCTGTTACTAATGATTTGTTACCAGATTTAGCAGCAACTTTACCTGCTTCACCAGAAAAGATTTCATATAAAATGTAAATCCATCCAGCCATTCCGATTACAAAACCAAGAGTAGCATTTATCATTCCTGCTTCTCCAAGATAACCACCAATTAACATTACTAAAGAACCGATTAAAATTCTCCAGAATATTCCTGTTGGTACTTTTTTAACTGCAGATAGAATTAGATAAAATTCTACTAACTGTAGTGGTACAGTAATTAACCAATCTATGTATCTGTAAACAGTTGGAGTATCACCTGTTTCAACCCAAACCGCTCTCATGTACATATAGTGTATAAATGCAATACCTGTTACTAATCCAGCTACGTTTACTGATTTTCTCCACTGAGCACCAACGTTTGCTTGCTCCATAAAGAAAAATGCTGTAGCTGCCAACATGCCCATCGAAATTAGCCAAAATGAAATACCTACGAAATCATCTGTAGCTAAGAAGGCTGTTGCAGAGTTAGCCGCTGTAGTAGCTCCGAAAAGAACTAGCACTAAAGCTAACATTTTCATTGTTTTCATAAAAAACTCCCTCTTTAGTTAGTTTTTTTAGTTTAAATTTAAACTACGGCTTTTATTCAAAGCCAAAGTTGGGGTCTAATTACCAAATATAATAGGGTATTAGAAGTATAAATTTGATGCTATTTTTGTTGATTTTGCTGGGTTTTTGAAATTTAATACAACTTATAGATACACAAAGCCCAATTTTTACTAATTATGAATCAGTTTTAATAATTATGGATTTTAAAGAGATATATCAAAGATCTATAAGTAAACCCGAGGAATTTTGGAGAGAAATTTCAAATGATATCTTCTGGTTTAAGAAACCAACCAAAATATTAAATAGCAATAAGCCCCCCTTTTATAAGTGGTTTGAAGATGGAATTACAAATAGTTGTTATAACGCCTTGGACTTTCATATTGATGAAGGTAGAGGCGACAAAACTGCATTAATTTATGACAGTCCTATCACAGGAAATAAAGGAAACTTTACTTTTAAACAATTAAAAGACAAAGTTTCGAAATTTGCAGGCGCATTATCAAATCAAGGAGTTACAAAAGGTGATAGAGTGATAATTTACATGCCAATGATACCGGAAGCAGTAGTAGCAATGCTTGCATGTGGAAGAATTGGAGCTATTCACTCTGTAGTTTTTGGCGGTTTTGCATCAAATGAACTTGCAAGTAGAATTGATGATAGTAAAGCAAAAGTTTTGGTCACAGCGTCATGTGGTTTTGAACCAGGTAGAACTGTTGAATACCGTCCACTAGTGGATGGTGCCTTAAAGCTAGCTAAACATAAAGTAGAAAAAGTTATTTTTTTTCAAAGAAAAGGTCATGACATCAAACTTAATGCTCCATTAGAAATTTCTTGGGAAGAGTCACTGTCAAATGCAAAAGATACAGATTGTATTGAGATGGGCTCAAATGAATTTGCATATATTTTGTACACATCTGGCACAACAGGAGTGCCTAAAGGAATAGTTAGAGATATTGGAGGACATATAGTTGCATTGAAGTGGACAATGAAAAATATATATAACATCGATATAGATGATGTTTGGTGGTCAGCAAGTGATATTGGATGGATTGTTGGTCATTCATATATAGTATACGCGCCACTTTTTAAGGGCTGTACAACAGTTTTGTTTGAAGGTAAGCCAGTCGGCACACCTGATGCGGGTGTATTTTGGAGAGTAATATCTGAACATAAAATAAAATCTTTATTTACTGCTCCTACTGCTTTTAGGGCTATTAAAAAAGAAGACCCTAATGGTAAATTTTTTTCGAAATATGATCTAAGTTCATTTGAATCATTATTTTTAGCTGGCGAGAGGGCTGATCCTGATACAATTAAATGGGCAGAAAATTTATTAAAAGTTCCTGTAATAGATCACTGGTGGCAAACAGAAACAAGTTGGGCGATAAGTTCAAATTGTACAGGTATCGAGATGCAAAAGACAAAGTATGGCTCTGCTTGTAAAGCTGTGCCTGGATATGATGTAAAAATTATTAAAACAGATCAATCTTTAGCAAAGCCGAATGAAATGGGAGATATAGTTGTTAAATTACCTTTGCCACCAGGAACCTTTCCAACTCTTTGGAATGCAGATAAAAGATATGAAGAAAATTATATGTCAAATTATAAAGGATATTATCAAACTTATGATGCGGGGCATATTGATGAAGATGGTTATATATGGATTATGTCTAGAACAGATGACATAATAAATGTTGCAGGTCATAGATTATCTACTGGTCAAATTGAAGAAGTATTGTCAGAACATCAATCGGTTGCTGAATGTGCAGTTGTTGGGATTAAAGATCAACTTAAAGGTCAATTGCCAATAGGATTGATTGCACTAAAAGCTGGTGTCACAAAAGATAATGAAACTATTTCTAAAGAATGTATACAAATGGTAAGAGACACTGTCGGACCTGTAGCTGCATTCAAAAAGGCGATAGTAGTGAAAAGACTTCCTAAAACAAGATCTGGAAAAGTGTTAAGAGGTACAATTAGGAAAATAGCAGATAAAGAGGAATATAAAGTACCCGCAACAATAGATGATCCGTTAATATTAAAAGAAATCAAGGAAGATTTAATCAACAGCGAGATAATTACAGATTAAAATATAAGCTTGTTCAAAAGTTTAGTAATCAAGTAATCGAAAGTAAAAATATTTTTCTTATATTTTTCACTATCCAAGTAATCTATAAACTCAAATGCTTGGTTTCTACGAACCCACCAATTCTTATTTATAAATTTTTTGTATCTTGATCTGTCATAACTTGACTCATTTTGACTGTAATAAGTTAAAAATTCGTCTATCAAATTAAATTCGTTTTTTTTTAAAGAAAAAAAGGTGGCTAACCTAAAATCTATAGCTAATTCATTAAATTTTTTAACTAATATCATTGAAAGATTTTTATTTATACTTTTTTTCCTTATACTTATACAGCTTGTTGGTGGGAAGTAAG
>CACNFB010000013.1 GCA_902619665.1 uncultured Pelagibacteraceae bacterium
GTTAAAAATATTAATCTCCATGAATAAATTGAGGTAAAAATTGCAGTGATTATACCTATTGCTGCCGCATAATTGCTTAAAGTTCCTTTCTCAAGATAAGCAAATTCAATAATTGCATCCTTTGAATAAAAGCCTGACAAAAAGGGAAAGCCAGTTAATGCAAGTGTGCCTATAATCATCATTAAATATGTAAAAGGCAATTTTTTCCAGACACCACCCATATTTTTGATATCTTGTTCATTTTGAAATGAGTGGATCACAGAACCGGCTCCTAGAAATAATAAAGCTTTAAAAAATGCGTGAGTAAATAAATGAAACATTGCTACATTGTACGCACCAACTCCAGCTGCAAAAAACATATATCCTAGTTGACTACATGTTGAATAAGCAATTATTTTTTTAATATCATTTTGTACCAAAGCTATAGTGGCTGCAAAGAATGCAGTTGACATTCCTATTAATGTAACAATTTCTAAACCTAATGGAGATAACTCATAAATTGGTGAACACCTCACAACTAAAAAAACTCCAGCTGTTACCATAGTTGCTGCATGAATTAATGCGGAAACTGGAGTCGGACCTTCCATGGCATCTGGTAACCATGTGTGGAGGAAAATTTGAGCTGATTTACCCATTGCTCCAATGAACAATAGAATACAAATTAAATCTATAACAACGAAATTAAACCCAAGAAAATTAATTTTTTCTGATATTAGAGTTGGAATTAAATTGAATACCTCTTTGTAATTGATAGTACCAAAATAATAAAATATCAAAAAAATACCCAATGCTAACCCAAAGTCTCCTACTCTATTAACAAGAAAAGCTTTTATTGCTGCATTATTTGCGCTTTGTTTTTTAAACCAAAAACCAATCAAAAAATAAGAGCATACACCAACTCCCTCCCAACCAAAAAAGAGTTGTAAAAAATTGTCTGACGTTACCAACATCAACATTGAGAAGGTAAATAAAGACAAATATGACATAAATCTTGGTTTATGAGGGTCGTGATGCATATATCCAATTGAATAGATATGAACAAGCGAGGATATAAAAGTAACGACTACTAACATTACAGATGATAATGGATCAATTTTAATTGACCAGTTTACTTCTAGTGTTCCAGAGTTAATCCACGATGAAATAATTATATTTGAATTATAATCATTGATCATTACATTGTAAAAAATATAGATTGAAAAAATTGCAGAAATTGAAACAAATAAGCTTGTCAAAATTTCTGAAAATCTGTTACCTAATTTATTTCCAAAAAATCCAGAGATAATTGCTGCTACCAGTGGAAGAAAAACTATTAAAATTTCCATTTTATCCTTTAAGATTATCTATTTCCTCAACTCTAATTGTGCCTGAATTTCTATAGTAAACAACTATTATAGCTAAACCTATTGCAGCTTCTGCTGCTGCAACAGTTAATATAAATAAAGTAAAAATTTGACCGCTTAAATCATTCAAAAAAATAGAAAAAGATACTAAATTTATATTTACTGCTAATAAAATCAATTCAATGCTCATTAGAATTACTATTACATTTTTTCTATTTAGAAAAATTCCAACAACTCCAATTGTAAAAATTACTGCACCGAGAGTTAAATAATGTCCTATGCCAATATCAAACATCTATTTTGACCCCTTCTTTATTCTTAACATTTACTAATTCTACTCCATCATTTTTTTCTCTTGAGATTTGTCTAATATAACTTTGTCTTTTTAAGCCAGATCGTTGTCTAAACGTTAAAACTATTGCACCAATCATTGCAACTAGCAAAATCATTCCGGATAATTGAAACAAGTGAATATAATCAGTATAAAGGACATTGCCAATAGAATGTGTATTTGTAATATTGGTAGTTGAAAGATTTATAAAGTCATTACTTAAATCAGGTTTTAATTTCAATCCACCAATCACAATTAATAATTCAAAGAAAATTATTAAACTTACAATCATTCCTACTGGAATATGTTTGCCTCCTGAGGCAGCGCCAAACCACTGGTTTTTTTGCTGAGCAACGTTCAACATCATAACCACAAATAAAAACAATACAGCTACGGCGCCCACATATACAATCAACATTATCATTCCAAGAAACTCTGCACCTATTAAAATGAATAAGCAAGAAATACTAATAAAATCTAAAATTAAAAAAAAAACTGAGTGGACTGTATTTTTTGAAGCTGTCACCATGATTGCTGATACAATTGCAATTAATGAAAATATGTAAAAAAAAAATGCGTGAGCCGGCATGTAAATAATTATCTATGTGGGTTATCTGCCTTAATATTTGCAGCTAAAACACTTTCCCATCTATCTCCATTTTCAAGGAGTTTTTCTTTTGTATAATACAGCTCTTCTCTAGTTTCTGTTGCGAACTCAAAATTTGGGCCTTGCACAATTGCATCTACAGGACAAGACTCTTCACATAAACCACAGTATATGCATTTTAACATATCGATATCATATCTAGTAGTTTTTCTGCTACCATCTTCTCTTTCACTTGACTCTATTGTAATTGCTTGAGCTGGGCAAACAGCTTCACATAACTTACAGGCGATACATCTTTCCTCTCCATTAGGATATCTTCTTAAAGCATGCTCTCCTCTAAACCTTGGACTTATTTTACCCTTTTCAAAAGGGTAGTTGATAGTTTTTTTTGGTTTAAACATTTCTTTTATCGCTATCATTAAACCTCTTAAAAAATCAAACATAAAAACAGTTTTTATAAATCTTGATATTTTCATAATTAACTTTTTGGTAATAAATCAAAATACAATAAGTAGCCAGAAGTTAAAACAACCCAAATTAATGAAATTGGTAAAAATACTTTCCATCCTAGCCTCATCAACTGATCATATCTATATCTTGGCACAATAGCTTTAACTAAAGCGAATAAAACAAATAAAAAAAGTATTTTTATAACTAGCCACAGTGGATCAGGTACCATTGTAAAGGGAAAAATGTCTAAAGGAGAGAGCCAACCACCTAAAAACAATATAGAACCTAAAGCACACATTAATAAAATATTTGCATATTCGCCTAACCAGAACATTGCATACATCATTCCTGAATATTCTGTTTGGTATCCAGACACTAACTCTGCTTCCGCTTCAGGCAAATCAAATGGTGGTCGATTTGTCTCTGCTAGCGCAGAAATAAAAAAAATTACAAACATTGGAAAAAGCGGAACAACAAACCATATTTTTTCTTGAGCTAAAACAATGTCACCTAAATTTAAAGAACCTACACATAGTAAAACATTTATTATTATTACACCTATTGAAACTTCATATGAAACCATTTGTGCAGCAGATCTAATAGAGCCTAAAAAAGGATATTTTGAGTTTGAAGCCCAACCTCCCATTATTATTCCATACACGCCTAATGATGAAATTGCAAAAATATATAGTATTCCAACATTAATGTCCGCTAGTACAAAGTCTTCACTAAATGGAATTACTGCCCAAGCAACTAAAGCAAGTGTCATTGTAACTATGGGAGCAAGAATAAAAATAATTTTATTTGAGCTTGCAGGGATTATTATTTCTTTAAATATGTATTTTAAAGCATCTGCTAAAGATTGGAGTAACCCAAATGGTCCAACAACGTTTGGTCCTTTTCTTTTCTGAACAAAAGCCCAAATACGTCTATCTAACCATACTATCATAGCGACTGAAACCAAAACTGGTAACAAAAGAAATAATATTTTGTAGGTCTCTGAAAATAAAATATTTAAATACTCCACTTTATCCTTCTGTACCTGTTTTTTTTAATTTAGATCTAATATTTCTACATTCATTCATAGTTTTTGATGATCTAGCGATAACATTTGAATGATAATAATCTATAGGTAAAGTTAAAATCTTTTCATTTATATATTCTTCTTTAAATAAGTTTGAAAATTCGTTTTTTTTATTTGAGTTAATATGACTGTTCATTGCAGTCAAAAGTTCATTTTTATCTTTAAACAATCCATTTCCATCAATTAATTTAGATATTTCATTAATTATAACCCAATCTTCTTTTGCTTCACCAGGAGGGTAAGAAGCTTTAAATGCCATCTGTAGCTTTCCCTCTAAATTTGTAAAATATCCATTTTGTTCTGTAAATGCAGCACCTGGAAGCACAAGATCAGCTATTTCAGCACCTTTGTCTCCATGACTTCCTATATAGACTATAAATTCATTTTTTTTATTTATTGAGATATTATCTTGACCAATTAAAAATATTATTTCAAAAAAATTTTTGTTTATTTTTTCTAATGTTTCGTTTGTTTTACAAACTATATCTAGGTCATATGCACCAACAGCTGAAGCATTGGTATTAAGAATATTTAATGAATTCCATTCCTCGGAAATTTTATTATTTTCATTTAGAAATTTTTTAAAACCTTCAAAAATATATTTAGATGAATTCATTGTAAGAGCTGACTCACCAAATATTATTAAAGGGTATTTTGCATTTTTAATTTTTCTTGAGATATCACAATTATTTTCAATAATCTTTTTTACTTCCTCTGTCGTATTTGAGAGTACTTTATAATTGTATGTAAGATCTCCCAAATCCTCTAAAGAAAAAATTTCTGTATTATTTTTTAGAAAAGACTTTCTAATTCTAGCGTTCAGCATTGTAGCTTCATATCTTGGATTTGTACCAATTAATAAAATAAAATCACTTTTTTCAATACCTTTGATTTCAGAATTAAAAAGGTAGTTTTTTCTATCATTTAAATTTATATAAATATTTTTTTCTCTAGACTCTAAATTTTTAGATTTTAAAACTTTATGAAACAATTCTTTACACGCAAACAATGTTTCCATATTAGTAAGATCACCAGTTAAACCTGCTATTTTTTCAGGTTTTGTTATATTTATTTTATCTTTTAAAATTTGAAGCGCATCTTGCCAACTAATCTTTTTAAAACTATTTTCTTTTTTAATATAAGGAACATCTAATCTCTGATACTTCAAACCATCACATGCATACCTAGTCTTGTCCGAAATCCATTCTTCATTAATATCTTCGTTTATTTTTGGCAAAATTCTTTTTATTTCCCATCCATAAGTATCAACACGTATATTGGAACCTACTGCATCCATAACGTCTACAGTTTCAGTTTTTTTTAACTCCCAAGGTCTTGCTTCAAATACATACGGTTTAGAGGTAAGTGCTCCAACTGGACATAAATCAATAACATTCGCTGATAGTTCAGACTCCATTGCTTTTTCTAGATAAGTTGTAATTTGCATATCTTCACCTCTGCCAATAGCACCAATTTCTGGTACTCCAGCAACCTCAGTTGCAAATCTTACGCACCTTGTGCAATGTATGCACCTAGTCATCTGAGTTTTTATTAGTGGCCCCATATATTTTTCTGGTACAAATCTTTTATTTTCCTTAAATCTTGATTTATCAATTCCATAAAACATTGATTGATCTTGTAAGTCACATTCTCCACCTTGGTCGCAAACTGGGCAATCTAAAGGATGATTTGCTAAAAGAAATTCCATTACTCCTTTTCTAGCCTTTTCGACTAGTTTTGTATTTGTTTTGATGTTCATTCCATCTGTAACTGGCATTGCGCATGAGGCAACTGGTTTTTTTGATTTTTCAATTTCTACCAAGCACATTCTACAGTTACCAGCAATTGATAGTTTTTCGTGATAACAGAACCTAGGTATCTCCGCTCCTGCTATTTCACAAGCTTGTAAAACTGTTAGACCTTCCTCTACCTCAATATCAATGTCATTAACTTTAACTTTTAACATTTTTAACATCTTCCTCTAATATGTGTTGGTCAATTAAATATGGAATATTTTTATTATTTTTAACTAATGGATCAAAATTATTTCTTGCGATAATTTCTTTCTTGAAATGTCTCAGTAAACCTTGTACCGGCCAGGCTGATCCTTCCCCAAACGCACAAATAGTATGACCTTCGATTTGTTTGGTGACATCAGAAAGCATGTTAACCTCATCTTTTGATGCTTCTCCTTTTGCCATTCTTTCCAAAATTCTCCACATCCAACCAGAACCTTCTCTGCATGGTGTGCATTGTCCGCAACTTTCATGTTTATAAAATCTAGCTATTCTAGCCATACATTTAATAATATCTTGATCTTTATTTATAACAATTATTCCTGCTGTTCCTAAACCACTGTTATTTTCCACCAATGAGTCAAAGTCCATCGTTATATTTTCACTTATTTCTTTGCTTAACATTGGCATAGATGAACCTCCTGGAATAACAGCTTGTAAATTATCCCATCCCCCAATAACTCCACCAGCATGTTTTTCAATTAAATCTTTTAATTTAATACCCATCTCTTCCTCAACGTTACATGGGCTGTTAACATTTCCTGAAATGCAAAATATTTTTGTTCCAGTATTTTTTGGTTTACCCAAAGATGCAAACCATTTTGACCCTTTTCTTAATATTGTTGGTATTACCGCTATAGTCTCAACGTTATTTATGATTGTAGGGCATCCATATAATCCAACTAGAGCTGGAAAAGGTGGTTTTAACCTTGGTTGTCCTTTATTACCTTCAATACTCTCTAAAAGAGCAGTTTCTTCACCACAAATATATGCACCCGCCCCATAATGTATATAGATATCAAGTTCCCACCCAGTTCCTGATGAATTTTTTCCAATTAGATTAGCTTTGTAAGCTTCATCAATTGCTTTTTGAAGTTTTAAACCTTCGTTATAATATTCCCCTCTTAAATAAATGTAACATTTATGGGCGTTGACTGCGTATGATGCGATTAAACAACCCTCAATAAGTTTATGAGGTTCGAATCTTAAAATATCTCTATCTTTACATGTGCCAGGTTCAGACTCATCAGCATTTATTACTAAGTAATGAGGTTTAGCTCCAACTTTTTTTGGTGCAAAAGACCATTTTAATCCTGTTGGAAAACCTGCGCCACCTCTCCCCCTTAACTCTGATTTTTTCACTTCTTCTATAATCCAGTCTCGTCCCTTAGAGCAAATTTCTTTGGTATTTGACCAATCTCCCCTATTTTTTGCAGAGTCTATATCAGCGCCTAAATCATTATATAAATTTTTAAAAATTCTATCTTTATCCTCAAGCATTTTTATTCTCTATTAAAGTTTGTCTATTTTTTTCAGGTTCTGAATTTATTCTTCCACGATATGACCCTGGTTTTGGTTTCTTATCTTTTAAAATATCTTTAATTATACCTTCAAACTGTTTTACATTTAAATCCTCATAATAATCATCGTTAATTTGAGCCATAGGAGCACTTATGCAAGCACCTAGGCATTCTACTTCAGTCCAGGAACAGTTTTTTTTACCAGAAAGTTCATTTTCTTTTTCGGAAATATTTTTTTTACATACATCAACAAGTTTATATGCTCCTCTTATCATACATGGTGTTGTTGTACAAATTTGTATAAAATATTTCCCGACAGGACTTAAATTATACATTGAGTAAAAAGTAGCAACTTCATAAACATTTATATAAGAAATATCTAAAAATTTAGCTATGTATTTCATAGCAGCTAGGGGTATCCAGTTGTTATTTTGTTTTTGAGCTAAATAAAGCAATGCCATTACAGCGCTCTTTTTTTTTCCAGCTGGATAATTTAAAACTATTTTTTTTGCTAAAATCAAATTCTCTTCACTGAATTCAAATTTATCTGGTTGCTCTTTAGAAACTTTTTTTAAACTCATCGATCAATCTCTCCAAAAACTATATCTAGGGAACCTAAGACAGCTGGTACATCGGCTAACATGTGTCCTTTAATTAAGTAATCCATTGCTTGCAGATGGGAAAACCCCGGTGCTCTTATTTTACATTTGTAAGGTCTGTTAGTTCCATCTGAAATTAAATAAACTCCAAATTCACCTTTAGGTGCTTCAACAGCAGTGTAAATTTCATCTTTTTTAACTCTATATCCCTCAGTAAACAGTTTAAAATGGTGTATTAAAGCCTCCATTGATTGTTTAATCTCTTTTTTTGGGGGAGGTGTAAGTTTGTTATCCATTGATTTAACTGGGCCTTTGGGTAGATTTTTTAAGCATTGCTCAATAATTTTTACACTTTCTCTCATTTCTTCAATTCTACACAAATACCTATCGTAACAATCTCCATTTTTTCCAATCGGAATTTTAAAATCTATTTGTTCATAACAATCATAGGGTTGTGATTTTCTTAAATCCCAGGGTATTCCTGAACCTCTAAGCATTACTCCTGAAAAAGAGTAATTCAATACATCTTCTTTAGACACAATTCCAATATCAACGTTTCTTTGTTTGAATATTCTGTTATCTGTCAATAATGTTTCTAAATCATCAATTATTTTTGGAAATTTTTTACAAAATTCTAAAATATCGTTCTCAAGTCCTCTTGGTAAATCTTTATGAACACCGCCTGGTCTGAAATAGTTTGCATGTAATCTTGAACCAGAAACTCTTTCATAAAAACCCATCAGTTTTTCTCTTTCTTCAAACCCCCAAAGAGAAGGTGTTAAAGCTCCAACATCTAATGCTTGTGTAGTAATATTTAAAATATGACTTAAAATTCTTCCTATTTCACAAAATATTACTCTTATATATTGACCTCTAATTGGGACTTCAACATCCATAATTTTTTCGATTGCAAGAGCAAATGCATGCTCTTGGTTCATAGGTGCAACGTAATCAAGTCTATCAAAATAGGGTATTGCTTGGGAGTAAGTTTTATTTTCTATTAATTTTTCAGTTCCCCTATGTAATAAACCTATATGTGGATCTGCTTTTTCAACTATTTCACCATCTAATTCTAATATTAATCTTAAAACACCATGCGCAGCGGGATGCTGGGGACCAAAATTTAAATTAAGGGTTTTCTTTTCTTTAGTCATTTTTTTTTTTTAATTCTTTAATATATTCTGTTCCTTCCCAAGGACTTGAATAATCAAAATTTCTGTAATTTTGTTCAAGTTTTACTGGCTCATAAATAACTTTTTTCTTTTCCTCACTATATCTAACTTCTGAATGACCAGTAATAGGAAAATCTTTTCTTAAAGGATGTCCGGAAAAACCATAGTCTGTAAGTATTCTTCTTAGATCAGGATGATCATTAAATTTAATACCATACATATCAAAAACTTCTCTTTCCATCCAATTAGCAGATGGAAAAATTTTCGTAAGAGAATTAACAATTTCGTTTTCATTAATGTGAAAAGTTATATTAATCCTTAAATTATATTCATGACTTAAAAATAAATAAATCATTTTAAATCTGTTTTCACTTCCAATATAATCTACTGCAGTTATATCTATTAATTGTCTAAATTTAGTTGAATTGTTTTTCTTTAGAAAAATTACAACATCTAATAGAGAGTCTTTATTTATTTGAATTTCAAGTTGATTGTGATTAATTCTAGATGAAATAATTTTTGTAGTTAATTCAGAATTAATTTTTTTTTCTAAGTTTGATAATGACATCTTATCTTTGTAAAGATCCGCGATTCCTTATTTTTTTTTGAAGTTGTAATATTCCATACAACAATGCTTCAGCTGAAGGTGGGCAACCAGGCACATAAATATCGACTGGAACTATTCTATCACAACCTCTAACAACTGAGTAAGAATAATGATAGTATCCCCCTCCGTTTGCGCAGCTACCCATAGAAATTACATATCTGGGTTCTGGCATTTGATCATAAACTTTTCTTAAAGCTGGGGCCATTTTGTTCGTTAATGTGCCCGCAACTATCATTACATCTGATTGTCTTGGTGATGCTCTTGGGGCTGCTCCAAATCTTTCTAGATCATATCTTGGCATAGATGTTTGCATCATTTCTACAGCACAACATGCAAGACCAAATGTCATCCAATGTAAAGAGCCTGAACGAGCCCAGTTAATTAAATTGTCCATTGAAGTAGTTATAAAACCTTTGTCAGCAAATTCTTTTGCAAGATCTTTAAACTCCTCAGGTATTTGTTTATCTCTGTCTGTCAAATTCATATTATTCCCAATCTAAAGCGCCCTTCCTCCATTCATAAATAAAACCGATAGTTAAAATAAATAAAAATAACATCATAGAAAAAAAACCAAAATAACCTATATTTCCTAAAGTTATTGCCCAAGGGAAAAGAAATGCTATTTCTAAATCGAATATAATGAATAAAATTGCTACGAGATAAAATCTTATATCAAATTCCATTCTAGAGTCGTTAAATGGTTCAAAGCCGCATTCATAAGCTGATAACTTTTCTGGATCAGGATTTTTTGGTGAAAAAGCAAAATTTATAACAATAAAACCTAAACTTAAAAATAGAGCAATGGTTAAAAAAATTATTATAGTTAAATAATTATTTAAAAATTCTAAAGACATATCATTTATATATAATTTTTTAAGCTAATTGAAAGTGCAGTTACGTCACGTTTTTATTGGCTTATTTGCTATAAGATTCCGTCAATTGATAATAGTTATCATTATGGCGGGAGTGACGGGACTCGAACCCGCGACCTATCGCGTGACAGGCGATCGCTCTAACCAACTGAGCTACACCCCCTAAATTTTTTGGTGGGCAGTAAAGGACTCGAACCTTTGACCCCCTCGGTGTAAACGAGATGCTCTACCAACTGAGCTAACCGCCCTCCAAAGTGGTTAACTAATACATCAGTGGGAAGATAATGTAAATTATTTATTATTGAATACTTGCTGGTGTTTTTTCGCTTTTTTTATTGTCAGATATACTATCAACCTCAACCCATTCAACTGATTTTAGATCTTTTGTTAAAGCTATTTTTAATACCTCATCGGCTGTTTCGACCGTGGTAATTTTTACGTCATCTTTTACTTTTTTTGGTATATCTACTAAATCTTTTTTATTTTCTTTGGGAATTAAAACTTCTTTTATACCAGCTCTGTGTGCAGCAAGTAATTTTTCTTTTAAACCACCTATCGGCAAAACTTGTCCTGTAATAGTTACCTCGCCAGTCATAGCAACATCTTTGTTTACTGGAATTTTAGTTATAGAAGAAACTATTGAAGTTACCATGGCAATACCAGCAGATGGTCCATCTTTTGGAGTAGCTCCTTCTGGCACGTGAATATGAAAATCTTTCTTTTCAAAAGTAGGAGGTATTATGCCAAAATCTAAACACTTGGACCTTACATAAGATTTAGCAGCTTTAACTGACTCCTGCATAACATCGCCCAATTTTCCTGTGATTTGCATCCTGCCTTTTCCTGGCATATTAACTGTCTCAATTTTTAAAATTTCACCTCCAAATTCAGTCCATGCCAAACCAGTTACTATCCCAATTTTGTCAGTATCTTCAATTTCTCCAAATTTAAATTTTCTTACCCCTAGGAAATCTGATAAATTTTTTCTATCAACTTTAACTGCATCGGACTCTTTATTGACAACTTTTTTAACAACTTTTCGAGATATTTTAGATATTTCTCTTTCTAGATTTCTAACTCCAGATTCCTTCGTATAATATCTTATTACATCTTTAATAGTATCATCATCAAAATTCATTTCTCCTTCTTTTACTCCATTGTCTTTAATTTGCTTAGGTAATAAATATTTATTTGCTATGTTGATTTTTTCATCCTCAGTATAGCCAGGTATTCTAATTACCTCCATCCTATCGAGAAGTGGTGGAAGTATATTTAATGTATTTGCAGTTGTCACAAATAAAAC
Source organism: uncultured Pelagibacteraceae bacterium (assembly GCA_902619665.1). Lineage (GTDB taxonomy): Bacteria > Pseudomonadota > Alphaproteobacteria > Pelagibacterales > Pelagibacteraceae > Pelagibacter. The sequence goes on from CACNFB010000013.1 coordinate 11,685, forward strand.
ATCTGAAAGATCATAATCTACCTCTAAATAGTGATCATTAAATGTTGTGTTCTGTTCTGGATCCAGGGCTTCTAACAATGCTGAAGATGGGTCACCTCTATAGTCATTGCCAACTTTGTCAATTTCATCAAGTAAAAATAGAGGGTTTTTTGTTCCAGCTTTTTTCATCATTTGAATTATTTTTCCCGGGAGTGAACCTATATAAGTTCTTCTGTGTCCTCTAATTTCAGCTTCATCTCTAACACCACCAAGTGACATTCTAACAAACTGTCTGTTGGTTGCTTTTGCAATCGATTTTCCTAAAGAGGTTTTTCCCACACCCGGTGGTCCTACCAAACATAATATTGGTCCTCTAATTTTATTCATTCTTTTTTGAACAGCCAAAAATTCTATAATTCTCTCTTTTACCTTTTCCAATCCAAAGTGATCTTCATCTAAAATCTTTAAAGCTTTATTTAGATCTATATCCACTTTATCTTTTTTAAACCATGGTATATCAATCATCCAATCTAAATAATTTCTAACTACAGTTGCCTCTGCTGACATTGGACTCATGTTTTTAAGTTTTTTTAACTCTGACATACATTTTTTTTCAACTTCTTTTGGCATTTTTGATCTAAGAATAGCTTTATTTAAACTTGATGTTTCATCTTTACCATCTTCTATTTCACCCAATTCCTTCTGAATAGCCTTAAGTTGTTCATTTAAATAATATTCTCTTTGTGTTTTTTCCATTTGAGTTTTGACTCTTCCTCGTATTCTTTTTTCAACTCCAATAATACTAGTCTCATTATCCATAATTTTATTAATTAGATTTAATCTTTTCTTTAAGTCTAAAGTTTCAAAAACTTGTTGTTTTTCAGAAATTGTAGCATTTAAGTGTGATGCTATATTATCTGAAATTTTTGATGGATCTTTTAAAAGCTTAATATTATTTATTGTTTCATTAGAAATTTTCTTATTAATTGAAGTAAGTTTTTCTAATTTTTTTATCGAATTAAGCGCTAAAGGCATTAAATCTTCATCTTTATTTATTATCTCATTCAGTTTTTCATAAGAACACGATAGAAAGTCCTTATTATCTTGAAATTCATTTATTTTTACTCTTGATATGCCTTCTACTAAAACTTTTACTGTACCATCAGGTAATTTAAGTAATTGTAGAATGCTACTTTCACATCCGTAATTAAAAATATCGTTTTTTTTTGGGTCGTCTACTTCTGAATTTTTTTGAGTTACTAAGATAATTTTTTTATCCTTTTTCATAACTTCGTTTAGAGCAGTAATGGATTTGTCTCTTCCAACAAATAGCGGAATGACCATATGTGGAAACACTACTATGTCTCTCAAAGGCAGTAACGCTGAATTAAATTTAACTTCCATAGAGTAATTATATGGATATTAAACTGAATAATGCAATAGTTTTTTATCTTTTATTAAGCGCGATATTACGCAGCTGAGGTTTTAGATTTATCTTTATCTTGTTTATTCTTGGAATGAACGATAATTGGCTGTGATTCTCCTTTGACCGAGCTTACATCTACTATAACCTCACTGACATTATCTAAGCTTGGAATATCAAACATAGTTTTTAATAAAACGTTTTCTAATATAGATCTAAGTCCTCTTGCTCCAGTTTTCTTTTTAATAGCTTTTGTGGCCACTTCTTTGATCGCATTATCTTTAAAATTTAGCTTTACGCCCTCTAGTTTAAACAGTTCTTGATATTGTTTTATTAAAGAGTTTTTTGGCTCCTGTAAAATTTTAATTAAAGATTTTTCATCTAAATCGTCAAGAGTAGCAGTTATTGGAAGTCTCCCAATAAATTCTGGTATCAGACCATATTTTAATAAATCCTCAGGTTCTAAACTTTTAATCCATTCACCAGTTTTTTTGTCCTCAATAGATTTAACTTTAGCACCAAAACCTATTGAAGAGCCCTTGTCTCTTTGTGAAATAATTTTATCTAGTCCTGCAAAAGCTCCACCACAAATAAATAAAATATTAGTTGTATCTACCTGTAAAAATTCTTGTTGAGGATGTTTTCTGCCACCTTGTGGGGGCACGCTTGCAATTGTTCCTTCCATTATTTTGAGTAATGCTTGCTGTACACCTTCACCTGAAACATCTCTAGTTATTGAAGGATTTTCTGATTTCCTGCTTATTTTATCTACCTCATCTATATAAACTATTCCTCTTTGAGCTTTTTCAACATTATAATCAGCGGCTTGTAATAATTTTAAAATAATATTTTCTACATCTTCACCGACATATCCTGCCTCTGTAAGCGTTGTAGCATCAGCCATAGTAAATGGAACATCTAAAATTCGTGCTAATGTTTGAGCAAGCAAAGTTTTTCCACAGCCAGTTGGACCTATTAACAGAATATTTGACTTGGCAAGTTCTACATTTTTACTTGTTTTATTTTCGTAATTTAGTCTTTTATAATGATTGTGAACAGCAACAGATAGAACTTTTTTTGCTAAGTCCTGACCTATTACATAATCATCTAATACTGAACAAATTTGTTTAGGCGAAGGAAGTCCATCTTGGTGTTTTACAAAAGTATCTTTGTTCTCTTCTTTAATGATATCCATGCATAATTCTACGCACTCGTCACATATGAAGACTGTGGGACCTGCAATTAGTTTTCTTACCTCATGCTGGCTTTTACCACAGAAAGAACAGTACAATATATTTTTATTATTGCTCATAGAATTTTAAAACGAATCAATGATATTATTCTATTATATTTGGTACACTTTTTTCAAGTTTAGTGTGAAATTTTGACTAGATATGGTGGAAAACTAAATTCTTTTATCAACTACTTGATCAATTAATCCAAAGTCTTTAGCATTATCTGGGGTCATGAAATTATCTCTCTCAAGTGCATCCTTTATTTGGTCAACATTTTTACCTGTATGTTTAGAATATATTTCATTTAATCTTTTTTTTAATGACAAAACTTCATTAGCGTGAATTTCAATATCTGTAGCTTGTCCTTGGAATCCTGCAGAAGGTTGGTGAACCATAATTCTTGAATTTGGTAATGAAAACCTTTTACCTTTTTTGCCAGCAGCTAATAAAAAAGATCCCATCGATGCTGCCTGACCAATGCACAAGGTTGATACATCTGGTTTTATATATTGCATCGTATCGTAAATACCCAAGCCTGCTGTGACTAAACCACCTGGGCTATTTATATATAAAAAAACTTCTTTTTTCGGATTTTCTGACTCTAAAAATAATAATTGAGCTGTAACTAATGAGGCTACACTATCGTTTATTGGACCTACCAAGAAAACAATTCTTTCTTTTAAAAGCCTTGAATAAATGTCATACGCTCTTTCACCTCTTGAGGATTGTTCTACAACCATCGGAATAAGCGTGTTCATGTGTTCTGATATTTTTATAGTCATAATTACGAATCAACTACTTATACAACTTGTAATTACTTTTTGCTAACTTTTTTTGCTTTTTTTTTAATAGGGGCTTTATTTTCTTTTTTTTTAGATTTTGTTTTAATCTCATTTGGTGATGAGCCTTTTGCGATTTTCTTTTGCTGCTCTAAATTTTTTTCATTTTCATCTTTTATTATTTTTTCAGCCTCATTTTTATTCAAAATTCTCTTATTTGATTTTGCCTTTGATTTTATAAAATTTATTATTTTTTCCTCATAAAGTGTTCCTCTTAGACTAGCTGAAGCAGAAGGATTTTTCTTATAGTAATCCATAATTATTTTTTCTTGACCAGGCATCATACTAAGCTGTTTTTGTATTTCTGTTTGAATCTCATTAGGATCTACTTTAATTTTATTTTTTTCACCTATTTCATTTAAAATTAAACCTAGTTTAATTCTTTTAGAAGCATTTTTTTCTAAATTTTTTTTATTTTTTTTTAATTCTTCCTCAGTTTGGCCTTGACCTAATACTTTTACTTCTTCGTCTATTAATGATTGTGGAAGATCTTCTACTTTAATTTGCTCTAAACCTTTTAATATTTGATTCTTTGAAATTATATTTAAAGAGTTTTTGAACTCCTCATTAATTTGTTTCGATATAATCTTTTTTAAATCAGTTAAATCTTTGGCACCCAGTGTTTTTGCAAATTCATCTGTGACTTCTGTTTCTTTTGGTTTTTTAACAGAATTAATTTTACACTTAAAAATACCTTTCTTGCCTACTAATTCTTTTTTAGGAAAGTTTTCTGGTAAGGACACTTCTACACTTATTTCGTCACCTTTTTTAGATTTCAATAATTGTTTATCAAAGCCTTGAATAAATAAATCTTTTCCAATCTCTAATTGAGTATTTTTTCCTTCATTACCTTCAAAACTATTACCATCTACTGTAGCTATATAATCAAATGATACTAAGTCACCTTCATTAGCGACTTTGGCTGCATCAACCTCAATAAAATTTTTTTGGTTTTTTGCTATCTCTTTGATTCTTTTATTTGCCTCGTTATCATCAATTTTAATTTCATAGTCATCAAACTTAATTTTATCTATAGAATCTAGTTTGACCTCTGGAAATTCTGTAACACTAATTGTGTACTCTAAATCTTTACCTTCACCAAAGCTTTTAAGATCAATTTTTGGCTGTAGCGCAGGTCTAATTTTTTTTTCACCAATGGCTTTTGCTGAACTTTCTTTTAAAATTTTATCAATAACTTCTCCGTAAACTGCTTTTCCGAATTGTTTTTTTATAATATCTGTTGGAACTTTTCCTGGTCTAAACCCTTTAAGAACAACATCTTTTTTGATTTGTTCGTATCTTAGTTCTAGTTCTTTATTAATAATAGATTTATCAATCAAGACTTTTAAATTTTTTTCTAAATTTTTTTTATTTTCAACTGTTATTTTCATAATTATATGGTAGGCGAGAAAGGACTCGAACCTTCACATGTTGCCATATTGGTTCCTAAGACCAACGCGTCTACCAATTCCGCCACTCGCCCAAATATTTAAGAAGATTTATATATTATAGATTAAAATTGTCCAATTAGAATATTTGTGCAATAAATAATCCATTAAATTTATGATAGTTTCACCATGTATTAGTATTTGTAAATCTGATCCGGTAACTGGTTTTTGTTATGGTTGTGCAAGAAATTCTGAGGAAAAACTTCAGTGGAAAGATAAAAATACTTCGGATAATTGGAAATTAAAAAATTTAACAGAGATAAAATCTAGGATGAAGGGTTGGCAGTTAGAGAGCTTTGAAAAATCATATATTTATAAATGCAAACATGGAATTTCTTTGGAAAAAAAAAGAAAAATGGAATTAAATGATTAAGGTAAAGCACGTTGTAATTATATATATTATTGGAATATTATTTGGCGCTGTGTTTCTAGACATATGGGGAGCTGAAACCAACATTAAAAAAGGTTTAATAGCAATGTTTTGGACTGCATTATTTTTAGTTGCTCTAATATTTGTAGAAAAAAATAAAGAAGAGAACTAATCAAATCTTTTTAAAAATTTAGTGATGGAAAAAATATCTTTAATAATTCCTTGTAAAAACGAGGTGGAATCATTGGGGGCTGTTCTTGAAGAAGTTAAAGATTATAAATTTGTTGATGAAATAATTGTAGTTGTTGATGGTGAGCAAGATAACTCAATACCTATTACTCGAAAATTTAATTGCAAATTAATAATACAACAAGGTAAAGGATATGGCTCAGCTATAGTAGAGGGGTTTAAAAATGCTAAAAATAACTTTGGATGCATATATAATGCAGATCACTCTTTTGATCCAAAATATCTTAATGAGCTAATTAAACTATCAAAAAATAATGATTTTATATTTGGTAGCAGATATAAGGGTTCTGGTGGTAGTGACGATGATGATATCGTTACTTTTATTGGCAATAAAATTTTTACTTTTATTACAAAATTTATATTAGGAATAAAGTTATCAGATATTTTATTCACATATGTACTTTGTAATGTAGATAAATTTAACAATTTAAATTTAAAAAATAATGATTTTAAATTTTGTATTGAGCTACCTGTAAAAGTAAAAAAAAATAATCACTCCTATGTGGATTTAGAGATGTTTGAGAGAAAAAGATTTGATGGTAAGAAAAAAGTAAATGTAATTAAAGATGGCCTTTTGATCTCTTATGAAATTATTAAAAGCTTTTTTTACATTCATTTCAAATAATTATTTTATTACAATTCTATCTATTATTTCATAATTTTTATTAGATATTATAATTTCTCCTGATCCAGCTGCTATTCCTAATATTTCCGAAATTACGACATAGTGTGTCACTAAAATTAAATTTGAATTATTATCCCAATTTCTGATAAATTTTTTTAGCTTCTTTATTTGTTTATTTTTATTTTTATAAAATTTTTTACTATAAAAAGAGTTAAGTGCATTAAATGTTTTATAATTATTGAATGCATAAAAAGCAGTATCTTTACATCTGCACCACTCACTTGAAAAAACATATTCAACTTTAATATTATTTTTTTTAAAAAAATTTCCAATTTTTTTTGATTGTTTAATTCCTTCATTATTTAAATTTCTTTGAGTTTTACAATCTTTTAAACTTATGTTTTCTGGATCTCCCGTGCCTGGCGCAAGTGAATGCCTTATAAAAATTATATTATTGTTTTTTTTTAAGATTTCCACAATATTTTCATCAGCATAAGTTTTATGATTAAAAAGAAATAGAATAATTAGAATTATTATTTTAAAATGACTAATCATGAATTTAGGTTTTGTAAAACTAAATAAATCTATAATTAAATGTAGTAAATGTCCAAGATTGGTAAAATTTAGAAATAAGATATCAAGTCAAAAAAGAAAACAATATCAAAATGAAACCTATTGGGGCAAACCTATAACAGGATTTGGTGATATTGACGGAAAATTACTTTTTGTGGGATTGGCGCCAGCTGCACATGGTGGAACAAGAACTGGTAGAGTTTTTACTGGAGATAGGTCATCAAATTTTTTATATAAATGTTTGTATGGAGTTAAAATTTCAAATCAATCGCATTCGGATAACATAAACGATGGATTAGAATTAAAGAATGCGTACATAACTACAGCTCTTAAATGTGTACCTCCTGGAGACAAGCCCAATAAAGATGAATTGGACAATTGTTTTAGTTTTTTTCATAATGAGATAAAAAATCTAAAAAATCTAAAAACAATTGTTGCATTAGGAAAAGTTGCTTTCGATAGTTGTGTATTTTTTTTTAAAGAAAATTATGACTTTAAAGACAAAATATTTTTTTCTCATGGCAAAATTTATACTTTACCAAAAAATATTAATTTAGTTGCATGTTATCACCCTAGCCCAAGAAATGTTAATACCGGAAGGATTAACGAAAAAAAAATGAAACACCTTTTTAAAAAGGCGCTTAAATTATACTAATTCTCTAACTTTTTTTTTAGGATTTCTGGTATTTTTGATGGTTTTCCTTTTTTATCAACTATAACTAAGTGTATTTCACAATCAGTTATTAATTCATTATCTCTGAAAGCCTTTTGTCTCATTTTAAAAGATGTGTTAGATGTTGAAATTATACTAGATTTAATTTCAAGTTGGTCTTCAAGTTTAGCGGGTTTTTTGTATTCGATATTACAAGATTTCACAATTATAAGAATTCCATTTTCCTCTAACAATTTTTTATTGCTTAAACCAATTTCTGCAATTGCCTCAGTTCTTGCTCTCTCAAAAAACTTTAAATAATTTGCATAATAAACCACACCGCCTGAGTCTGTATCCTCATAAAAAACTTTTATTTTATAACTAAATTCATTCATCTATAAATTTATTAATTTGCTGAAAAATATACATTTTGGAAGAAAGAAATTGATCGCTTTTTTGACTGATCGGTATCTGCCATGATCGCAACCCCATCTAATATATCGACATCTAAATTATGCAATTTTTTATAATCTTCCTTAACATTAGTTTTAACAGTAACCCACTCATTTAATCTATTTTTGGTAGATGATAAAACGTAATCAATCGAGCTTTTAGTATAAGGGCTACTCCAAAATTCTCCAATTTCTTCGTTACTTGAAAAAACATAATTTATCGCTTTATTTGAGAGCGGTGTTAACCCAGTTTTTTTGACTACGAAAAATCTTGCTGCAAAATCATGCCCTTTTTTTGATTTCTCATTTATGCCACTTAGGTCTTTTTCAACTTTCCAGGTAATATTTAAAAATGGAGTTTTATTAAGGTCAACTGAAACCTCTTTTCCTAAACCTGAACCCCCATCTTCAACCTCAGCTCTCAAAAAATTACCTTTTTCATTATTACCTAAGCTATAATTTGTAAGATTTTTAGCACCTCTTATTTTTCTGACTTTTAAAGTATCTAGCTCCTTATCATTAAACTGAAATATTTCTAAATTATCTGCGTATAC
>CACNFB010000014.1 GCA_902619665.1 uncultured Pelagibacteraceae bacterium
TCAAATATTTCAAAAAAACAATTTTTAGAAAATGTTAAAAAAGCAAAAAGATACATTCAAATTGGTGACATATTTCAAGTTGTTTTAAGTCAACGTTTTGAAACAAAATTGACAAAAAAACCCCTTAGTATTTATAAAAGATTAAGACTGACAAATCCGTCCCCATTTATGTTTTACTTTAACTTTAAAGATTTTCAAATTATAGGCGCAAGTCCTGAGATCTTAGTTAGACTAAGAGATGGTAAAGTTACAATTAGGCCGATAGCAGGAACAAGGCCACGTGGGAAAAATCTTAGTGAAGATAATTTTTATAAAAAGGATCTTTTATCAGATAAAAAAGAAATTTCTGAACACCTTATGCTGCTAGATTTAGGAAGAAATGATATTGGAAAAATTTCTAAAATAAATACAGTAAAAGTAACTGAACAATTTAAAATTGAGAAATATTCCCATGTAATGCATATTGTTTCAAATGTGACAGGTGAATTTGATAAAAAAAAATCAAAATATGATACACTTATGGCAGGCTTCCCAGCAGGCACTGTATCAGGTGCACCAAAAATAAGAGCTATGGAAATTATTGACGAATTAGAAAAAAATAAAAGAAAAATTTATGCTGGTGGAATTGGTTATTTTTCTGCCAATGGTGACTTTGATACTTGTATTGCCTTAAGAACAGCTTTAGCTAAAAATGGAAAATATTATGTACAAGCTGGTGCAGGTATTGTTGCTGATAGTATTCCAGAAAAAGAATTTCAGGAAACAGTAAATAAATCTAAAGCTTTAATTAAGGCTCTCGATTAAATGAAGATTATATTAATAGATAATTATGATAGTTTTACTTATAATCTTTACCATTATATTTCTCAACTTAAGTGTAAAGTTGAGGTTTATAGAAACGATAAAATTGATGCAAAAACAATTTTAAGGAAAAAATTTAAAAAAATTGTTATATCACCTGGTCCTGGTAATCCAAATCAATCAGGCAACTGTCTAAAGATAGTGAAATCAATTTATAAGAAAATACCCATATTAGGTGTTTGTTTAGGTCACCAGATAATTGGCCAAGTTTTCGGTTCGAAAATAGTACAAGCAAGAAAACTTATGCATGGTAAGACAAGTATTATAGTATCAAAAAAAAGGGGGATTTTGAGCAACTTACCTAAGAATTTTGAGGCAACAAGATATCATAGTTTAATTGTAGATAAAAAAACCTTATCAAACGAACTTGAAATCACAGCGGAAACAAAAGATGGATTAATAATGGGTATTCAACATAAAAAATTTAATATACATGGTGTACAATTTCATCCTGAAAGTATTAAAACAAAATTAGGTATTAAAATATTAAAAAATTTTATTAATTTAAAAAATTCATGAAACATTTTATAGAAAAAATAAAGAATAAAGAAAATTTATCTTTTAAGGAGAGTAAAGCAGCATTTAAGTTATTAATGGAAGGCAAAGTAAACGAAACAGATATTTTTGATTTTTTAACATTTTTATCGGTAAAAGGTGAGGTCTCAGACGAAATTGCTGGCGGTGTTTATATTCTTCGAGACAAGTCCAAAAGAGTTAATGTTGATAATTGTATTGATACTTGCGGAACTGGTGGTGATGGTATGAATACATTAAATATATCAACAGCATCAGCATTATTACTTGCAAGTATGGGAATTAAAGTTGCAAAACATGGTAATAAAGCTGTATCCTCTAAATGTGGATCAGGAGATCTTTTAGAGGCATTGAATATAAACATTAATTTAGAACCAAAAGATATTGAAACTCAGATAAATGAAAATAATTTTGGCTTCATGTTTGCACCTAATTATCATAGTGCAATGAGGTTTGTAGGGCCAACTAGGAAAAAAATAGGTAAAAGAACTATATTTAATATGATTGGTCCATTAAGTAGCCCTGCTTTAGTAAAAAGACAAGTAGTTGGAGTTTTTGAAAAAAAACTTCTAAAAATTTTTGCAAATGCTTTAAATAATTTAGATATTAAATTTGCATGGATTGTAAATAGCGAAGATGGTTTAGATGAGATTTCACCATATGCGAAAACAAATGTCATACAATTAAAAGATAATATAATTTCTGAAATTACTATCGATCCCAAAGAATTAAATATTAATGCAAATAAATTTGCAAATATCGTCGGAAATGATGCAAAATTTAATGCAGATAAGTTAATTAACATATTTAAGGGTGAAGATAATGATTTTTCTAAGGCTGTGTGTCTAAATGCAGCCGCAGGTTTAATTGTATCAGAAAAATATGATAATTTTAAATTAGCGTATAACTACTCAAGAGATTTTATAAAGTCAGGAAAGTCTTATAAACATTTAATGAAAATACAAAATGGCTGAAAACATTCTTGAAAAAATAATTAAAAAGAAAATCGAGAAAATTGAAAATTTTAAAAAAACTACAAAATTAGAGACTTTAATTGAATTAATAGATAAAAATAATTCTTTTATAGACTTTAAAGATAAAATTCAAAAAAATATAAATAATAATAAATTATCTATAATTGCTGAAATAAAAAAAGCAAGCCCTTCTGCTGGTATAATTATTAAAGATTATAATCCAGTAGAAATTGCTAATACTTACAATCTAAATAAAGTAACTTGTTTGTCTGTTTTAACTGAGGAAGACTTTTTTTTAGGAAACCTAACACATATTAGTAAAATTAAAGAAAAAATTAAATTACCAATTCTCTGTAAAGATTTCTTCGTTGATAAATTTCAAGTTCCTTTAGCTAAAAGTTATGGAGCCGATGCAATATTAATTATAATGGCTGGTGTTAATGAAAATTTAGCAAATGAGTTATATGAAGAAGCAATAAAATTAAATATGACTGTAATTGTTGAGGTTCATACTGTTGTGGAAGCTAAACAGGCACTAAAGTTTAAAAGTGCTCTTATAGGAATTAACAATAGAAACCTTAAAACCTTGAAAATTGACATAAATACAACTTTTGATATTTATGATGTTTTGAAAAATCATACTGGGCCACTAATATCTGAGAGTGGCATTAAAACAAAAGAAGAGCTGTTAGAACTATCTAACAAAACATCAATTAAAACATTTTTAATAGGTGAATCACTTTTAAAAAATTTAGATAATAATTCTATTTTTTCAGTTCTGTAGGTAAATAATCCCTAATTTGCTTGTCTTTTTTACTATTGTTAATTGTAGAGAACTTTTATAGAACATTATTTGTACGATATTTGTTCTTATGCTAACAAAAAAACAAAAAAATTTATTAATGTTTATCAACAAGAAGTTGAGAAGTTCTGGTGTATCTCCTTCTTACGAGGAGATGAAAGAATCATTAAATTTGAAGTCAAAATCTGGGATTCATCGTTTAATAAGTGCTTTGGAAGAAAGAGGTTTTATAAAAAGATTGGCACATAAAGCTAGAGCATTAGAGGTTGTTAAGCTACCTGAAACCGCTTCTGCAAACGATATTTATAACTCTTTTTCACCTAGTGTAATAAAAGGTGGTTTAGATGAAGAAGGTATAGAGAAAAATGAAGTTCCAGTCCTCGGTAAAATAGCTGCAGGAACGCCAGTTGAAGCAATACAAAATGAAGTATCTAGAGTTCCTTTACCTAATAATATTGAAAAAAATGGAGAGTACTTTGGTTTGAAAGTCCAAGGCGACTCAATGATTGAAGCGGGTATTAGTGAGGGTGACACAGTAATTGTTAAAAAAACTGATACAGCAGAAAACGGAAAAATTGTTGTTGCTTTAATTGATGACCACGAAGCTATGCTTAAAAGAATAAGAAGAAAAGGAAAAACGATAGCACTTGAGAGTGCAAACAAAAATTATGAGACCAAAATCTTTGGTCCAGATAGAGTAAAAGTTCAGGGTGTTCTAGTATCTTTGTATAGAAACTTCTAAAAAAATAGTTTACTAATATTAAATGTCAAAAGTAGCAACTAGATTTGCTCCGTCACCAACAGGCCCATTACATATAGGAGGGGTACGAACAGCTTTATTTAACTGGCTATATTCAAAAAATCAAAATGGTAATTTTTTTTTAAGAATTGAAGATACTGATAAAGAAAGATCTAAAGAAGAATACAAAAAACAAATTATTAATTCACTAAAATGGATAGGTATAAACTTTGATGGAGAAGAATATGTACAGTCAAAAAAAATAGATGATCATATTAAAGTTGCCCATGAATTATTAAATAAAGGTAGCGCTTATAAATGTTATTGTTCATCTGAGGAGATTGAGGAACAAAAAAAGAGAGCTAAACAAAAAAAAATTCCATATATTTACGATAGAAAATGGAGAGATAAAAAAGAAACTGATGCTCCTAAAGATATAAAACCGGTAATAAGATTTAAAAGTAAAATAGATGGAACATCAATATTAAAAGATTTGGTCCAAGGTGATGTTGAAATTGAAAATAACACGATAGAAGATTTTGTAATCTTAAGAAATGACGGTACTCCAACATATAATTTATCAGCAGCGGTGGATGACCATCAAATGAATATGTCGCATATAATTAGAGGGGATGATCATAAGATAAATACTTTTAAACAAATTCAAATTTACCAAGCCATGAAATGGGAAATACCTTCTTTTGCTCATATACCATTAATACATACAATTGATGGAAAAAAGTTATCTAAACGAGACAAGGCCTCAACTTTAGATGATTATTCCAAGATTGGTATTATGCCTGATGCTCTTAGAAATTATCTCTTAAGATTAGGTTGGTCTTACAAAAATAAGGAAATATTTACAATAGAAGAGAGTATTAAATATTTTAATCTTGAAGGTATAGGTAAATCTCCGTCTAAGCTGGATATGAGCAGAATTTTATCCATGAATGAATACTACATTAAGAACATGGATGAAAATGACTTATTCGATCAGCTGATTGAATACTGTAAAAAATTTAAGAAAGAAATAAAAACTGATAAAGAAGATAAAATAAAAAAATCACTATCGTTTTTAAAAAATAAAGCCAAAACTTTGGAAGATATTTTTATCAATGGTCAGTATATAATTGCTGATGAAGTAATTTTTAATCAAGATGATATTAAATTAATTGATGAAAAGGCAAAAAAGGTAATTATTGACTTTAAAGCTCAATTTGAAAGAATAGATCAACCTAGCAGAGAAATTTTAGAACCAGTTATTAATGATCTTATAAAATCTAATAACACAAATTTTAAGGGTGTTGGCCAACCTTTAAGAATAGTATTAACTGGTTCAAAATTTGGACCCGGAATATATGATATTATATTGTCTTTAGGAAAAAAGGAGGTTCAAAAAAGGTTAGACGCCAAGATATCTTGAAACTACAGCAGCAGCTTCAGCAGACGAAGAAGTTTTAGATTTGATTTCATCTAATGTATTATTAACAGCATAGATTTGTTTTTTCATAAGTTCTGGATTTTCTAAAAAATAAACAACAGATCTGAAAATTTCTTTTGAATTACATTCATTTTGAATTAATTCAGGTATTATTTCTTTTTGATTAATAATATTAATTATATTAGCAAATTTCACTTTGACTAAAAATTTTACAATAAAAAAATTTATAAAATTCATTTTATAGATAATAATTGATGGTACTTTTAAATTACAAATCTCTAAAGAAACAGTACCGGATTTAGCGACTGCAAATACAGATTTTGATAATATTTGAGATTTAATGTTTTCATCAGATATAACGTCAACATTAATTAATTCTTTTTTTTTTAATTGATCTTTTATTAAATTTTTATTTTGGTCAGTTGCATGAAAAATAAAATAATATTGATCAAATTTTTCATTCATTAATTTGATAAAATTTAATAGTATTGGTAATAATATATTTGTTTCTGATGCTCGGCTTCCAGCAAACAAGGATATCATTTTTTTTTCTTTTTTTATTAAATTAGATAAATCAGTCTTAATATTTTTTTTATTTTCGAGTAATGGATGACCCACAAAAGTATTTATAATATTTTCTTTATCAAAGTATTTTTTTTCAAAATTGAATAGTAAAAGAATATGGTCTAAAAATTTTTTAAATTTTTTGACCCTTCCTTCTCTCCAGACCCATACTTGGGGAGCAACATAATGAATGGTTTTTATCTTTGGATTTATTTTTTTAACTTTTTCAGCAACTCTTAAAGTAAAATCAGGGCTATCCACACTTAGTAATATATCAGGATTAAATTCAATTATCTTTTTAACAGTTAGGCTAATCTTGTTTCTAATTTTTAATATATTAAAGATAACGCTAGTAAAACCAATATAAGTTATTTCTTTAAGATCATATATAGATTTGACACCATGTGAATTTAAATGAGAACCACCAACACTTAAATATTCTATATCGGAATGATTTTGTTTAAGTTTAGCAACTACTGTTGATGCTAATTTATCTCCCGAAGGTTCGCCGGTTAATATAAAAATTTTTTTCATTTTACAGAGATAAACATCTTATTTTTGTTGGCAAAATTAATAGATTTGTTTTTATCTAAAAAAATGTGTTGCTTATTTTTTACAACAATTCCTCTTAACCCGGCAGATTTGCTTTGTTTCAATGTTTTTAAACCAACTGTAGGTAGATCAATTCTAAGGTCTTGTTTTTTCTTTGGAAATTTAACCATAACTCCATGATTTTTGAATTTTTTGTTTCTGCTTTTTTCTAGCATTCTTTTAGTGCCACCTTTGCTTTCTATTGAAATAACTTTATTGTTTCTAACTATAACTCCTTGACTAAAATTATATTGCTTTAAACTATTTAATGTTTTAATTGCTTTTTTGATATCTAATTTATCTTGTTTATTTGGTTTAATTTTTGAATAATTGCCTCTTTTAAGTGTTAACTCCGGATTAAATTTAAGTGAGCTTTCAGTTTTAATTTTGTTTTGTGCTAATATTTTTATAATTTCTTTAAGAATTGCAGCATCCCCAAGTTTGGATGCTTTTATTATTCTTGGAATATAATAAACACCTTTGAGATCTAACCTTAATTTAGAAAAGTTTGGTTTATTGACTTTTCCAGCAAATAACACATTTTTGCAATTATTTTTCTTCAGAATATTGATAATTTTACCAAATTGGCCTAAAGAAACTGAATAAGTTTTTTTATTTTGTCTAAATTTTTTGGTTTTTGATAAATCTATTATTAAGTATTTTATTTTTTTTTTCTTAATAGTTTTAAGAATTTGATTTGGAAAGTCAGTGTCGCCAAAAATTAATCCTATCATTTTATGAAAATGGTGTACAAATAGATCTTTTTTTGTCTTTAGTAATAAAATCAATCACATCTTTTACCAAAGAATTTTCTTTAAAGTCGCCATTTAGTTTATCGATATTTTCATTAATGTTTTTTGATGCAAATATTTTCTTATAAGCCTCCGACAGTTCCATTATTATTTTATTTTCAAATTTTGCTCTTCTTAAACCAATTAAGTTTAATCCTTGTAAAATATTCCTATTTCCCGTTGAAAGGCCATAAGGAATAACATCATTTAGAACTCCTGTCATACCTCCTATCATTGCCATTTTACCTATTCTTGTGAATTGTTGGACTGCGGAATTTCCTCCTATGACGACATTATCATCAACAATAACATGTCCTCCCAATGGGACATTGTTTGCTATTATTACATTATTACCTACCGTACAGTCGTGAGCAACATGAGAAGAGATCATAAAAAGACAATTATCTCCAATTTTTGTTGATCCGCCTCCACCAACTGTCCCTGGGTTTATGGTTACATATTCTCTAAATTTATTATTATTTCCAATAATTAACTTGGTATCTTCACCGTTATATTTTAAATCTTGCGGATCATTACCTATTGATGCAAAAGGATAGAATTTATTTCCACTTCCAATTATAGTATTTCCAGTAATATTTACATGAGAGTGAATAACTACATTCTCACCTATTTCAACATTTGGACCAATCACACTAAAAGGACCAACACTAACACTTGAATGAACTTTAGCATTTTTATCTATTATTGCAGTTTTATGTATCATTTATTTTCTCTTAAAAAATTTTTTAAGTTTTTTGCTGGATACCCCATCACTTTAGTATTATCAGGTATATCTCTTATCACGCCACTGCCTCCGCCAATTTGAACATTGTTACCTATTTTAAGATGACCTGAAATTCCAGCTTGACCACCTATCATAACATTGTTCCCTATAACCGAACTTCCGGCAAATCCTACTTGACCAGCTATTATACAATTTTCACCTATCTTTACATTGTGAGCTATATGGATTTGGTTGTCTAAAAAGGTATTTTTACCGATCACTGTATTAGATAGTGATCCACGGTCAATTGTTGAACTACAACCTATTTCAACATTATCCTCTATAATAACTACACCAATTTGTGGGTATCTAAAGTTAGCTTTTTTGTCAGGAAAAAAACCAAAACCTTTTTTTCCTATTATGCACCCATCTAGGATATGGACATTATTTTTAATTAATGAGTTTCTAATTATAACATTTGAACCGATTGTGCAGTTATCGCCAATTGATACATTGGTTTCAATAATAGAGTTATGTCCAATCAAGCAATTAGATCCGATTTTAATATTTTTACCAACTAAGACATTTGTTCCAAATTTTACTTTACCATTAAATTTTGTACCTTCGATTTTTTCAGCATTATCATCGAAATCATCTGTAACAGAATTTGGGTAAAATTTTTTAGTTATTTTAGCAACATCAAATAAAATTTTATCTGAAATTATTATTTTACAAGTAGTTGGTAAAAATGATTTTAAATTTTCACTAGTTATACAAAATGATGCATTTGTAGATTTAGCAAATTCACCATACTTTTTTGAATGTAAAAAAGTTATGTCACCTTTTTTTGACGAGCCTAAGTCTTTTATATCATTTATCTTTTCATTTGAAATAGACTGGTTTTTTATAGATGTTAATTTTAGCAAATCATTAATTTCATAAGGTCCAGTGTTTTTAAAAAAAGGATTTGTCATCAATAAGTTTAATATCAAAACTTACTTTAAATGCTTATCAAGATTTATTGCTAATTATTTCCTATCTACAATTGTTGCAGACCATACAGCATCAGCCATTTTTTTATTATTAACTGAAGCCTCGCCTTTATATTTCCAAACACGTCCGTGTGATCTCACTGCTTCAATATAAAGTTCAAGTCTACAATCAGGCAATACAGGATTTCTAAATCTTGCTTTTTCAACATTCATTAAATAAACAAGTTTATTCTCATATGTTTTTTTATCTAATCCATGCGCTGTCAAAGCAGCGGCGGCTTGACCAAATGCCTCAACAATTAAGACACCTGGCATTACAGGTTGGCCTGGAAAATGACCTTGAACAAAAAAACTATCTTTTTTAACATTGACTATTGCTGTCGCTGAAAAAAGTTTTTTTATATTTATCAACTCATCTATTAATAACATAGGTTCTCTATGTGGTAATAAATTTTCAATATCTTTTTTATTTAAACTTGTCATCTATTAATTAATTTTGATATCCTTAATTTTTTTATTAGTTATAGAAAGTATTTCATCTGTTATTTCAATTTCTTTTTTACCCATCACTATATTTTTTTTTTGTAATATTAAGCTTATTGAATTTTGCTTAGCATACTCCTCTAGTATTGGAGATAATTTAGAAATTAGTTTATTAGTCGCGCCTATTCTCATTTTATTCATTTCATCTCTCACTTTTACTTGTTCTTTTTGAAAATTTATTATTTCTTTTCTAAGTCCAGTAAGTTCTTTTTGAAAATCCTCTTTACTTAAGATATTTTTTTGATTAATAATCTTCTTTTCTTTATTTTTTAAAATTTCATCATTTTTTTTAAATTTTTCTAGATTTTTGTTGTAAAAATTTTCAAGTTGTTTCTTTATAGACTTACCAGCTATTGATTGTTGCATTATTTTATCTACGTTCAAATAAACAATTTTTTGTTCTTCAGCAAAACATGAGATAAAGATGAAAAAAAAGATATTTACAATTAAAAATTTTTTTAACATCAAAAAGTTGTTCCAATATTGAATTGAAAGCCCTCAAATTCATCAGTAGTTTTCTTTTGTAGTGCATGAGAAAATGTGAGGTTTAATGGTCCAACAGGAGTCCACCATTCAATCCCTGCTCCAGTTGAAACTCTTAAAAAATTTGAATCGTCAAAGTTAGATGATCTGTAATCCGCTCCCCATACATTTCCAAAATCTAAAAAATAATTGAATTCAAAATTTTGCATATTAGGAGCTAAAAGTGGTAAATTACTGGTTATGCTTAATGCGGCTGCATAATTTCCGCCTACATGATCATCACCCTCGTCAACTGGACCGATTCTTCCAGGTTTAAAACCTCTAAGTCTATTTCTTGGTATTCCAAGTCTCTCTGAAATTCTTACATCATCAGATAAACCAACTGCATTTTTTAAAAATAGCCCAACACTAGCTGTCGTCTCTGAAATAGTTATATACTGGTCGTAAATATAACTTGAAATTAAAGTATCACTTTCTGAAACTACAGGTAATGTCTGTGAAAATTTAGTTCTAAAACCTTCTGTTGTTTGAAACTTTTGATTTCTAATGTCATAATCAAATGTATATCCAATTGACGATGTGAAATAATTACCTTCTTGTTTTTTAATAGAGGAACTGGCAGATGAGTCTGTTTCTAATTTTTCGATAACTGTCCTAAATGATGGACTAAAAAATAAATTATCGTATTGCTCAAATCTAGTTCCAAAATTAAAGCCAGCTTCACTAGAGTCGTATCCACTGTCCTCCATTTTGTCTGTATTTATTGCAAATATACTAGTCATTAGACCTTTTTCGGAGTAATTGAAATTTGGGTTGTCAACAGTAAATTGTCCTTTTATCTTTTCATCGCTTAAAGATAATGAAGATATCAAACCTATTCCACGTCCCATAAAGTTTTTTTCACTTATTGAAAACCCTACAGTTCCACCATCATTTCCAACACCTGCTGAAGCTAAAATCTCACCCGTAGGTTTCTCTTCAACAGTAATTTTAATATTTTTTTGTTGAGAATTATCAATATTTATTATTTCATCTTTAACATCAGCAAAAATTCTTAATGCCTTAAGATTATTTATTGATTTTGCGTGTAATAGTTTATTAAAAGGATCTCCTTCATCAACTTCAAGTTGATTTCTTATCACTTTCTCCTCAGTGACATTATTTCCAAATATATCTATTCTATTAACAAAAAATTTATCACTTTCTATGACTTTAAATTTTAATTCTAATTTATTGTCGTCAACTTCATTTATCTGTATTGTTGCATCTATAAAATCATATAGTCTAGCAACTGAAATCTTATCAATTTCTTTAATAACTTTATTTATTTGATTTAGAGAATATGTTTTATCGATAAGATTCTCTACAGATTTTACTGCATCCACAAAATCTTTTGGATTATAATCTATCGGTA
>CACNFB010000015.1 GCA_902619665.1 uncultured Pelagibacteraceae bacterium
TGCTCAACACATTCCGTTAAGCTTGGCAAAAAATGTACTAAATTAGCCGAAGATAACACTTACGAAAAATCTTTCGTATGGATTATCAATAACGAAAATTTAGAAAACTTTGATCAAAAAATTAATAAGCAAAATTGTTTAGTTAATGGAGAGAAACTTTGAAATTAGCATCAATATTCATTCTTTTAATTTATTGGTCAGTAATTATTTTAGCGCCTGTCATCGCTAACGAAGATAGTTTATATAAACTTGAAAACACTATGTTGCCTCTAGAAAAACCTATAATTAAATAAATTAATAGGTAGATCTACCGCCGCTAATATCAAATACTGCGGCGGTAGAAAATGAATTTTCATTAGATGAAAGCCAACATACCATTGAAGTAAGCTCATTTAGTTTTAGAAATCTTGCCCTTGGAACTTTTGAAAGCATTCTTTTAACGTGTTCTTTAGACATTTGATTTAAAATCCTTGTTTTAGCACCTGCTGGTGTCACTGCATTAACTGCTATATTTTTATTAGCTAATTCCTTTCCCAAAGATTTTGTAAGGGCAATAACGCCTGCTTTTGAAGAGCTATATGCGCTAGCTTTTGCATTACCATCTTTTCCAGAAACTGAGGCTATATTAACTATTCTTCCATAATTTTTTTTTATCATATGTGGGACTACAGCCTTACAGCAATTAAAAGTTCCGTGTAAATTTATATCAACGATTGTTTTCCACTCATCATAATCGTAATTCCACAGCTCGGTAGTTGACCCTGTGACTCCAGCACTATTAACTAATATATCAATTTTCATATTTTTAGTGATTTTGCTAACAGCATCTTCAACATTTTCAGGATCTGTAACATCGACTATTTGATTATATAAATTTTTATTTTTAATTTTCTTAACAATTTTTTTAAGTTCATTTTCATCATTATCCCAAATAATTACTTTTGCTCCAGATTTAAGAAATCTTTTTGTTATATCCAAACCAAAACCTTGTGCTCCACCTGTAACTATTGCAACTTTTTTTTTTAAATCGAAGATATTCATTTTTCACTTGCTAGCAGGTAATAGACGATACTTGAAACAACAAAACCAATAATCCAGGAAAAGGATTGAAATATATTAAGATTAGGATTCCAAATAGTTGAAAATGCAAAGATGGTTCCTATTAAAATTGAATATAATGCTTTTAAATGCCATCCTTTCGAATACATGTAGACACTTTTTTCATTTGCAATAAATATGTCTTTATTAATTAAAATTCTTTTTTTAATTACATAATAATCAACAATTATAATTCCAAATATAGGTCCAAAAAAACTTGCAACAGTATCTAAGATTGATAAAGATCCGTTTTGACTCAAGAGTGGTGTCCAAAGTGCTCCAACAAAAAAACCAAAAAACATTATAGTCAATCCTGATTTTTTTAAAGTCATATTTTTCGGCATAAAATTAATAATGATATTTTGAGTTGGAATATAGTTTGCAATTAAATTTGTTGAGGAAGACGCAAATAAAATAAAAATTAATACAACCACTGTTAAAATTGTATTATTTAATTTTCCTATAATATCTGTAGGGTTTGTAAGAACTGTTGAAATACTAGTGTTATTACTTCTAAAATATGTATCAGATCCAACAATGATAACTAACACAAAAAAAGAAAATAGAATTAAAGAAAAAGCTAAAGATATATTACCTTTAGTTAATTCTTTCGTATCTTTTACATATCTTGAGTAATCACCAAAGTTTAATATTAAGATTGAATAATATGCAAACAATGTTCCTGTGATACCAATCATATTCGCTAATTTAAATTCTTCAAATCCACCAGATAAGTTTAACCTATCCGACAATGTTTCTAGAACATATAAGTCACTTTCAGAAATAAGAATTAAAAAAAATAAAAACAGTCCAAAAAAAACAAACATTGCTGAAAAATTTATAAAATTCTTGGTTATTTTTTGCCCATTGCTAAAAATTAAAAACTGTATCAATAAAGTAAATATAAAAGATAACCAGTCAATTAAGTTCATTGACATGAAATAAATTAAAAAAATATCGTTATCTAAAAAATTACTATCAATATTGAATAATGTAATTCTTATCAAGTAACCAATTGATTTAGAGATAAAAAAAGTTTGTACTCCAAAAAAAAATAAGCCAACAAATCCTCTTAAAAGGCTAATATATTTTGCTCCCAAATAACCAGTTGAAATTCTTAAAAAAACTGGAAAAGGTATTCCATGTCTTTGGGAAGGAGCTCCACCAAGGTTTGAAAAAAAACAAACTAGCATTGACGCTAATATTGAGCCAAATAAAACTTCATAAAAACTTAAATTATAAAGCAAATATAAAGAGCCTAATAAAGCGAAAGAAATGATGCTTTGCGTTCCAACAGTCCAAAAACAAAATATATCTTTCCAATTCCAATTTTTATTTGTTGGATTTACCGAAACTATTTCCCAGTTTGTTAAATGAATATTTTCTTTAATAGGACTCACTATTCCATAATAATCAAATATAAATTACTGTCCATACAAGACAGATGGCAACCATAGGACTATTTTAGGAAATATAATAATAATAATAAGACCAATTATTTGGAGCACCATAAATTGCATCATTCCTAGATAAATATCCTTTAAATCCCATTCTGGAACGACTCCTTTTAAAAAATAAGCTGATAATGCCACGGGAGGTGATAGCCAGGCGGTTTGTAAATTTACGGCAACTAATATTGCAAACCAGGTTAAATTAAATCCTAAAGCTTCAACTAAAGGTAATATTATCGGAATTATTATCATAACTATTGGCACCCATTCAAGAGGCCAACCTAATAGAAAGATCATAACCATTATCATTCCAAGGATTAGATATTTGTTCATTTCTAATCCTAATAAAAATTCTGTTAATAAAGTTGGTGTACCTAATCTTGCAAATACTGCTCCAAAAAAGTTTGATGCTGCTACTAAAACCATTATAAGTGCAGTAATTTCTAATGTTTTTACTAATGCTTCTTGTAATTTTGGTAATGTCAATTTTTTATAAGCTAAAGACAATAATAATGCACCCATTGCACCGCATCCTGCAGCTTCAGTCGGTGTTGCAAAGCCTAACAGAATACTTCCAAGTGCTGCAAACACTAAAGCTGCTGGTGGTACTAAACCTAAAAAAAACTCAATCCAAACTTTTTTCATACTTGTAGCCCTCATATCTTCTGGTAATGGTGGACCTAGCCTTGGGTTCATCATGCATCTAATTGTTGTATAAGCCGCGTATAATGTTGCTAATAAAATTCCAGGGAAAATTGCAGCCGCAAATAAGTCAATAACAGGGATCTCCATAATAGGGCCCATCACAACTAACATTATACTTGGTGGAATCAGTATACCTAGTGTTCCTCCAGCGGTTATAGTTCCAGCCGCAAGTCTCACATCGTAACTTGAACGGTTCATTGATTTTGCAGCCATAATTCCTAAAATTGTAACTGAAGCACCAACAATTCCTGTTGCAGCTGCGAATATAACTGAGACAAATAAAACAGCGTAATATAAAGAGCCTCGAACTTTAGCCAGCATTAATTGAAAAGCAGAAAATAATCTTTCCATTAAACCAGCTTGTTCCATCATTATCCCCATAAATACAAATAGTGGAACTGCTGCTAGGGTTTGCTCGGTCATTACCATGGAAAATTGTAGCGTCATTAAATAAAAAACTAATTTTCCAAATCCTAAATATCCGAAAACAAATCCTAAAAAAATTAACGTAAATGAAATAGGAAAACCAACAAATATTGCAAATAACATTACACCAACTAAAATAAAACCTAATATTGCTGGATCAATTAACTCTGCAATCATTTATTTTCCCCTGGCCATTCACCTTTTTTACTTGCCCAATAACTTTTTAATAATTCTGATATACCTTGAATTAATAAAAAGATTATTCCAACCAATAAGCATGTTTTAATTGGCCACATAAAAGGCATCCAAGTAGTATCCATGCCTCTTTCGCCTCTTCTAATAGACTCCTCAACAAAACCAATTGTCATATATAAAAAAACAAGCAGTCCTGGAAAATAAAATAAAATATATAACCAAAAATCTATTAAACCCTGTGTCTTAGTTTTAAAATTTCTATATAAAAAATCTGCTCTAATATGAACTCCTTTTGATAGAGCATAAGCTGCACCCAGCATAAATAATGCACCATAAAGAAATCTACTTATATCGTAAGCCCAAATTGTAGGAGCTAAAAATAATTTTCGAGCAATGACTTCGTAAGTCATTGCAAAAATTAATGGAATTAAAATCCAACAAACTATATTTCCAACGATTTTACTAAATTTATCTATTCTTAATATGGTATTTGCCATCCATGATGGCATATCTTCAGGCATTTTATTAGAGGTCCCTCGCCTCTCAGCAATCATTTCATCTGATATATCAAAGTTTGATTGTTTGTCTGACATAAAGGAATTTTAAACAAAAAGAGCGGACTGTAAAGTCCGCTCTTATTAAATTTAAAAGTTATTACTTTTTTACTTCAATGTCGCTGCGTGAGCCATTCCAAGCTTAGCATTTGACATTTGAGCACCGCTCCAGAAAGGAACAGCAACATCAGCAAACTCTTTCATAGAGTCATATACTTTTTTGAAAAATGCGTTTTTTTCAGCATTTTTATTTAAAGTAGCTTTTGCTGCAGCCATATATTCTACGAAATAATCAGATGGAGTGTCTTCTAATTTAACCCCATGCTTAGTAGTAAGCTCTTGTAAAGCTTTACCGTTTTCGTAAATTCTGTAGCTTAAAGATTTTGCTAGTGATGCATTAGCAGCAACTTCAAGAGATTTTTTCTCGTGAGCTGTCATTGCATTATAAGTTTTTCCAGTTATGTAAAAGTCAGCATTAACTACAACTTGGTGTAATCCTTGTAAGTAGTAATGTTTTAAGACTTTCTGAAAACCAAACGTTAAATCTGGTTTTGGACAACACCACTCAGCTGCATCAATAGTACCTGCTTCAAGTGCTGGTAAAATATCACCACCACCCATAGCAACAGATGCTATACCAATGTCTTTGTAAGTTTGTCCTGGGATACCTGGAGGAGTTCTGAATTTATATTTTCTAAAGTCTGCCATATCTTTAATTGGTTTTGGAAACCAACCTAAAGCTTCTGGTCCAACTGGTTGAAGCATAAATCCTTTTATGTCTCTTCCCATTTCTTTCCATAATTGGTCGTAAAGTTCTTTACCACCACCGTATTGGAACCATGATAGAAATGCTAAGTTATCAATACCTACTCCACCTCCTGCTACAGGTGAACCAAATAACATAGCTGCTGGGTGATCACCTGACCAATAGTGTGTCCAAGCAAATCCACAGTCAATTAAACCTTTGTCAACCGCATCTAAAGTTTCTTTAACTCCAACAACTGCTCCTGCTGGTAAAATTTCAAATTTTAAAGATCCATCAGTTAAAGCTGTTACAGTATCAGTGAAGTCTTTTAGCATTTTTACTTCATCTGCTTTAGTATTAAGAACGGTCTGACATTTCAATGTTTTAGCGCTAGCGTTTGATACAAAACCAAAAACTAAAAAAGCGGTAAACAAGATTGAAATAATTTTTTTCATAATTTCCCTCTCTTAAGTTATTTTTAAAAAACTAATTCTGACAAAAATCTTATAACGATACAAGAACCAAATATCTCAATAAACCTAGTAAAAATGAGAGATTCAGTATAAAAATAAACCCAAAGTGATTATGAAAAATTTTGATTACATTATTATTGGAGCAGGCTCAGCTGGTTGTGTTTTAGCTAATCGATTATCAGAAAATCCTAAAAATAAAGTTTTACTGTTAGAGGCTGGTGGAAAAGATAATTATCCATGGATACATATACCCGTTGGTTATTATAAGACAATGCATAATCCAAAAGTAGATTGGTGTTTTCGTACAGAAAAAGATGAGACAATGAATAACAGGTCAATAAGATATCCTAGAGGCAAAACATTAGGAGGTAGTTCATCAATAAATGGCTTGTTGTGGATAAGGGGTCAAAGTAATGATTACGATAATTGGCGTCAGCAAGGTAACAAAGGTTGGGGATGGGATGATGTATTACCGTACTTTATAAAATCAGAAAACAATGAGCTAGGCAAAGGCAAATTTCATAGTGATGAAGGTCCAATCATGGTTGCAAATAAAAAAATTAAATTAAAAATGCTTGATGAATTTATAAATGCAGCAGAAGAGAAAGGTATTCCTAAGGTAAATGATTTTAATACAGGTGATAATTTTGGTGTTGGTTTTTTTCAATTTACTACAACTTTTAATAAATTAGGTTTGAAATTAAGATATAGTGCAGCAAAAGGTTACTTAAATCCTGCAAAAAAAAGATCGAATTTAAAGATAATAACTAATGCTCATGTTCAAAAAATTAATTTTGAAGGTAAAAAAGCTTCAGGTATTGAATACTTTCTTGGAGAAAATTTGAGTAAAATTTCTGCCAATAAAGAGGTTATATTATGTGCAGGCTCAATTGGATCGCCTCATATCTTACAAGTCTCAGGAGTTGGCGATGGTGATAAATTAAGTAAAATTGGGATAGATTTAATAAAAAATCTTAAAGGAGTTGGTAAAAATTTACAAGACCACTTAATGTTTAGACCGGTATATAAAGTTAAAAATTTAAAATCGTTGAATAAGAAAATTAATAGTCTTTTTGGAAAATTTTTAATTGGATTAGAATATATTTTTAATCAAAGTGGACCAATGACTATGGGAGCAAGTCAGGTGTGTGGTTTTGCTAAAAGTGATAGTTCTAGAGAAACTCCAAATCTACAATTCCATGTACAGCCTATTAGTACAGATATTTTAGGAGCAACTAAACTCCATGATTTTGATGGAATTACACCAACAGTTGCTAATATTAGACCAACAAGTAGAGGAGAAATTAATATTGTAAGTAAAAATATTAAAGATAATCCAAAGATTAAGATGAATTATTTATCAACTGATGATGATAGGTATGTTGCTGCACAAGGATTAAAGCTTGTAAGGAAAATAATGCTAGATACTGAAACATTTAAAAAATATGAGCCAGAGGAG
Source organism: uncultured Pelagibacteraceae bacterium (assembly GCA_902619665.1). Lineage (GTDB taxonomy): Bacteria > Pseudomonadota > Alphaproteobacteria > Pelagibacterales > Pelagibacteraceae > Pelagibacter. The sequence continues at coordinate 7,107 of CACNFB010000015.1, forward strand.
TACCGTCCTGGTGTTCACATTAAAGATGACGAGGGGCTAGTTAAAGCTGGTAGTGACTATGCACAAACAATTTTTCATCCTGTTGGCACTTGCAAAATGGGTCAAGATGAGAATTCAGTTGTAAACGATAGACTTAAAGTTCATGGAGTTGAAAATTTACGAGTAGTTGATGCATCAATTATGCCTAATATTACATCAGGAAATACAAACGCACCAACTATAATGATTGCAGAAAAAGCATCTGACATGATATTAGAAGACAATCTGCAATGAATGAAGAAATAATAATTTTTACACAAATAGTTTTTATCGATTTAGTTTTAGCGGGTGATAATGCAATAATAATTGGTATGGTTGCATCTCAATTTCCAGCCGCGGAGAGAAAAAAAATTATTTTTTGGGGAATTGGTGGAGCTGTTGTATTAAGAATAATACTAACTCTTTTAACTGCATACTTGTTACAAATAACTGGTCTAAGATTGATTGGTGGTTTAGCGTTATTATATATTTGCTATAAACTTTATAAAGATGTTCTAAAAAATTCTAATAGTGAACCAAATAATAAGATAAAAATAGATAAGTCTAGTTTTATAAAAGCTATATCAACTGTATTAATTGCAGATTTTACAATGAGTTTAGATAACGTGCTTGGTGTAGCTGGAGCAGCAAAAGATCACTACGGACTTTTGGTTTTTGGTTTAGTCTTATCAATAGTTTTAATGGCAACTGCTGCTACTTTAATATCTGGATGGATAAAAAAGTATAAATGGATTGGTTGGGTTGGTTTATTAGCAATACTGGTAGTTGCAATAGATTTGATTTATACTGACCTAAAAATTTTAATTATTTGATGTACCTAAAAAAATATAACTTAAAAAACAAAACAGCTCTTGTTACAGGCGCCGGCAAAGGTTTGGGGAGAGCCTGCGCAATTGCTTTAGCTGAAGCCGGAACAAATCTAATAATAGTTAGCAGGACTGAAAAAGATTTAAAAGAAGTGTCAAAAATTATTAAAAAATTTAGAGTAAATTGTAAATATTTTGTATGTGATGTTACAAAATATGAACAAATTAAAAAAGTTATAAATTCTCAAAAAAGAATAGATGTTGTTGTCAATAATGCGGGAACAAATATTCCAGAACATTTTACTAAAGTTAAAAAAAGTAACATGGAGTATTTGGTAAAAGTAAACACTATAGCTTCATTTAATATAGCTCAGCTAAGCGCATTAAAGATGATTGAATTAAAAACAAGAAAAAAAACTGGGGGAGTTATAATTAATATGTCTTCACAAATGGGGCATGTGGGTGGACCAATTAGAAGTGTTTATAATATGAATAAATTTGGTTTAGAGGGATTAACTAAAGGAATGTCAATAGATTTAGCTAAATACAATATAAGAGTAAATACTATATGCCCAACTTTTGTTGTAACTCCAATGACTAAAAAATTTTTAAAAGACAAAAAATTTATGAAAGAAGTTCTTGGTAATATTCCACTAGGAAAGTTTGCAGAACTGTCAGATATTGCAAGTGCTGTTGTTTTTTTAGCTTCAGATCAAGCATCAATGATTACTGGCACATCTTTATTGGTAGACGGTGGATGGACAGCAAAATAATAAAATATATTTTATTATTTATTTTCATTTTTTCATTTGAAGCAAAATCAATTGAATTCAATGGTAAATTTATTCAAGGTCACTTTATTTTAGGAAAAACAGATCCTGGAGCCAAAATTAAAATTGATGATAAAAAAATAAAAGTTACTGAAGATGGTGATTTTGTTTTTGGACTTGATAGAGATAGAAAAAATGATGTAGTGATCGTCAAAACATTGAATGGTAATAAGACTAAAATAGTTAAAAAGGTAATTAAAAGAGAATATAAAATTCAAAGAATTGATGGTCTTGAGCCTAAAAAAGTCACACCTCCTAAAGAAGTTTATGCAAGGATTAAAAAAGAAAATAAATTAATTGTTAGAGCTAGAGAAATAAATTCAAATTTGAAATTTTTCAAAAATAAATTTATTGCTCCCTTAGATGATGCAATAATAACAGGAATTTATGGTAGTCAAAGGATTCTTAACGGTAAACCTCGGTCTCCACACTATGGAATAGATTTTGCAGGTAAACTTGGAACTCCAATAAAAGCGATGGCTAATGGAGTAGTCACACTTGCTGAAAATGATTTATATTACACTGGAGCAACGCTTATTTTTGATCACGGACATGGAATTTCTACATTATATATGCACATGGATAAAATATTTGTAGAAGAAGGTGATATTGTAAAACAAGGTGATATAATCGGTACTGTAGGTTCTAGCGGAAGATCAACTGGACCTCATTTGGACATTAGACTAAATTGGTTTGGGATTAAGTTAGATCCCTCAACAATTATAGATATAAAATTATGAAACAAAATAATTTAGAAAAAATCTCAAATAAACTTGTAACTGCGTTTTTGAAAAATAAACTAATAAAAGCAATCCCTAATAGATATACAAAAAAAATAAAAGAAGCACAAAAATTGAGAAAACTTTGTGAAAGCAAAATTAAATTGCCTGTAATTGGTTTTAAAGCTGCTGGCACAGGTATTCCTTTAATTAAAAAGTTAAAAGAAAAGGAGCCTTTTTACGCAACAGTTTATAAAAGAAATTTTTTAAGTAGTGGTAAAAGAGTTAAAATAAATAAAGCAACTTTAGGTATAGAGCTTGAAGTTTGTTATAAAGTTAAAAAATCCTTTTTTTTATCTAAAGGTGTAATTACCATGAAAAATATATCTAAATATATTTCTCACATGGCACCATGTATTGAGGTGGTTGGTTATAGACAAAGAAAAAAAGGAATTACTTCTTTTGGTGACTTATGCAGTGATTTTGGTGCAAATGTAAAATTTCTAATAGGTGCTAAAAAGAAATATAAAAGAATAAACATTGGAAATTTGAAAACTAATATTTCAAATAAAAAAATTAATCAAAGCGTAAGTGGTAACACTAATACAGTTTATATAAACCCATTAAACTCCTTGAGATTTGTTTTGAACAAAGTTAAAAAAGATAAAATAAATTTAAATAAAGATTTTTGGGTTTTTACTGGTTCATCAGTAGGAGTTGTTCCAATCAAAGGTAAGGGCTTATACATAGGTAAAATTGAAAAAATTGGGACAGTAAAAACTGTTATATTTTAAATCAAATTCAAATATGACATTTTTAGACAATTTTTTTTTATTTTTTTCAAATTACCATCATAAAAGGATTATAAATTATCTACAGAAATTAAATTTGAGAGAACTAATTGATGTAGGTGCACATAAAGGGGAATTTTTAAGTTATGTGATAAAAATAAATTCAATTAAAAAATTTTATGCTTTTGAACCCCAGGCATCAATTTTTAGAATTCTTAAAAGAAATTTTTTAAATAATAAAAAAGTAAAGCTTATTAATATGGGTCTCTCTGAAAAACCATCAAAAAAAAT
>CACNFB010000016.1 GCA_902619665.1 uncultured Pelagibacteraceae bacterium
TTTGGAATAGTGCTTAATAATAAAATTTTTATATCTTTTTTTAATTTATTTTTTATATCATCAAGTTTATTTAGATTGTAATTTTCTATATTTGTAACAAATATAATTTCATTATAAATTTTTTTTAATTCATTTATTTTATCTATTGTTTTGCTGGTTAAAATCTCTGAATTGTGTTCATAATAAATACTATCACCTGGATTCAAGTTAATTTTATTCAACATAGGTATATAATTTGCTGTATGACTGTTACCTTCAACAAAAAAAAGTCTATTTTTGATTAAGCTTTCTTTTAAACACTCTTTTCTTAAACCGCTATTATTTAATTCAAAATTTGTGTTATCTTGAGCACAAAATCTATAAATTTCATTTCCATTAAATTTTATTTTATAAAAAAGTACTCTATTAGAATAATCAATCTTTCTCTCTAAATGATTTATACTGTATACAAATTCCTTAATATTTTTTTTTAAAATATTTTCATAACTTTTTTGGAAAGCAATATAATAAAAAAACGTAAAAATAATAGACGCTGAGATTAAAGACGATAAAATAATTATATTTGAATTTAATTTAAAACTTTTATATCTAAATTTAGTCTCAATAAACGTATATGAAATAATTGAAAAAGATATTGTAAGAAAAAAAGTTAATAGTGCCTTAATTAAAAAATTTTCGAAGTATAAATCATAAAAATATATTATAGGCAGATGCCATAGATAAAATGAGAAAGATATGTTGCCAAGATATACAAAGTACTTATTTTTAAATAAAAAAGAAAATTTATTATTTTCATCATAAAATAAAATGAATGCAGATGCTAATAAAGTACTTGTTAAAATTGCAAAAAAATTATTTGAATAAAAGTCAAACATTAAAAAAGCCAATAAAGCAATAAAACTCAGAATAGATAAAATGCTATTTTTTATTTTATATTTACTATTAAATATAAATATAAGGCTCCCTAATAAAAATTCCCAGAAACGAAATATTGGTGAATAAAAAATTAGTTGTAAATTTTCTGAAAAATTAAAAGTTAAAAATATACTTAAAAGTATAATTATTATTAAAAAAAATATCTGATTATTCTTTTTGGTAAAGAGTTTATAAATAAAATATAAAAAAAAGGGAAATATTAGATAAAATTGCTCCTCAACACCTAATGACCATGTGTGACCAAACACGTCCTCAAAAACATTGTCAAAATAATCCTTTTTAGAAAACAAATAATATAAATTTGATAATCCAAAAATAGTAAAAAAATAAACAATTAAATTTCCTAATATTAAATCTAAAGGCTGAAAAAAAATTATAAATATTAAAACAATCGAAATTATAAAAAATAATACAGGAAATATTCTTTTAACTCTTCTTATAAAAAAAGATAAATAATTAATTTTATTGTTTTTTAATAATTCGTCATAAAGTCTTGATGTTATGACATAACCGGATATTACAAAAAAAATATCAACACCTAAATAACCAAACTTAAAAAATTCTAATTCTAAATGATAAAAAAAAACTAATAATACAGAAATTGCCCTAAAAAATTGTATATGAAGTTGCAAAGTTTTCATAAGACATTGAATTTATACAATTTATTTTAAATTTATTTTTATAATCTATTTTTTGAAATCTAATAAGAATAATAATTTAATTAACTAGATATCCCTTTTTGAGGTTTCATATCACTTTTATTAATACCTGCAACCTGAACGGGCTTTTTCATTGCATCCCTTCTAAAAGGTTCACCTAATTCCTGATTAAGTATAACTTCAATAAAAGTAGTAATACCTTTCTTTTGATCTTCACATGATTGTTTTATAGCTTTTGTAGTTTCTTCCATATTTTTAACGGTTACACCTTTTAGGCCACACGCATTAGCAACTTTTGCATAACTTAATTCAGGATCAAGCTCTGTCCCAACAAAATTATCATCAAACCAAAGTATTGAATTTCTTTTTTCAGCTCCCCATTGATAATTTCTAAAAATTACCATAGTAATAGCTGGCCATTCTTCTCTTGCACATGAACTCATTTCATTCATGCTAATTCCAAAAGCTCCGTCGCCTGCAAATCCTACAACTGGTGTGTTAGGACAACCAATTTTTGCACCTAGTATCGCTGGAAATCCATAACCACAAGGACCAAATAAACCAGGTGCTAAATATTTTCTTGGTTTTTCAAAAGTTGGGTATGCATTTCCTATTGCACAATTATTTCCTATATCACTAGAGATAATTGCGTCTTGAGGTAACGCGTCTTGAATTGCTCTCCATGCTTGTCTTGGAGACATTCTGTCTTTATCTCTTTCTCTAGCTTCTTTGTTCCAAACTGTTCCAGGATCATCCTCTTCATGATCTAAACCAGATAAAGTTTGTAACCATGCAGATTTAGTTTTATGAATTAAATTTTTTCTCTCCTCTCTACCAGTATTTCCAGCATCTGAAGAGAGTTTTTCTAAAATTTGTTGAGCTACTTGTTTGGCATCTCCACAAATTCCAACTGACACTTTTTTTGTTAGACCAATTCTATCTGGATTAATATCTACTTGAATAATTGTTGCTTTTTTTGGCCAATAATCAATTCCATATCCAGGTAACGTTGAAAAAGGATTAAGTCTGGTGCCCAGTGCTAGCACTACATCTGCTTTGGATATTAATTCCATAGCAGCTTTAGATCCATTGTATCCCAAAGGTCCAACAGCTAAAGGATGACTTCCTGGAAAACTATCATTGTGTTGATAACCATTACAAACAGGTGCATCCAATTTTTCAGCTAGTTGTTTACATTCATTAATTGCTCCACCTAATACAACTCCAGCTCCAGATAAAATTACTGGAAATTTAGCATCTGATAAAAGTTTTGCTGCGTTCTCGATTGCTTCTTTACCCCCACCTTGTCTTTCAAATCTAACAATAGGAGGTAATTCAATATCTATAACTTGTGTCCAATAATCTCTTGGAATATTTATTTGTGCAGGTGCAGAGCCTCTAAATGCTTTTTCAATAACTCTATTAAGAACTTCAGCCATCCTTGATGGGTCTCTTACTTCTTCTTGATAACAAACCATATCTTTAAATAAATTCATTTGTTCAACTTCTTGAAAACCTCCTTGACCCATAGTTTTGTTCGCAGCTTGTGGCGTCACAACTAATAAAGGTGTGTGGTTCCAATAAGCAGTTTTAATCGGAGTTACTAATCCGGTTATACCTGGACCATTTTGGGCTATTACCATCGACATTTTCCCAGTGGCTCTTGTGTAACCATCAGCAATTAATCCGCCGTTCGTTTCATGAGCTACATCCCAGAATGTTATACCAGCTTTTGGAAATAAATCTGAAATAGGCATAAAAGCAGAGCCTATAATTCCGAAGGCGTGTTCAATTCCATGCATTTGAAGAACTTTAATAAAAGCTTCTTCTGTTGTCATTTTAGTCATAAAAAAACTCAATAAATTTTGTTTGCAATCGATCGATTAATATATAAATTCTTCAAAAGTTTCTACTAAGAAATCGTCACAATGGCTAAAACAGACATAATAATTCACGATAAAAAAGACAATGTTGGGGTAATAGTTGTTGAAAAGGTAAGTAAAGGCCAAGATTGTGGTTGTTGGATCATGGAAAACGACGCCTCAAATAACATTAAATCCGAAGCAGAAATTCCACTTGGACACAAAATTGCTTTACAGGATTTTAAAGAAGGTGACACAATTATAAAATATGGACACGATATTGGTAAAGTAGTTAAGTCAATAAAAAAAGGAGACCATGTTCATGTGCATAATGTAAAAACAAAAAAATGGTAAAATGGACATTCCGAAAAGTTTTTTAGGTTATAAAAGAGAAAATGGAAGAGCGGGTACAAGAAATCATGTGATTATTCTTCCAGTTGATGATATTTCAAATGCATGTGCCGAAGCTGTGTCTAACAATATTAAAGGGACTATTGCTTTGCCTCATTCTTACGGAAGATTACAATTTGGTGCTGATCTTGAATTACATTTTAGAACAATGATTGGAACAGGCAAAAATCCTAACGTTGCTGCTGTCATTGTTATAGGTATAGAGCCTAAATGGACTAAAAGAATTGTAGATGCTATTGCAAAAACTGGAAAACCTGTGGAAGGATTTAGTATCGAGGGTGTTGGAGATATTGAAACAATCGCAAAAGTTTCTAAAAAGGCTCAAGAATTCTCAATGTGGGCTTCTGAAAAACAAAGAGAGGAATGCCCAATAAGCGATTTGTGGATTTCTGTAAAGTGTGGAGAATCTGACACAACATCAGGGTTAGCATCAAATCCTACAGTTGGAAATTTAATGGATAAACTTGAGCCTTTAGGTGTTCATCTTTGTTTTGGAGAAACATCTGAGTTAACGGGTGCTGAAAACGTTTGTGCTAAAAGAGGTAAAACTAAAGAAGCTCAAGACAAATTTATGAAAACTTGGAGTTCATATAACGATTTCATTTTAAAAGAAGCAACTAACGACCTATCTGAGAGCCAACCAACTGCAGGAAATATTGCAGGAGGATTGACTACAATTGAGGAAAAAGCTTTTGGAAATTTTCAAAAAATTGGATCAAGAGAATTTATTGATGTTCTTGAACCTGCCGAAGAACCGAGTAAGGGAAAAGGATTGTATTTTATGGATACGTCCTCAGCAGCTGCTGAGTGTGTCACTCTTCAAGCAGCAGGCGGATTTAATATTCATTTATTTCCAACTGGACAAGGAAATATAATTGGAAATCCAATAGAACCGGTTATTAAATTAACTGCAAATCCATTAACTGCTAAAACTATGAGTGAACACATTGATCTTGATGTATCTAAAATACTTTCTAGAGAAATGAATCTTGATCAAGCAGGTGATGAATTAATAAAAGCAACTCTTAAAGTTGCTAATGGTAGGTTAACTTGTGCAGAGGCACTAGGTCATAAAGAGTTCGTAATGACCAAACTTTATAGAAGCGCTTAAAATTACTTAGTTGATATTGTTGGTTTTGGAATATATTTATCTTTTAATTTAGACAAAACTTTTCGTAAAACTGCTGCTCCAACTCCTAATCCTAAAGCTAAAACTAAAGATGCCATACCGTAAAGAAAAGGAACATTTTTAGATAGATCCCTTACAAATTCTGATACAGGTCCTAAGGAAGGTTTGGAATATTTATATATTTCTGATAAATTTTCTGCTGCAAAAAAAGTATCGTAAGCAATCGCAACACCAACTAACAATAATAAAACTGCTAAAATAGTTTTGAATTGCGAGCTATCAACTCTTTCTCCAAGTTTTTGTCCAATTTGTACACCTAATATCGAACCTAAAATTAAAACTGTAACCAATATAAGATCAATTGTTCCATAATTAAATGCATGCAATACAGTAACTATTGCGCTCACAAAAATTGTTACAAATAAAGATGTTCCTGGAATTAATTTTGTAGGCATTCCAATTATATAAATCATGGCAGGAACTAAAATAAAAGCTCCACCAACACCTAGTATTGCTGCAATAAAACCTACCAAAAAACCAATTACTATTGGAGTAAATGCACTTTCATATAGTTTTGATTTCTTAAATCTCATTCTAAATGGTAAGCCGTGAAACCAATAATGATCGTGTAATTTTTTCTTAACTACAATTTTTTTTCGTGCTCTATCTATTTCGGTGACACCCTGGACAAGCATCATTGTACCAATGATTGCAAGTATATACATATACGCAAGAGATATTACGATATTAATTTTGCCGATATCTTGAAAATAACTAAAAGTATAAATTCCCAAAGCAGTACCCACTACTCCTCCAACTACTATCATCAAACCCATTTTATAGTCTAATGTTCCTTTAAGATAATGTGTGGTTGATCCTGATATAGAAGTACCTAAAATATTGTTGGCCTCATTGGGTACCGCATAAGCTGGTGGAATTCCCAAAAAAATTAAAAAAGGCGTCATCAAAAATCCACCACCAACACCAAAAAGACCTGATAAGATTCCCACTGCTAAGCTTAATATAAATATAAATGGCAGACTTACGTAAACTTCTGCTATTGGAAGAAAGAATTCCATGACTGTTAATTATCCCGAAAATATTTGAAGTCAACTATTTGATTATTAAATTCCAAAAAATGTACTCGAAAGAATTACTACCCAATATGCTGCTAAACCCATGTAGAGTACAAACTTAGCATTTATATATGAAAATATTTTAGAGTTTTTTATAAGCTTGAAGATGTTTAGGTTTTTATTTAAATTTTCAAGCATACTTATCAAGTACACCCAGAAAGAATATATATCAAGTCTTATTTAAAAAATCGTTGCACCAAAAACTTTGACTGAGTCCCCTTCTTCTCCAAGAACTAGTCTTCCAAGGAACTCCCCTTCCTCAGTGGTGCTCTTCTGTTTAAAAAGAACTGTTACGTGTAATCCTCTTCTAAGGCAGCCAAAAGCCTTATAATCATCAGATAAACTACATATTAATTTGTTGCTAGCCCATTGCTTCCCGAGCTCAACTTCATTTGCACCATAAAGCATTTGTGATGAAAAATCCTTGGTAAAACCGCCATAATCCTTCATATTTGAGGACTTAATCAAATTTTGCCAAATTGGATTAGCAATTTCTATTATCTGTTCATCTGATTTTGATGTGAAACTCATAATTTATAATTGTTAGGACTTAAGATGCTTTTTTCTTCTCTTTATCGTCGACTATGTGATAGACAGGTTTTTTTTCCATAGTGAACTTGCCAGTTTCTGGATCACGTCTTGAAACAGTTAAGCAATGCCAATTTTCATCATCAAGTTTCATATGATCGCCTCTGTAATAGTAACCTGGCCAACGAGTTTCCTCTCTATATAACGTATGTTCTGTAACACACTGAGATGTCAAAGTCCTATGTTTTAACTCCCATGCTCTCATTAACTGATGGTAATCCTCAGCTCCTACATTTTCCAAGTCTTCCTGAAGCCAATCTAGTAATTCTAAAGCTTTTTTAAGGAGATTGTCATTTGTCATATAGTTGTTGGTGATACCACCACAATATTCATCCATGATTTTTTGAAGTCTTTGTAAGCCTTGTATCGGTGAGATATAACTTGGTGATACTGTACCTCCAGTTATCTCATTTCTACCAACTGTATAATTTTCTAGTGGTTTATAAATTACTTCTTTTAAATCATTATATTGTTTTTCACTTACTTTAATATTGTTTGCTTTTTTATCTTCAATGTATTTAACTGCAGCTTTTGCAGCCAATCTTCCCTCAGTAAAAGAACCTGATGAAAACTTATGTGCGCTACCACCTACAGTATCACCTGCGCCAAATAAACCTTCAACAGACATCATCCTGTTATATCCCCAAAAATAATCGTCTGGTGCAATGTCTTCAGGACCGCTTACCCATGCTCCTGAACATGTTGCATGTGAGCCCATAACATAGGGCTCTGAAGTTGTTAATTCTGGATTAGTATACTTTGGATCAATGTTTTGAGATGCCCAAACTACCGCTTGTCCTACTGTCATACCTAAAAAATTTTCCCAACCTACCGTTTCTAAGTGTGGATCCTGAAAAGCTTCTTTTGTAACCATGTGAATTGGCCCACCACCTGCTGCTACTTCTTGAATAAAAGCATGGTTTCTTAGACATGTCGGAGTTGGATGATGATCAATGTATTCGCCAACAAGTTTTTTTGTAGCATCATACCATTTCTTTTCATAGTTCTCGCCATTTGCATTTTGAGTATAAGTTTTTAAATGTAAAAAATATGCGCCAACTGGACCATATCCGTCTTTAAATCTACATAATACAATTCTATTTTCCATTTGTGTCATTTTCGCGCCTGCAGCAATTGGTAATGCGTATGCAGAGCCATTGCTCCAAGGTGCATACCATGTTCTTCCCATTCCCTCTCCAACTGCTCTTGGTTTAAAAATGTGAGAGGCTCCGCCAGCAGCAATAATGACCGCTTTAGCTTTAAACACGTGGTAATCACCTGTTCTCATATTAAAACCTACTGCACCTGCAACTCTATTTTCATTTTCTTCATCTTTTAAAAGATGAGTTATCATTATTCTGTTATAAATTTTATCAGCTGATTTCTTTGCTGCTTCAGCAACAATTGGTTTGTAACTTTCGCCATGAATCATAATTTGCCATTTACCCTCTCTTTGATATCTACCAGTCTCTTTGTTTTTCATCATTGGTAAACCCCATTCATCAAACATATGAACAGTTGAGTCAACGTGTCTTGCCATATCGTATCCAAGGTCTTCTCTAACTAATCCCATCAAATCATTTCTTGCGTATCTCACATGATCTTCTGGTTGATTTTCTCCCCATTGCATTCCCATGTAACAATTAATAGCGTAAAGACCTTGCGCTACAGCACCACTTCTATCAATGTTTGCTTTTTCTACACAGATTATTTTTAGATCTCTTCCCCAATGTCTGGCTTCAAAAGTGGCTCCTGTTCCGGCCATTCCACCACCAACAACTAAAACATCGCAATCTTCAAATACAGTTTTGTGTTTTGGCATTAATAATAAACTCCTTTTTTAAAAGAGCTTTTATCAAGTGTTGGTAAATCTTTATCCGTATTTAAACCGTGAGGTTCATTGTATAAAATTTGAGAGTTTATTTCTCCTTGATTAGGTTTATCACCTTCTGCAAGTTTAGGAATATATTTTCCCCAAGGTTTAGTGGTTATTGGAGAAACAAAATCTTTCTCTGTTCCATTTCTAAATTTTATTTTCCAAGATATTGTTCCTTTTTCCTCTTCTCTTCTTACTCTAACGCTGTGTCCCATAGGAGCAAAGTCAGCATAACCTCTGACGTCTATTGCGTGATTAGGGCAAGCTTTCACACAAGAATAGCATTCCCAACAAAAATTCGGTTCTATATTTTTTGCTCTTCTAATATTTTTATCAATGTGCATTATGTCTGAAGGACATATATCTACGCAGTGCCCGCATCCATCGCACCTAGTCATATATACAAATGTTGACATTTATTTTATCTCCTTTTTAAATCTTAACATATTAATAGTGTTTTGGCTCTTCTCTTTTTATACCAAGACCAAATTGTTCTGGTGCATCTGCTGGTGGTGGTAAATTATCTCTAGAACCATCAGCTTCAGCTAAATTTTTCTGTATCGCAGCGCCAGGTTTGTAAAACATATGTGCAAATTTAGACCAATATACTCCACCAAATAAAACTATATTTGATACTGCAAAGAGCACTAGAAATAAATTGTCCCATCCAGAAATATTATTAAACTGTAAGTAGGACCAAATTAATCCAAATGTGGAAGATGCTAATAAAGCTAGCACAAATAGATCTGCTGTAATGATTCTAAATACTGAATTAGCTTCTGCAGCAACATCTACTCTTAAAAATAACCAGAACCAATATCCACCTAAGCAAGTCATTATAGCTCCAACATGCCAAAGAATTGGCCAGATTGCAGGTGTATCAGATGTTGTATAAAAGAAAATCATTGCACCTGAACCAATCCAAAATAAAATTGTACCATACATTCCTAAAACGTGAGCTATTCTTCTTTTACCTAAGCCTAATTCTGAAGTAGTTCCAATGTCATGAACAATTGTTTTTGCTATTACTGCAATTCTTTCCCCACTACCTAATTCTCTTTTAGCATTTTTCTTTGCTTTCCTAGCGTTATTAAAAAAATATTTTACATTTTTTTTGTGTATCATATCCAATACAGTTCCTAAAATTACAAGTGCAACCATAATAACTACAAAAGATTGTATTCCTATTAGCGGAACAGTTTCAGATAAAATAGAAAATGGATTAGTTGAAAACATAAAATTTATAAAATCGTTATATTAGTAGTACACTTAAAAAAATAGTTCAACTGCGATATAGAGCCATTATGAGGGTTTTGAATAATCAAAAGTGTTATTTTTTTCTTATATAATGCTGTTTAGAAGGTATAACGCTTCTAACACCACCTTGGGGATTTTCTACATCGCCTTCTCTTCTTGGAATCACATGTATATGACAGTGAAAAATAGATTGACCTGCAACTTTTCCTGAGTTTGTGCCAACATTAAAACCTTTTACAGTACTATCTTCTGAGATAATTTTTTGTTGTAATTTTTTAATTAAATCATCACAAGCTAAAATTTCTTTATCATTTAATTCAAAATAATTTTTTATACATCTTTTGGGTACTACTAATGAATGAAATTTAGTTACTGGATAACTGTCTTTTGATGCGTAAGCAAGACTATTTTCAAATATCAATTCATTTTTTCGTATTGAACAAAATATACAAGGATTGTTTGGATCTTTCATTTTATTAATTTAAAAATTTTAGGTATTTGTTTACTTTCTTATAACCAGCTACACTTTTATTTTTCCATTTATACTGTTTAATTAATTTAACAGGAGTAACACCTTTGCCTGATCCAATCAGCAAGATTTCATCAAATTTATGTATATCTTTCAAATTTATATCTTTAAAATTTATTTTTACTTT
>CACNFB010000017.1 GCA_902619665.1 uncultured Pelagibacteraceae bacterium
AAAGCCTTTTCACCTGTATCAATTTTGTATATTAGATCCAATGTATCATTATTATTTTCTTTTATCTCAACATCTACTTTGGCAAAATAATAACCTGATCTACTAAGTGCATTTTTAATCTTTATGAGATCTTGTTCTGCAGTAAATTTATCAAATGGGCTTTTATCTTTTAATTTTAATTGTTTTAAAATATTTTTGGTATTCTCTTTTGATTTAATTCCCTCCAATAAAACTGTTTGAATAATTTTTTTCTCCTCAACATCAACGATCAATATATTATTTATAATCTTTAATTTTATATTTATAAAAAAATTTGTATCATAGAGATCTAGTAATATTTGGTTTATCTCTGTCTCAGAATAATCTTTACCAATTTTAATATTTCCAAAAGCAATTATACTTTCCTTGCTTACTCTTATATTATTTTCTAATTTTACATCGTTAATTACTTCAGCATTTGCTGAAATAAAAAAAAGACAAACTGTCAAAATTGATAAAAAAAATTTTTTCATTTAGTTTTTGGATATTACACTTAAAGTTTTGGTTTTCAATCTTACAAACTCATTTAATTTTTCTATTTGAGTCAAATTATTTACCTTTTTTTGCCTATATTTTAATGAGGATTTATTATTAATTAATTGATTTAATTTAATAGAAATATCATCAAAATTAATCTTATTTTTAAGAAATAAGTCTACTAGTTCGTCATTGATTGATACTAACAAAGTTTCAAATAATGATTCTTTTTTAGGTATTAATTTTAAAATATTAATTAATGGGTATTTTTTTATATCAACTTTACGTAAATTTAAGTTATTTAATAAATCAATATTTATTTTTTTTGAACTAAATTGATTTTTACTATTATTATAAATTGAATTAAAGATTGGTATTTTCATATTTGTATCGTGAGCTACCAATTTAATTAAACCGTTTTTAAATTTTACAATAGCGTGAATGTAAGATTTAGGGTGTATTAAAATTTTAAATTTATTCATATCCAAATTAAAAATTTTTTTTGCTTCAATTACCTCAAAAACTTTGTTCATTAAAGTTGCAGAGTCTATTGAAATTTTTTTTCCCATTTTCCAATTAGGATGCTTTATAGCTAACTTTGGTGTTTTTTTAATTGTTTTATTTTTTAAACTTAAAAAGGGACCTCCAGAAGCTGTTATAATTATTTGTTCAATCAAGTTAGAATTGATGTTTTTTATAACCGACCATATAGAGAAATGTTCAGAGTCTACAGGAATAAATTTTGTATTATACTTTTTTAATTCTCTTTTAATAAGGTTCCAGCCACAAATAATAGACTCTTTATTGGCAATAGCGATAGTTTTAGTTTTTTTTATTATTTTAATTGTCGGTTTTAATCCATAAAAACCAGATATCGCGCTCATTGTATAATCAAATTTTGATGGAATTATTTTATCAATTTTATTTAAATCATTATAAATTCTTATATTTTTAAATTTTTTTTTTAAAATTAAATAACTTTTTTGATCTGATACAATAACATTTTTTACATTAAACTCTTTTATTTGTTTTGATAATAAATTATGATTTTTATCTGCGGTGATAAGTAATATTTTAAATTTTTTTTTATTTTTTCTTATAATATCTATTGTTTGTTTGCCGATAGAGCCTGTGGAACCTAAAATTGCAACTTTTTTCATTAATATATAACTTTTAAAATTAGATATGATGCGGGGAAAGCAAATATCATTCCATCAATTCTGTCAAGTATTCCACCATGACCAGGTATTATATTTCCAGTATTTTTTATTTTGGATTTTCTTTTAAAATAGGAAATTATAATATCTCCAAATTGACTTATTGATGATATTAGAATCACAAAAATTAAATCATGAAAACTTAAAATTTCAGCTTTTTTAATAATAAAAATTTCATAGTAATTTATATATATACTAGTAGATATTATTGATAAGAAATATCCACCTACCATACCTGCATATGTTTTATTAGGACTTATTTTGGTTAATTTAGGTCCTTTAAATAATTTACCGAAAATATAACCACCAAGATCAGTGGATATACATATAAATAGCACTAAAAGAAAGAGAGTATAATTACTATCAAATTCATTTCTTAAAAGATAAACTAAGTAAAAGGATATTAAAATAAATATATGTCCAGCTGTTTTGTAAAATATTTCTTTGGTCAATACATGCCATTCATAAATAGCAGTAAATAAAAAAATTAATAAAAGAAAATTAAAAAAATACGATCCTTTAATTATAAAAAAAAATGTTATAGGAATAAGAAATAATGAACTTAATATTCTTTTGTATAATTCATTTTTTATCATATCTTCCCAAAGTTGCGCTTTATTTTTTTGAATAGATTTAAAATTTTATTATAGTCTTTTTCATTAAAATCAGGCCATAGTTTTTTTTCAAAAAAAATTTCTGAATAAGCTAACTGCCAAAGAAGAAAATTGCTCAACCTTTTTCTATTTCCTGTTCTAATCAAAATATCTGGATCTGGTATATTTGATGTATAAAGATTTTTTGATACATTTTTTTCATTAATTCCTAATTTTTTTTTTTTAATAAAATTAATAGCTCTTATTATCTCACTTTTTGAACCATAATTTAATGCTAGGTTTATTTGTAGTCTTTTATTTTTTGAAGTTAATTTTTCAGAATAATTAAGTAGTCTATTTAACTTTTTATTAAATTTTTTTTTTCCAATTACATAAAATTTAATTTTCTCCTCATTTAATTCTTTAATTTTTTTTGATAAAAAATTATTGAGTAAAGAAAATAAGTAATTAATTTCATTTTTAGGCCTTTTCCAATTTTCTGTAGAAAATGCATAAAGAGTTAAATACTTGATCTTATTTTTTAAAGTCTCTTTAATAATTTTTTCTACAGTTTTAAGCCCTTCTTTATGACCAAAATTTCTTGATTTTCCCTTACTTCTTCCCCAACGGCCATTACCATCCATGATAATAGCAACATGCTTAATCGGGTTCATATGGTCATTAATTCTTTTTCTTTTGACGAAACTTTATCATCAATTATTTTAATATATTTATCTGTTAAAACCTGTATTTCTTTTTCATTTTTTTTTCATCGTCTTCAGAAATTTCTTTGTCTTTAAGTAAATTTTTTAAATTATCATTTGCTTCTCTTCGAATATTCCTTATTGAAATTTTACATTTTTCTCCCATAGATTTGACCATTTTTTTCATTTCATTTCTTCTTTCCTCACTTAAGTCTGGTATTGGTAGTCTAATTAATTGCCCATCTATTTGAGGGTTCAATCCTAATTCTGATTTTTTTATTGATGAGTCTATCAAAACTACATTATTTAAATCCCAAACTTGTATGTTGATCATTCTAGGCTCTGGAGTCGTGATCGTGCCTAACTGGTTTATAGGCATTTTTTGTCCATAAACATCAACTTTGACTAAATCCAGCATATTTGCATTTGCCCTGCCTGTTCTTAATGAACCGAGTTCTTTATCAAAAACATCAAGAGTTTTATTCATTTTTTGATTATAGGCATCCACATTAATCATTTATTCTCCAATTTTAATCCTAGAAAATTCATTAATTTTCAAATTGTCTAAATTTAATTCTTTTATAATTTCTTTTACTTTTTTTTTAGGTTCCATCACCCACTGTTGATTGAGCAATGAATTTTCCTCCTTAAATTTATTAAGTTTACCTAAACTTATTTTTTTAATTATATCTTCAGGCTTACCCATACTCTTAAGTTCCTCTGAAATAAGTTCTTGTTCTTTTTCCAAAACATCTTGATCTATTCCATCAACATCTATCGCCAAAGGATTCGACGCTGCAATGTGCATACTGAGTTGTTTGCCAAAAGTTTTTAATTTTTCAGACTCGTCATTGATATTAATGGAAACTAATACTGCAAGTTTAGAAAGATTGTCTTTAACAACTGTATGATGATATTTAAAAATTGAAGAATTTGAATTTTTTAAAGTTTTAGATCTTCCTAATGTAATCTTTTCACCAATTTTTGTAATTAATGTTAATAGATTTTCATTGACAGACTTTCCATTTTTCATTTTAGATGATAAAAGTGCATTTTTATCAGACTCAATTTCATTATTAATATAACTTAACTCTTTAGCGAAATTAATAAAATCCTCATTTTTTGCTACAAAATCAGTTTCACAATTTATTTCTAAGATAGATGAGCTTTTATCATTTTCACTAATTGCGATAACGCCCTCATTGGCAGATCTAGACATTTTTTTTGAAGCTTTGGAAATGCCTTTAACTCTTAGTATTTCAATTGCTTTATCTATATCACCTTTGGACTCTTCTAATGCTGAACCACAGTCCTTAAAACCTGCTCCACTTAAAGATCTAAGTTTTTTAATTTTCTCAATTTCAGCCATTTTTTGAAGTTTTAATTTAACTTTTTTGTTGAAGTAGAATTATCTTTTTTTGGTTTTTCCTCTATTTTTTTCTCTTCAAGCTTTGGAGCCTCTTTTTTAGCATTATTAATTGTTTCTTTTATAAGGCTACAATATAAATCGATAGATCTTCTAGCGTCATCGTTGCCAGGTATTGGGAAATCAATACCATCAGGATTCGAATTTGTGTCTAGTATTGCTATAATTGGTATACCTAACTTAATTGACTCTTTTATAGCTAAAGATTCGTAATTAGTGTCAATTATAAAAACTAAATCGGGAATTTTTTTCATCTCTGAAATACCACCCAAAGATCTTTGGAGTTTGTCCCTTTGGATCCCCATTTTAAGAAGTTCTTTTTTAGTAAAACCTCTATTTTCAGCTTTTAAGTCTATTTCAATTTTTTGAAGCTTTTTAATAGAATTCGATATAGTTCCCCAATTTGTTAACATTCCTCCTAGCCATCTATAATTTACAAAATACTGGCCAGTTGACTTTGCTAATTCTGCAATAGACTCAGATGCTTGTTTTTTTGTAGAAATAAATAATATTTTTCCATTGTTGGAAATAGTTTCGTACATTTTTTCTAAAGCTTTATTTGTTAATTCTAAGGTTTGGGTAAGATCAATAATGTGTACAGAGTCTCTTTTGCCAAAAATATATTTTTTCATTTTTGGATTCCATCTAAGTGTCTTATGACCCAAGTGAACTCCAGCTTCTAAAAGTTGCTCAATTGATAAATTAGGTATCTTCATATTTTTTTCCGGTTGTTCCGCCACAGTTATTTCCACTTAAGGACCGGAGGTATTTAACCACTAACTGTGTGAGTATTATTGAGCTTATTATTAACTTTATTAATTAAAATCAAGGATTTAATTAAAAAATAGATGTCAAAATTCCTTGATTCTTAATAGAATTTAAAACATTTTTGTCCACAAAACGTCTATTTTTTAATTTTAGTAAATATTTTTTGTTTTTTTCAATTAGTTCGAATTCAACCATAACATTACCCTTTGTATTCAAGATTTGGGATATTGCATCAATATTTTTTAAATTATTAATTTGAATTTTTAAACTATTTATTGGTTTATTTAAAATGTCATCAATAGGTAAAATCTTCTTTACGTTAATTTTTATTCTTTGGTTCATATCGTTTAAATTTTTAAAAACTGTTAATATGATGGATTTTCCCTCTTTAATATTTTCCCTATTAAGCTCAAATGTGTCAGAAAAAACAAATAATTCGAAAACACCACCTAAGTCAGTAAATTTAATTATCGCATATGATGTACCTTTTTGTGTTTTTTTTTCTTGAATTTTCAAAATAGTTGCTGCAATCATGCTTTCTGATTGGTTTTCATCGCTAATGAAGTCAGAATATTTTGAAATTTTATACTCATTAAATATATTTTTATATTGATTTAAGGGATGGTCTGAAAGATAGAAGCCTATAGTCTCAAATTCTTTTAGCATTTTTTCTTGAAATTTCCACTCTGGCTCATCTGCAATGAATTTATCATCTTCAAAATTTTCTTTTGGTGAAAATAATTCAATTTGATTTTGTAGTTTACCTTCGAATATATTTTTTGATTTGATAATTAAATTTGGTATGGAGTTATAAAGAGCTCGTCTATTATTTGAAATAACATCAAATGCACCAGCCTTAGTAAGTCCCTCTAATTGTAACTTATTTATATCTTTTGGATTAACCCTGTTAAGGAAATCTGAAATTGACTTAAATTTTCCATTTTTTTCCCTTTCTGTAATTATATTTGAAATGGACTCATAACCAACATTTTTAATTGCTCCTAATGCATAATAAAAATTTTTATTATCTGAACAAAAATCTGCATAACACTCGTTAATATTAGGTCTAACAATATCAATTTTTAATCTTTTTATTTCCTCACAAAATTCTCCTAATTTTTTTTGATTAGATAATTCCATAGACATTGAAGCTGCAAAAAATTCTTCTGGAAAATAAGTTTTTAGATATGCAGTATGGTAAGCAATTATTGCGTAGGCTGCTGCATGACTTTTATTAAAACCATATTCAGCGAAGGGTTCGATTTTTAAAAATATTCCAGCTGCAATATCTTTACTTATTCCATTTTTAAAAGCACCCTCTACAAATCTAGTTTTTTGTCTTTCTAATTCAGTTCTTTTTTTTTTCCCCATAGCTCTTCGTAGCAGGTCTGCTTCGCCAGCAGAAAAGCCAGACAAAGTTTGTGCAATCTGCATGACTTGCTCTTGATATATTATTACACCGTATGTGGGTTTTAATATTTTCTCTAATTTTGGATGTAAATATTCTGGTTTTTTTTTCCCATGCTTACAGTCATTGTAAATTGAAATATTGCTCATTGGACCTGGCCGGTATAAAGCAACAAGTGCTATAATATCTTCAAGGCGATTGGGTTTCATCTGTGTTAATGCTTCCCGCATACCAGCGCTTTCAAGTTGAAATAAGCCTATTGTTTTGCCGGTGGATAATAATTCATAAACTTTTTTATCATCATATTTAATATCTTTAATAGAAAAATCTTTTATTTTTTTTTTTATTAAAATTTGTGTTTTATTGATAACTGTAAGTGTTTTTAATCCTAAAAAGTCAAATTTAATTAGACCAGCATTTTCTGCTGAATACATATCAAATTGAGTGGATGGTAATAATAAATTGGAAGAAGGATCTTTATAAAGTGGAACTGTTTCTGATAGATTTTTATCTGCAATAACAACACCAGCAGCATGCGTCGCAAAATTACGATTTAAACCCTCAAGTTTGAGAGATAAATTAATTAAACGTTCTACTCTTTTGTCTTCTTTTATAAGATTTTGTAACTTAAGTTCTGAATTAATACACTGATTTAAATTCATTGGTCTTGAAGGATCAAAAGGTATCATTTTACAAATACTATCTACAAAGCCATAAGGTAAGCCCATCACACGACCTACATCTCTAATAACCATTCTTGCTTTTAACTTTCCAAATGTAATTATATGAGCAACCGAGCCAGGATATTTATTGTTTAAATACTCGAAGACTAAATCTCTTTTTTCTTCACAAAAATCAATATCAAAATCCGGCATAGAAATTCTATCTGGATTAAGAAATCTTTCAAAAATTAGATTAAACTTTATTGGATCAACATCAGTAATGGATAAACACCAGGCAACAAGTGAACCAGCTCCCGAACCTCTTCCAGGTCCTACCGGAATATTTTGATCTTTTGCCCATTTTATATAATCAGATACTATTAAAAAATAACTGGCATAGTTCATTTTACATATAATATTAATTTCATGGTCTAGTCTTTTTTTATATTCATTAAATTTAAATTCAGATTTTTGATTTCCGTAATTTTTTAATCTTTCTTTTAAACCCAACTCAGCCTCTTGTTTAAGAATATCGTCAGCGGTAAAGTTTTTTTTTGATCCAATATTTGGTAATAATGGTTTAGAAACAGTGGGTCTGAAACTACATCTTAAAGGCAAATTAAAATTATTTTCTAATGCCTCAGGTAAATCATAGAATAAACTTCTCATTTCTTCATCATTTTTTAAATAGTGATTATTAGAGAGTTTAAATCTATTTTTATCGTTTATGTAATTTTTACTTTTAATGCACATTAATGCATCATGTGCATCGTATAAATCTTTTTCTAAATAATATACCTCATGTGATGCAATAACTGGCACATTTAATTCATTAGACAATCTTAAATTATATATTTCTAAGCTTTTTTCATTAAGATCATTGTGCCTTTGTATTTCAATATAAAAATTACTACCAAATAAATTTTTTAAGGATTTATATATTTCCTTTATCTCATTTAATCTATCTTTTTTAAATAAATCTCCTGCCAAACTATTTAAACTTCCAAGTGTAATTATGAGTCCATCTTTATACTTTATTAAATCTTTAAAATCACAAAATGGTTCATTAAAGTCTTTATGATTTAAATATGAACACGATGATAGTTTCACTATATTTTTATAACCTAAATCATTTTTTGCAATAATTGGTATTAAACCTATTAAATCTTTATGTTTAAAATTAATTTGTGTTCCAACAATTGGTTGTGTCTTTGATTTTGAGAGTGTTTCTGAAAATTGTAGTACACCACATAAATTTGATGTATCTGAAATACCTAATGATTTTATTTTATTGTTTTTGCAAAATTTTTCTAGATCTTCAATTTTAATAGCGCCTTCGCAAATAGAGTATTGGGTATGTAGCTTAAAATGATTGAAAGTTTTTTTAGTTTCTTGCATTAACAATACTTATTTTACCATTAATCAAAGTCAATTTACAATCAGACATATCAGCAAAATATCTATTATGAGTTGCAAAAATTATTATCCTATTTTTATTTTTTAGACTAAATAATAATTTAAATATTTCCTTTGCGTTTTTATGATCTAAATTACCTGTTGGTTCATCTGCTAAAACAATATCAGGTGAATTGATTAATGCTCTTGATATAGCAACTCTTTGGGCTTCACCGCCAGACAACTCAGTAGGGAAATGATTTAATCTTTTTTCTAAGCCAACTTTTTTTAAGACATTTTTAGCATCTAAAACCGCATTTTTTTTATTATTATTTAAAGATAATCTAGCCATGTAAACATTTTCTAGAGTAGTAAAATCAGATAATAAATTTTTATCTTGATAAATTATACCAATCTTTTTTGACCTGATTACATCTCTTTGATCGTTATCATTGTCGTTAATTTTAATATTATCTAATTTTATAAAACCACTAGATGGTTTGTCTATTAAAGATATTAAGTTAAGTAATGTGGACTTTCCTGAACCTGAGGGACCAATTAGAGAATATATTTTTCCAGGCTTAAATATAAAGTTAATATTTTTCAAAACTTCAATTTTTTTTGAAGGAGAATAATTTTTTGATATGTTGTTTAGTTCAATCAAATTATTCATATTTAAGTGATTTTATAGTATCTAATTGAGATGCCTTAATTGCTGGAAACAATGACACTAAACAAGTTGAGATAATTGAACAAATTGAAATTAAAAAAATTGATTTAAATTCTAGTTCGTATGGCATTGTACTTAAAAAATAAACTTCCTCTGGGAATAAAGTAATGTTAAACAAATTACTTATAAATTGTCTAATATTTTCAATATAAACTGAAAAAATAATTCCTAAAATAACGCCGAAAATCGTAGAACTTAATCCGATAATAAATCCAACTAAAAAAAATATTTTTCTAATAGATTTATTTTTAACTCCAATAGATTTTAAGATCGCAATTTCTCGAGTTTTATTTTTGACCAAGATCGTTAATCCTGAAATTATATTAAATGC
>CACNFB010000018.1 GCA_902619665.1 uncultured Pelagibacteraceae bacterium
TATCATCTAAACTATTGCCATCACAAATAAATCCTGTCTGTTCGTGATCAATTGCATCTGAAGCACCGCCATCTTTCCCACCTATTGATGGAACCCCAAATTGTGCCGCCTCTATATAAACTATTCCAAACCCTTCAACAGATTTTTTATAAGTTATAGAAGGCATAACAAAAACATCAGAGCATTTAAGATAAGAATTTTTTTCATCCTTAGTTAAATTTTTAGGAAATATAACATGATTTTGCAATTTAAGTTCTGTGATTAATTTTTTTAGGTTATCAATATTTTCTCCTTGTCCAATACAAACATAAATGATGTTTGGATAAATTTCTTTTAAATTTCTAAGAGCCATAATAATTTTTTCATGGTTTTTTCTTTTATCAAACCTAGCAATTGTAATTAATTTCGGAGTTCTGCCTTCTAATTTTTTTTTTATATTTTTGTAAATTTTTTCATCTATTTTATCTGCTGGAAAAACCCCTGGGTTAATTACTTTAATCTTATTTTCATTTACCCCAACACTTATTGCTAGATTCTTAGTAAAATTAGAATTTGCGACCACTGAATGGCAATTATTTAAAATTTTAACTAGTCTTTTATTAATAAAAGAACCTTTTTTATGATTGATTTCTTTAGAGTGAATTAGGCATATTTTTTTAACTTCAGTATTTATATTCTCAAGGCTTTTCCAATGATCTGAAATTATAGCTTTAACTTTTTTATTATTCTCTAAATATGTATTTACTAAATTAGCTTTTCTGTATTTCTTGAATATCTTTGGTCCACTTACTCTTTCAATTGAAAAAGATAATTCTTTATCAAAATTATCTTGATTTGGATATTGATCAGCAAAAACTTTAATCATTACATTTTCAGATAATGATTTGGCTAACCCGTACATTAAATTTTGCATACCACCTACTTCTGGAGGAAAAGTTCTTGTAACAATTATATGCATTATTTTTTAAACCACTTTATACTGCAGCCAAGGCTTGGCTTTTGAATATCAGGCCCCTTTTGTGTTTCAGATATTAGTTTCATGGCTTCGAATAATTCACTTAATCCATTTCTAACAGGTTTTAAATCCCTAAGTTCTCTTATTCTACCTCGATAATTAAGTTTAAGATCTTTATTGTATCCAAAAAAATCTGGAGTACATACGGCATTGTATTTTTTTGCTATTTCCTGCGTCTCATCAATTAAGTAAGGAAAACTAAATTTATGCTTTGCAGAAAATTTAATCATATTTTCATAGGAATCATCTGGATAATTAATTGTATCATTTGACATGATTGCCGCTGAATTTATACCTAAGTCTTTAAGTTTTTCACAATCTTCAACTAAGTCTCTTATGATCGCTTTTACATATGGACAGTGATTGCAAATAAACATTATTAGTGTACCGTTTTCACCCTTAATATCTCTAAGTGATAAGACAGTGTTTTCAACAGATTTTAATTTAAAATCAATTGCATGAAGATTAAAATCACATATTGGAGTTTTTGTTAATGCCATGTTAAAATAATTTATAAATTATGTTTTACGATTTAAAAGATAAAAAACCAAAAAACTCTGGCGAAAATTGGGTGGCACCTAACGCAGTGATAATTGGCGATGTAACTTTAGAAAAAAATTCTAGTATTTGGTTTAATGCAACCTTAAGAGGTGACATTGAAAACATTCATATAGGTGAAGGCTCAAACGTTCAGGATGGTTGTGTTTTACACACTGATCCAGGTTGTCCTTTAAAAATTGGAAAAAATGTAACTATTGGACATTTAGTGATGCTTCATGGATGTACAGTAGGAGATAACAGTTTGATTGGAATAGGTGCAGTCATCCTCAATAAAGCAAATATAGGAAAAAATTGTATTATTGGTGCAAAAGCCTTAATAACAGAAAATAAAGTAATACCAGACAATTCACTAGTAATTGGATCGCCAGGAAAAGTAATCAGAGAGGTTACAGAGGAAGAAAAAAAGGCTGTTGATGAAAATACAAAACACTATCAAGATAACTGGAAGAGATATTCACAATCTATATTTTAAATAATGCCAACTTACACAGTAACAACATCAAATGTTAATCTAAACTCTAAAAAACAAAAAGAATTAGCTCAAGGAATTACGAAAATTCATAATGTGGTAACTGGTGCAAATACTTATTTTGCTCAAGTTATATTTAATAACACAAAGAAAAAAAATCATTTTATGGGAGGTAAAATAGTAAAAGAACCATCTATTTTTTTACTTGGTCAAATTAGAGCAGGACGCACAAAGAAAACAAAAGATAAATTAATTTCTGATTTAAAAAATATCATAGTTAAAAAAACAAAATTAGATGAAACACAGGTATGGGTTTATATAATAGACTTACCACCTTCACAAATGATTGAATATGGAGCTGTATTGCCAGAATCTGGAAAAGAAAAACAGTGGTTTATGGGCTTATCTAATAAACTTAAAAAAAAATTATCTGCTTTAGAAAAATAACATTAAGGCACAAGCCAAGCATTTTTATCAGTTTCTAAATAAATTTTTAATAATAATTTAATATAATCATTAAATTTATTTTAAACTTCTAAAATAAATTTAACAAATGGTACCATATATGATTATATTTATATCCTTACTACTAGCTAGCTATTTTTTAAATTTCCTTTGATAGAATTAATTAAAACTAAGGAACTAACCAAGTATCTTTATTGCTTTCTAAATCAAATTTTGCTCTTCGATGACCTTTAGCTGCAAGATATAACCACTCAATAGATTTAATATTACACTGAATAACAGTAAAGTTGTTATAACCTTCCTCACTTTGTTCTATTGTATAACCAAATTTATCTAATTCTGGTTTTAATCCTGATGTTGGAACATCAGATACAGTTCCTGGACCTTTATCTACTAAATAACATTTTCTACTTATATGTTGAGTTTTATCCCATGAAGTTTTTGTAATTTCATTTTTATGATTTATTACACAATTCACTTTTAACCTTACTTGGATTTTTTCATCTTTATCGTAAAATAACATTGAAGCATTTGGGTTTTTTTTTAGAATTTCTATTTTATCTGATCTAATATCGCTATGGAATTGAACTAAATTATTTGATTGATCTGATTTTCTTAAAACCACAATTCTTCCATCGATATTATTATCATTACCACAAATAAAAGTTGGAATTCTAAATTGAGAAGCTCTATTTTTTACAGCATCATCAAGCATGAGCCAAATTTTCTTTTTAATTTCACTGAAATCTTCATAGTATGCTGGTTGCATATACTATTACTTTCTAAATCTTTTGATTAAACTTGATGTATCCCAACGATTTCCTCCCATACCTTGGACTTCACCATAAAATTTATCAACTAATTCGGTTACAGGTAACAAGGATCCATTATTTTTTGCTTCATCCATTGCAATTTTCAAGTCTTTTCTCATCCAATCAACAGCAAAACCAAAGTCAAATTTATCATCTATCATTGTTTTGTATCTATTTTCCATTTGCCAAGATTGAGCAGCCCCTTTTGAAATAACTTCAATTACGTCCTCCATTTTCAATCCTGCTTTAATCCCAAAATTAATTCCCTCTGACAAACCTTGAACCAAACCTGCTATACAAATTTGATTAACCATTTTAGCTAATTGACCACATCCTGCTTTACCAAGTAATTTCATTTTTTTGCTATAACAATCTATTTTATCTTTAGCTTTATCAAAGTCAGCTTGATCTCCACCGATCATAACTGTCAGAGCTCCATTTTCTGCTCCAGCCTGACCACCAGATACTGGAGCATCTAAAGATCCAAATCCTTTTTTTTTTGCATAATCATAAATTTCCCGGGCAATAGTTGCAGACGCTGTAGTATTATCAATATAAACTGCACCTTTTTTAATTGTTTTAAAAATTCCTTTTTCACCAAATGTAACTTCTCTTAAGTCATTGTCGTTTCCAACGCATGTAAAAATATAATCAGCATCCTTTGCTGCTTCTGCAGGTGTTTCTGCCATATTTCCTTTATGTTCACTAATCCATTTCTCTGCTTTAGTTTTTGTTCGATTAAAAACAGTTACATTATGACCACCTTTTGATATATATCCTGCCATTGGATATCCCATGACACCAAGACCTATAAAAGCTACATTACAACTCATAATTTTTTATGTTTAATAGTTTAAATTTAAAAGTAATTCTATTTGGATTCATATTTACATTTTTTTCTAGCTTTGGACAGAGTTTTTTTTTAGGTCTTTTCAATTCTAGTATTCGTGATGCATTATCAATTACTCATGGACAATTTGGCACAATCTATGCATCAGCAACATTACTAAGCAGTCTAGTTATTATTTGGGTGGGAAAAAAAATTGATGATATTGATGTCTTTAAATTTGGAACATTTGTAACTTTGCTTCTATCTTTTTCATGTTATTTTTTTTCAAAGGTCTCATCGGTAACCTTTTTATTTATCGCTATTTTTTTAATGAGATTTTCAGGTCAAGGATTAATGTCTCACACTGCTACTACAACAATTTCAAGATACTTTACTAAATCAAGAGGAAAAGCTTTAAGCACGGGATGGTTTGGATTATCTACAGCTGAATTTATATTACCTGTATTTATCATTTATCTATTAACTTTTTTGGAATGGAGAAGTATATGGATTAATATTTCTTTTGTAATTTTATTTTTGCCAATAATTTCATATTTTCTTATTAAAAAGATCAAACTTGATTCAAGAGAAATTGACAACAACAAAGATAAAAAAAATATAAATATTAAAAATTGGAAAAGAATTGAGGTTATAAAAGATTATAGATTTTATATAGTTTGTGCAAATATGCTTGCAATGCCATGGATAGCGACTGGAATTTTTGTTTATCAGTCATTTATTCTTTCCTCAAAAAATTGGGGTCCATATGTTATTGCACAATCCTTTATGGCTTATTCTATTTTATCAGTAATTACATTATTTTTCGCAGGATTTTTAATCGATAAGTTTTCGAGCAGAAAACTTTTAATTTACATGAATTTACCTTTTTTACTCTCTCTTTTTTTAATTATTGTTTTTGATAACCCTATAGTTTCTTTTTTGTTTCTAGGATTAATAGGAATTTCAAATGGTTTAGCAAACGTGCTTGGTTCTTCAACTTGGGCGGAAGTTTATGGTGTAAAACATATTGGTTCAATTAAAGCTTTAACAACAGCACTTATGGTATTCTCAACTGCTTTTGGAACAGCAGTATTTGGTTTATTAATAGATAAAGGGTTTTCAATAGAGCAGATTTCTATGATTTCAGGAACCTATATTTTTCTAGCTTTAATCGCTCTATTTTTTGTCAGAAATAAACTTAATCCAATTAAGGTTTAAAAAAAACTTGATTTTTTAAAGTTGCATGTATAAACAATCCGCATGGCAAGAGTAACTGTAGAAGACTGTATAGATAAAGTAGATAGCCCTTATGAGCTTGTTTTAGTTGCAAAAGAAAGAGCAACTCAGCTAAATTCAGGAATTGAACCATCGGTTGACAGAGATAATGATAAAAATACAGTTATAGCTTTAAGAGAAATTGCTGTTGAGAACGTTAAAGTAAATGAATTAACAGATAGTGCTGTTTACAAATTAAGAAAACATATTGAACAAGTTGATGATTTAAGTGAAGATGATGAAGATATTGGAGATGACTTTGAAAGCTTATACAAAGGTGAAATTTCTAAAAGTGGTGCACCAATTTTACCATCAAAAAGAGCAAGAAAAGTTCCTGAAAAAATTCAGGTTTCAAAAGAAGATTTAGCTGAATTACAAAATTCTGATGCACCTGCACAATCTGAAAATGTTTCATCAGAGCCTCAAGAAAATGAGACCGGTGAAGTATCATTAGATGAAATTGCTGAAAATGACAGCCAGACAGAGGAAAATTCTGATACCTCGGAACAATAATATTTAATTAATTTTTAAAATAAGATATCCATTAACTTAATGAGCAAATCTCTTATAGTTGCATGTGATGGAGAAGCTGCTAGTGGAAAAAGCACTGGTGCGAAATTATTATCAAAAAAGTATAAATTATTATTATTAAATTCTGGTCTTTTATATCGATATGCAAGCAAATTATTAATAACAAATAAACCAAAAAAACCAATTCCTTATCTAAGAAAAATATTTAAAAGAATTTCTTATAATTTAATAAAAAAACAATCACTTCATTCACAAGAAATAAGTAATCACGTCGGCTATTTAGCTAAAGATAAAGCTGTTCGAGAAATAATGAGAAACTACCAAAAAAAAATAATAAAAAAAAATAAAAGAATTTGTGTTGAAGGAAGAGATATTGCCACAAAAATTTTAAATAAAAACCCAAGATATGATTTAGCATTTTATTTTACTTGCAGAATAAGTATTGCATCTAAAAGAAGATGGAAAGAATTAAAAAAGAAAGTAACTTTAAAAGAGGTCCAGAAAAGTTTGGTAAAAAGAACAAAAATGGATAAAAAAAGAAAACATTCACCATTAAAAAAAGTAAATGATGCTATTCTTATTCGTACAGATAAATTAAGTAAAAAAGAAGTTTTAAGAAGAATGTCAAACGAAGTTGATAAAATTATTTAATTACAAAATTCGTCAACAATTTTTTTTCTATGTTCGTCTAAATCAGGTATATCACCTCTAGTTTTACTATCCTTATAGTTTGACATTTTAATAGGGTTACCTGCTGTTTTGAACTCACCTATCTTTTTGTGAAAAGAATTAACAATCATATTTCTAGATTCTATTTGTGGATTTTCTACTGCTTGCTTTATATTAAATATTGGTCCACAAGGTATTTTTTCTTTTTCCATAAGACTTATCCAATCTGATGTTGTTTTTGATGATAGTTTTTTCTCAAGAATAATTTTTAACTCATCCATATTTTTGCTTCTTGATGAATTTGAATTAAATTTTTCATCTTTTGAAATTTCAGAAATATTTAGCAATACACAAAGTTTTTCAAAAAGCTTATCATTACCTGCCGCAATAATTATGAAACTATCATTAGTTTTGAATGCTTCGAAAGGAGCAATTGATGGATGTCTAGATCCCATCGGTTTTGGTATTTCTTTTTTTGAAAGATATCTTGCAATTGCATTTTCTAAAATTGCAATTTGACAATCAAGCATAGAAACATCAATATAGGTTCCTTTTCCTGTTTTCTGTCTATCATATAGAGCAGCATTAACTCCTATAGCTGTAAATAAACCTGCAGTAATATCACCTATTGATGTACCAACTCTTGTTGGTTCTGAATTTGGTTGACCTGTTACACTCATTAATCCTCCCATACCTTGAACAACCATGTCGTAAGCTGGCAGTTCTCTTAGTGGACCTGTCTGCCCAAAACCAGAAGCAGATGCATAAATTAGTTTTGGATATTTTTTACAAACATCTTTCCAACCGTAACCCCATTTTTCTAAGGTTCCAGGTTTAAAATTTTCAACAAGCACGTCAGCTTTTTCTAAAATTTTATCGAAGATTTTTTTATCTTCTTTATCTTTTAAGTTTAAAGCAATACTTTCTTTGCCTCTGTTTAAAGACATAAAATATGCAGAGTGTTCTTCAATAAAAGGACCAAACTTTCTAGAGTCATCTCCAGCACCAGGTGCCTCAACTTTGATAACTCTTGCTCCTAAATCTGATAAAACCATTGTGCAATAAGGTCCGACAAGAACTCTCGTTAAATCAAGAACTAGTAAGTTTTTTAAAGGTCCATCCATAAAATAATCTTATTCAGTACTTTAATACATATTGACTCTTATTAATAAGTTACATTTAATATACCATTAAATAATTAAAGAGAGGAATAAATATGTTTAAAAAAATATCTTTATATTTTATTTCATTAATCTTTGTATCAACAACTGTTGGATCAGCTTTTGCAGTAACTTTAAAAGCTAGTCATCAGTGGCCTGGTACACCAAGAGCTGATGGGTCATTCGATGTAAGACACGAAATGGTTCAAATTATTGCTGATGAAATGAAAAAAGCAAATGTAGGAGTTGATATTAGGATCTACCCTGCAAAATCATTATATAAACCAAAAGAACAATGGAAGCCGATGACTACAGGTCAATTGGATATTTCAGCATTTCCTTTAGCTTATGCTGCTAAGTTTCATCCTGAGTTCGATATTACATTAATGCCTGGAATGGTTAAAAATCATAAACATGCATTAAGAGTCAATGCTTCTCCAATGATGACAGAAATTAAAAAAATCATTAACGATGCAGGAGTTGTAGTATTATCTGATGCCTGGCTAGCTGGCGGATTTGTTTCAAAGAAAAATTGTATTTCAAATCCAGCTTCTGTAAAAGGTCAAACTTTTAGAGCAGCAGGTAAAGCTTTTAACCAAATGTTAGAGGCAGCAGGAGCAGGTATACAATCTATGCCATCTTCTGAAATCTACAATGGATTACAGACTGGAGTACTTGATGGAGCAAACACAAGTTCAGGAAGTTTTGTATCATACAGAATTTATGAGCAAGTTAAGTGTGCTACACCTCCAGGAGACTACGGTTTATGGTTTATGTATGAACCAATTTTAATGTCAAAAAAATCATTTGATGCATTAAGTGGCAAACAACAAAAAGCATTAATGAAAGCTGGTAAGGTCGCAGAAAAATATATGACCAAAGAAGCTGCTGGTTTGGATACTACAATGGAAAAAGCTTATAAAGAAGCTGGTGTAAAATTGTCTTATATGAAAAAATCAGATTTTGATGCTTGGTTAGCGATTGCTAAGAAGTCTTCATACAAAAACTTTGCAGAAAAAGTGCCAAACGGTCAAAAATTGATCGATATGGCTTTAGCTGTAAAATAATTTAAATAAAAATATACCCCTGCAAATTTAAGCAGGGGTATTTTTCATGACCGATAAATTTATTAAATTAACCAATTGGTTAGCAAAAGCTTGCGGAATATTTGCTGCAGGTTGTCTTTTTTTATCTATTGTTATTATTACTGAACTAGTATTCGAAAGATATTTATTTAAAAATGCTATTACATGGCAGACAGAGCTAGTCACCATGTTACTAGTTGC
>CACNFB010000019.1 GCA_902619665.1 uncultured Pelagibacteraceae bacterium
TTCTTTTTCAGATTTAACTACTTTCATACCTTTGCCACCTCCACCTCCTGCAGCTTTTATCAAGATAGGATATCCAATTTTTTTTGCGATATTTTTTCCAATATCAATACTTGATACACCACCGTCTGATCCCTCAATAACAGGTATTCCATATTTTTTTGCGGTATTTTTTGCCTCAATCTTATCGCCCATCATTTTAATTATTTCAGGGGAGGGACCGATAAATTTAATGTTAATGTCCCTTAACATTTTAGCAAAATTAAAATTTTCAGACAAAAAACCATAACCAGGATGAACTGCATCTGCATTTGTAACTTCAATAGCAGATAATATAGATGGAATATTAAGGTAACTATCAACTGGTTGTCTTGAGCCAACGCAAAGGCTTTCATCAGCTAATTTAACATGCATACTTTCTTTATCTACATCTGAATGTATAGCAACAGTTTGAATACCCCATTCTTTACAAGCTCGAATTATCCTTACAGCTATCTCGCCTCTATTTGCTATAAGAATTTTTTTGAACATCTACTCGAGTATTACAAGAGTTTGACCAAATTCAACAGGCTGACCATCGTCAACAACAACTTCTTTTATTACTCCATCCTTAGATGATGGCACATGATTCATAGTTTTCATTGCTTCTACTATCATAACGGTATCTCCTTTTTTGATTTTTTTACCAACCTCAACAAATTTTTTTCCACCTGGTTCAGGTGCTAAATATGCAGTTCCGATAATCGGTGATTTTATTTCAGTCCCGGTAATAATCTTTTTCTCTTTAATTTCATTAGTATTTTGTATTACTTGTATTTTGCTATCATCGTTTATTGAATTTCTTGCGATTTTGATTTTAATATCTTTCTCTGAGTACTCTAATTCGGAGAGTTTATTTTCTTCCAAGCAGCTTACTAATTCTTTAATTAATTTCTTATTTATTTTCATTTAATAACATTTTATGCATTGCCATTATGGCCAAAATATAACCATTACTACCTAATCCAAATATACCTCCATTTACAACATCACTTATCAATGATTTTTTTCTAAATTCTTCTCTATTATATATGTTAGATATATGTAATTCTATTTTTGGTTTATTAAATATTTGAAGCGCATCTCTTATTGAAACAGAAGTATGAGTGAATCCTGCTGCATTGATAATAATCCCGTCTTGTTTATTTTTAGCTTTTTGTATCCATGTGACTATTTCACCCTCAATATTAGATTGCACAAATTCAAGTTTAATATCTAATTCATTAGATTTCTTAATACACAAGTCTTTTAACTGCTCATAGGTAACTGTACCATATTGTGATTGTTCTCTTTCACCTAATAGATTAAGATTTGGACCGTTAATAAAAAGTATTTTAATACTCATAAACAATACATAATGAAAAAAGTCAAAAAAATCAAAATTAATTTAAATGGAATACCCCTTTTTTTGCCCAAAGGGACCTCTGTTTACAAAGTTATTAAAAAAAATAATTTATACCTAAATAAGATTGCTATTGAATTGAATAAAGAAATTATCAATAAAAAAAAGATAAAAAAAATTTTACTTAAAAATAAAGATAAAATTGAGATAGTACACTTTATAGGTGGTGGTTAATGAAAAAAGATACTTTTATAATTTCTTCAAAAAAATTTAATTCTAGATTGATAGTTGGAACAGGAAAATATAAAAACTTTTTAGAATGCTCAAAAGCTATAAAGGCATCGGGAGCAAATATAGTTACAGTTGCTGTAAGGAGAGTCAACATATCTGATAAGAAAAAGCCTGTATTAATGGATTATATTGATCCAAAAAAAATAACATACCTCCCAAATACAGCAGGGTGTTTTTCTTCAGAAGAAGCTTTAAGAACTTTAAGATTGGCGAGAGAAATTGGAGGTTGGAGATTAGTTAAACTAGAGGTGTTGGGAGATAAAAAAAGCTTATTACCTGACATGATTGAGACTTTAAAGTCAACAGAGGTATTATCTAAAGAAGGATTTAAAGTTATGGTCTATTGCAACGATGACCCGTTAATGGCAAAAAGATTAGAAAATGTCGGTGCCGTAGCCATAATGCCTTTAGCTGCACCTATTGGTTCAGGTTTAGGTATACAAAATTATACAAATATAAAAATTATTAGAAAGCAAACTAAACTTCCACTTATAATCGACGCAGGTATAGGAGAGGCTTCTGATGCTACAATCGCAATGGAACTTGGATGTGATGGTGTATTAGTGAACACTGCAATCGCGCAAGCAAAAAAACCTTTAGAGATGGCAATTGCAATGAAATATGCTGTCATTGCTGGGAGAAAATCTTATCTATCTGGAAGAATAAAGAAAAGCTTAACGGGATTTGCTTCAACGACAAAAAAAGGAATTATTTAATCTTTCTTTTTTTAAAGTATTTTTTTTTTTTGAAATTTTTTTTAACAAACTTAACAATATTATTTGTTTTAATTTTTTTATCAGGTGTGATTTTTTTAATTTCTATTTTATGTTCAATTTTTTCTAAAATTTTTTTACTTTTATTCTCAAAAGATATTTCATATTCAGGTACCAAAAATAATTTATCCCCCAAAAGATTAATTTTTATTTTATATTTTTTTTCTAAATATTTAAGGTCTTTTTGAAAGTTATCTGAGATAAAACTTTTAATTTTTTCTGGAATATTAGCGTTCACTATTTTTGCTTTAGAACTAATTGCCTTAACTTCTATCAATTTTATAATTTTTTGTGCAAAAGACTGATTGGTTAAGGAAATATTCCATTGAACGCTACTTTCTCTTAATCTTTGTCTAGACATTTCTAATAAACCAAAGCTGCTGATTCTACCAATCTGAACTCTTGCTCTATCTTTCCTGCATCTTTCTTTTAATTTTCTTTCAACCTGCTTTCTATTGCCAAAGTTCATCATGTCAATAAAGTCTATAATAATTAGCCCAGACAAATCTCTAATTTTAATTTGTCTAGCAATTTCTTCTGCAGCCTCTAAATTTGTATCCAAGGCAGTGCTTTCAACATTTTTCTGCTTAATTGATCTACCAGAATTTATATCTATTGATACTAATGCTTCAGTTGGGTTTATTACTAAATAACCACCTGAATTAAGTTTTACTTGAGTATCATAAATTTCGTTCAGTTTTTCCTCTATTTTCTCTTTAATAAACAGAGGTTGTTTATCCCTATATTTTTTTATTTTTTTAACACTTTTTGGCATTAACATTTTCATAAAATTTTTTGCTTTTTGATAACCTTCATTACCTTCTATAACTATATTTTTAGTTTCATCATCGTAAATATCTCTTAGTGTACGTTTAATTATATCGCTTTCTTGGTGAACTAACGATGGAGCGATAGAATTCATAGCTGTATCTTTAATTTTATTCCAACTATCTATTAAACTAGATAAATCGTATTCAATATCATTTTTAGTTTTATTTGAACCTGCTGTTCTTACAATTAAACCCATTTCTTTTGGTATCGTAATCTCATTTAGTAAAGATCTAATTTTTTTTCTTTCTCCAAAATTAAAAATTTTTCTAGATATTCCACCTCCTTTTGGAGTATTTGGCATCAAAACAATATATTTTCCTGCTATAGATATAAACGTTGTTAGCGCAGCTCCCTTTAAACCTCTTTCATCTTTAAGAACTTGCACTAAGATAACTTGATTAGGTTTAATAACTTCTTGAATTTTGTATCTTTTAGATGGAATTTTAGATTTTTTTATATCTACGACTTCTTCATTTTCAGTTTCTGATATTTTTTCTTTATTAGTTTCATTGCTTTCAGTTGAAGATGTATCATTTTCTTTTATCGATATATCATCCTCCTCACTTTTTTTTGCTAGTTCTACCCTTAATTTTTCCTCCTCTTTTTTAATAACATCCAGGTCACTTGATGGTATTTGGTAATAATCAGATTGAATATCATTAAATGATAAAAACCCATGTCTTTCTCGACCAAAGTCTATAAAAGCTGCTTGAAGGGAAGGTTCTACTCTACTTACTTTACCTAAATAAATATTATTTTTTATTAGGTTATTTTTTACAGTTTCGTACTCGTAATCTTCGATATTGCCATTTTCTTTAAGTACAACTCTTGTTTCATCTGGATGCGATGCATCGATGTATAAATTCTTTTCCATAATATGTTTGTTATTTTAATCATTAATTTATAAATTCTGATGCCTTAACTTTAACAAATTCATTAATTAAATTAAACTAAAATGAATGCTTTATTTAAAAAAATCTTAATTTTATTCAGTTCTGCGGCTTTATTAGTTTTCTTAATACTTGTATCTGTATTATGGGCTTTTTCTAATAATCTACCTGACTATAAATATTTAAAAAATTATAAAGCACCTGTTTCAAGCAAGATTTACTCGGGGAGTGGAGAATTAATACAAGATTTTTCATCCGAAAAGCGAATATTTATTCCTTATAATTCTATACCTAAAATTGTAATTAATTCATTCTTGTCTGCAGAAGATAAAAACTTTTTTAATCATCCGGGTATAGACGCTAAGGGGGTATTAAGAGCAATATTTAAAAATATTTCAAATATTTTGAATTCCAAAAGACTTGAAGGAGCATCAACAATTACCCAGCAAGTTGCTAAAAATTTTCTTCTAACCAACGAAGTAAGCTTACAGAGAAAATTAAAAGAAGCTATTTTAGCTTTTAGAATTGAGAGAAGCTTATCAAAAGAGAGAATATTAGAACTTTATTTAAATCAAATATATTTAGGTCAAGGCTCCTATGGAATTGCCGCTGCAAGCTTGGAATATTTTGACAAATCAATAGATGAATTAAATTATGAGGAAGCAGCTCTGCTTGCTGCATTACCTAAGGCGCCAAGTAGATATAATCCTTACAAAAATGAAAAAGTTGCTAAATTTAGAAGAAATTTAGTTTTAAAAAACTTATTAGAAAATAAATATATAAGTAAAAAGAAATTTGAAAATCTTAAGAATAAAAAAATTTTATTAAAAAAAAGAAAAAAAATTTTTTTAGAAGAATCCAGATATTATGTTGAGGAGGTTAGAAAAGACATTATAGAGCAACTTGGATATGACAAAGTTTATAAAGAAGGCCTAAATATAAAAACACCATTGAATTTAAACTTACAAGAAATAGCCACAAGTGTATTACGGAGTGGAATTGAAAATTATGATAAAAGAAAAGGATGGAGAGGACCGCTAAAAAATATAAATCTTTCAAATCAAAATTGGAAAAGTCAAATCAAAAATAATCTTGAAAAAAAAATTGGATGGGAAATTGCAAGGGTTGTAAAAGAAGATGATAACGGGATAGAAATTGAAACAGAAAATAATAAAATTGGTAAAATTAACTTAAACAATAATGATTGGATTAGAACAAAGGAAAATGGAAAAAAATTTAGAAATGGTGATTTGATATATGTAAAGGAAACCTTTAACTCTTTTTATGATGTTAAACAATTACCCTCTGTCAACGGAGCTATAGTAGTTATGGACCCATATACCGGTAGAGTTCTGGCATTAAGTGGAGGGTTTAGCTTTAAAAAAAGTGAATTTAATAGAGCAACTCAAGCATTGAGACAACCAGGTTCTGCATTTAAACCGTTTATTTATGCCTTAGCATTAGAAAATGGATATTCTCCTTCTACTTTAATTTTAGATGCTCCCTTAGTTTTAAAACAAGGAACTGATCTTAAAATGTGGAAACCAGAAAATTATGGTAAAAAATTTTATGGTCACTTAACTCTTAGGGAAGGCCTTGAAAAGTCTAGAAATTTAATGACAGTCAGAATTTCTCAAGATTTGGGATTAGATAAAATAGTTAATTTATCTAAAAAGTTGGGTATATACGAAAACCCTAATGAACTTCTATCAATTTCCTTAGGCTCAGCAGAAACAACACTCTTAAAATTAACATCAGCTTATTGTTCTTTTGTAAATGGTGGCAAACTTGTAAATCCAAAACTAATAGATCGAATACAGGATAGCGAAGGAAACACAATATTTAAAACAGAGGATAGGTATTGTGAAAATTGCAAAAATATATCTTTTTTAAGTGATGAAGTTCCAATGATAAAAGATAACTTTAAACAGATTTTTTCAGCTCAAACTGCATATCAAATAACATCAATTTTAGAGGGTGCTACAAAAAGGGGTACTGCAAAAAAATTAAAAGATTTAAATTTAGATCTTGCCGGAAAAACTGGTACAACCAATAAAAATACTGACACTTGGTTTATAGGATTTACATCTGATTTAGTGGTTGGTGTATATGTAGGCTATGACGAACCCAGAACTCTAGGTAAATTTGAAACGGGCGCAAAGACTGCTATGCCAATATTTAAATCTTTTATAAAAGAAGCTGTAAAAAAAGAAAATACAAGACCATTTAAAATTCCTGAAAATATTACTTTGATGGTTGTTGATTCTCGAACCGGAAAAAAAGTCGGCTTCGGATCAAAAAAAACTTTAATTGAGTCTTTCAAAACAGGAAGAATTGAACAAAATTTCGATGTTAATTCGAAAAATAATAATAGATTTAGTAATAATAATATACTAAAGTTTTACTAATGAGAGACCTTTTCTTAAATAACTTAAATTCAATAAAAAAAATTAATCAAAGAATACAGGAGTATCTTTGAGAAAAATAAGATTAAATCGAAAATAGACCAATTTGAGACCTTAATTCTTAAAGAAAATTTCTGGAAAGACCAAAATAATGCTCAAAAAATCTTAAAAGAGAAAAAAAAATTGGATGATCTTGTAAATTCTTTTGAAAATTCTATTAAAGAAAGTAAAGAATTAAATGAATTTTTTACATTAGCTTCAGAAGAAAATAATTCAAAACTAATTCAAGAAACTTTAAAAAATATAGAATTACTAAAGCTCCAAGTTCAAAAAAATGAAATTAAGTGTTTCTTATCAAAAGAAAGCGATAGCAATGATTGCTTTGTAGAGATACATGCAGGCGCAGGCGGTACAGAAAGTCAAGATTGGGCCGATATGCTTAGAAGAATGTATATGAAATGGTCAAATAACCGTGAATTTAAAAACAGTATTATTAGTGAGCATAAAGGAGATGAAGCCGGGATAAAATCAACTACTATTAAAATAAACGGTGATTATGCCTTTGGCTGGTTAAAAAATGAATCTGGTATTCATCGTTTAGTTAGAATTTCTCCATTTGACTCTGGTGCGAGAAGACATACAAGTTTTGCAAGTGTTTGGGTTTACCCGGTAGTTGATGATAGTATTGATATAGATATACAAGAAAAAGATTTAAGAATAGACACCTATCGATCTAGTGGAGCAGGAGGCCAACACGTTAATACAACAGATAGCGCTGTAAGAATTACACATATTCCAACAAAAATCGTAGTGC
>CACNFB010000020.1 GCA_902619665.1 uncultured Pelagibacteraceae bacterium
TTTCGCAACATCTGAATATCTTTTTACAAACATAGATGCATTAAGAGATCTTTTTAAAACTTCATCTATTTCCTGATTGCTTGGCCAAATATCTTTTAAAAATACATCATTTCCATCTGAAGTTTTTCCTAAAGGATCTTTATACAAGTCTATTTGCATATTTCCTGCAATTGCATATGCTACTACTAAGGGTGGTGATGCTAAATAGTTCGCTTTAACTAATGGAGATATTCTACCTTCAAAATTTCTATTTCCTGAAAGAACCGAAACTGCATATAAATTATTTTTGCTCACAGTTTCAGAAATATTTTCTGCGAGAGGTCCCGAGTTTCCAATACAAGTAGTACATCCGTATCCAACTAAATTAAAACCTAATTTATCTAAATATGTATTTAAACCTGCTCTTTCTAAATAATCAGTTACTACTTGAGATCCAGGCGCAAGAGAAGTTTTAACCCAAGGTTTAGAATTTAAACCAAGTTCACATGCTTTTTTTGCTAAAAGACCTGCTCCAATAAGCACATTTGGATTTGAAGTATTTGTACAGGAAGTAATTGCTGCAATTAATATTGAGCCATCTTGTATCTCAAAATCTGCGTTGTTAACTTTTGCCTTTAAAAAATCTTTTCTATTAGTATTTTTCTTAAAATTTTCTTTAAAATTTTGTGCTGCATCTGTCAATAAAACTTTGTCCTGTGGTCTTTTAGGTCCTGATATAGTTGGAACTACAGTTGACATATCTAAAGATAAAGTATCACTAAATTCTATATCGCTACTTGCCCATAGACCTTGTTCAATTGCATATTTCTTTACTATTTCTACCTGGGTTTTATCTCTTCCTGAAAATTCTAAATATTTTAAAGTTTCTTCATCAATCGGAAAAAATCCACAAGTTGCTCCATACTCAGGTGCCATATTAGCTATAGTCGCTCTATCTGCTAAAGTTAAACTTTTTAAACCTTCTCCATAAAATTCAACAAATTTACCAACTACTCCTTTATCTCTTAACATTTTTACAACTGTAAGAACTAAATCTGTGGCTGTAGTGCCCTCCGGAAGTTTATTTTTAACTTCAAATCCAACTACTTCAGGTATTAACATAGAAATAGGTTGGCCAAGCATACCTGCCTCTGCCTCAATGCCACCAACACCCCATCCTAAAACTGATAAACCATTAACCATAGTTGTGTGACTATCAGTTCCAACAAGAGTATCGGGGAATATATAATTTTTACTATTAAATTTTTCCATCCAAACAACTTTTGACAAATATTCTAAGTTTACTTGATGACAAATACCTGTTCCTGGAGGAACAATTCTAAAATTATTAAATGCTTGCTGACCCCATTTTAGAAATGAATACCTCTCAGCGTTTCTCTGGAATTCAATTTCAACATTTTCTTTAAGTGAATTCAAAGTTGAATATTTATCGACCTGAACTGAGTGATCTATTACAAGATCTACTGATGATAATGGATTTATTTTATTTGGATCCTTATTTTTCTCTTTAACTGCTTCTCTCATGGCAGCTAAATCAGCTACAGCTGGTATACCGGTATAGTCTTGTAGTAAAACTCTTGCAGGCCTATAGGCTATTTCAGTGTCTGATTTTTTATTTTTTAACCATGATTGTAGTGCTAGAATTTGAGATTTTGTTACTGTCTCATCGTCTTCGTATCTTAATAAATTTTCTAACAATACCTTTAAAGATTTAGGTAATTTAGATATCCCATCTAATCCATTTTTTTCAGCTAATTTTAAAGAATAGTAATAGTATTCATTATTATTGATTGTTGTTGTCGTTAAAGATTTAAAAGAATTTTTGTTACCTGGTTTCATATATATAAGAGCTTAAATCGA
This sequence comes from uncultured Pelagibacteraceae bacterium, assembly GCA_902619665.1. Taxonomy (GTDB): domain Bacteria; phylum Pseudomonadota; class Alphaproteobacteria; order Pelagibacterales; family Pelagibacteraceae; genus Pelagibacter. The sequence continues at coordinate 1,861 of CACNFB010000020.1, forward strand.
TTTCGATTTAGCATAATAAAGTGATTTAATAAAACTATCATTTGTCGCAAAGTTACTTAATAATCAAGCAATCGGTAAACCATTTTCAGTCTTTTGAGATGGATGTAATAAAACTACTTTACCATCTGAATCGATTGCTCCTAGTATTAAAACTTGTGATACTACACCAGCAATATTTTTTTCAGCAAAGTTGCAAACACCTATCACTTGCTTATTCATTAAATTTTCCTCATTATAATAATGAGTAATTTGGGCAGAAGATTGTTTAATGCCAATATCTTTTCCAAAGTCTACTTCGACTACAAGTGAGGGTTTTCTTGCTTTTTCGTTTTTTTTAACTGAAATCACTGTGCCAATTCTGATATCTACTTTATCGAAAATATCATACGTTATTTGTTCTTTCATGAATTTAATATATAATTAATTTTTTATATGAGTACAGAAAATAATTTAGATAAAACATTCAATAGTTCAGTAAAAATACTCTCTGACCTAATAGCTTTTAAATCAATTTCTGGGGAAGATAACAATTCTATAATAAATTATTGTGAAAAAATTTTTAATGACTTAGGAGCGGAGTCATTTAAAATTTACGACTCTGATAAAAAAAGGGTAAATCTTTTTGCTACTCTTAAATCGAAAAATAAAAATTCTAAAAAGCCTATAATTTTATCTGGACATACGGATGTCGTCCCAGTTTCGAAAGGTTGGTCATCAGATCCTTTTATAGCTACTATAAAAAATGAAAAATTATATGGACGAGGCTCATGTGACATGAAGGGATTTCTTGCTTGCTTACTTGCCTACGCCCCAATTTTCTCAAATTCAAATATGGATAGAGATCTTCATTTTTCATTCACATTTGACGAGGAGACAGCTTGTCAAGGTGCGCCGTTATTAATTAAAGAATTAAAAAAAAGAAATATTAAAGATGCAATTTGTGTAGTTGGCGAACCTACAAATATGAAAATTATAGATGCTCACAAAGGTTGTTACGAATACACAAACCATTTTTATGGATTAGCAGGACACGGTTCACAACCTGATAAAGGTGTAAATGCTGTTGAGTATGCTTCTGAGTTTATACAAAAACTTTTAGAGATTAGAGAACATTTAAAAAATAACCCGCCAAAAAATTCTATTTTTAATCCACCTTATACAACTCTTCAAATTGGTGGCATATCAGGAGGTATAGCAAGGAATGTGATTGCAGATAAATGTAAAGTTGATTGGGAACTAAGACCTGTTGTTAAAAAAGATGGTGAATTTGTAAATAGTGAAATTGATAAATTTATTAATGAGAAATTGTTACCTGAAATGAAAAAAACTTATCCAGGTTCCAAAATTGAAAAAGAAATTATCGGAGAAATAGTTGGTTTTGATCGAGAGGAAAAATCTGATGCATGCGAACTTGTTTCTAGCATTACAGGCGATAACTCAAGAAACGTGGTATCTTTTGGGACTGAAGCGGGATTGTTTCAAGAAATAGGAATTAGTACTGTGGTGTGTGGTCCTGGATCAATAGAGCAAGCACACAAAGTTGATGAATTTATTGAATTAAATGAGTTAAAAAAATGTTTAAAATTTTTAGAAGGTATTAAATCTAAAGCGAATTAATTCCAGCCTCCAACAGATTTGACTTCTAAAAATTCTAATAAACCTTCTTTACCTGCCTCTCTACCAATTCCTGAGTGTTTAAATCCACCAAAAGGAGCATCCACTGCTATACCGGCGCCATTAACATCAACCATTCCAGATCTTAATTTTCTCGCTACACGATTTGCTTTTTCTTTATCTTGAGTTTGAATATAATTTGTTAGTCCATAATCAGTATCATTAGCTATTTCAATTGCCTCTTCTTCATTTTCAAAAGGTATAATTGACAAAACAGGGCCGAAGATCTCTGTTCTAGCTATTTCCATATTATTATTGACATCAGCAAAAGCTGTAGGTTTCACAAAATATCCCTTTTCGATACCATCTGGTTTTCCAGTACCACCAGCTACAAGTGTAGCACCTTCATCAATTCCTTTTTGAATTAAAGATTGTATTTTTTTATATTGAACTTCCGAAACAACTGGGCCAATGTGCTCTCCTTCTTTATTTGGATCACCAACTTTCATTTCATTTGCAAATTGTTTTACTCTCTCAACTGCTTGAGAATACATACTTTTTTCAACTAACATTCTTGTTGGTGCATTACATGATTGTCCAGAATTTCTAAAACATCTGAGAGCTCCTCTTTCAATTGCTTTAGGGTCTGCATCTTTAAATATTATGTTAGCACCTTTGCCACCTAATTCTAGACTTACCCTTTTAAAATCTTTTGCTGCATTTTGTGAAATTAATGCACCAGCCCTAGTTGATCCGGTAAAAGAAATCATGTTTATATCTGGATGACTTGTGAGTGCATCGCCTGTGCGTGCCCCATCTCCATTGACTAGATTAAACACTCCTTTTGGAAATTTAGCCTCATGGATTAATTCTGCGAGTATCATTGCTGACAAGGGTGCCACTTCTGATGGTTTAAGAACCATTGTGCAGCCAGATGCTATCGCTGGCATAACTTTTAAGCAAGTTTGATTCATAGGCCAGTTCCAAGGAGTAATCAAAGCACATACTCCCTTGGGTTCATAAATAATTCTTTGATTTTTTGCATGTTCACCTAAAGGTTTCTCAAAATTAAATTCTTTTAAATATCTAATAAAGGTTTTTATGTGCGCTGCTCCTGTGCCAGCCTGAAGTTTGGTTGCAAAATCTTTTGGTGCTCCCATTTCCAATGTAATTGCCTCTGCAATGTCTGCCCATCTTTTTTTGTAAAGCTCATACAATTTCTCTAATGGAGCTAGTCTTTCCTCTTTTGTTGAGAATGCCCAAGTCTTAAAAGCTGATTTAGCAGATTGAACTGCTTCATTAACATCATCTTTATTTCCTAAAGATATCTTTGCACAAACATCCTCTGTTGCAGGATTTATTATATCTATTGTTTGGCTACTTTTAGGGTTAACCCACTCTCCGTTTATATAGAATTTTTTTTTATCTAGCATGAAAAGAAATTAACTTATCCTTTAACTTTTGCAAATAAATTAGTCAGCTCATAAATTATTGTCGCTGCAGCTAAAGATGTAACCTCTGCATGGTCATATGCTGGTGATACTTCAACAACATCTGCTGATATTAATTTTAATCCTGATAATCCTCTAATAACATTAACCATTTCTCTTGTGGACATCCCAGCTATTTCAGGTGTCCCTGTGCCTGGAGCAAAAGCAGGATCTAATACATCTATGTCAATTGAGAGATACAATGGGTTATTACCAACTCTTTTTCTTATTCTGCTTACTATTTTATCAATTCCTTCAGTTTGAAACTCATCACAGTGAATAATTTTAAAACCAAAACTTTCATCGTTTTTTAAATCATCTCTGCTGTATAAAGGACCTCTAATTCCAACGTGCATTGATGCATCATCAAGAAATAAACCTTCTTCTCTTGCCCTTCTAAAAGGTGTCCCATGAGTAAATGGAGCACCCATATAAGTATCCCAAGTGTCAAGGTGAGCATCAAAGTGTACTAAAGCTACAGGGCCCTCATTGATTTTATTTACTGCTCTAAGGAGTGGAAATGCAATTGTATGATCACCTCCCATACTAATGATACCACCTGTTTGTTTTAAAAGATCTATAGCTCCGTTTTCTATTTGATGTATAGCCTCTTTTATATTGAATGGATTACAGGTTATATCTCCAGCATCTGCAACTTGTTGAACTTTAAATGGTTCAACATCATAATCTGGATGGTAATTTGTTCTTAAATGTCTAGATGCTTGTCTAATACTTTGTGGTCCAAATCTTGCACCAGGTCTATAACTTGTTCCTGCATCAAAAGGAATTCCTACAATTGCTACATCGCAACTTTCCACATCTCTAAGTTCTGGCAATCTTGCAAATGTACTTGGTCCTGCAAACCTTGGTACAATTGTTCCACTTACTGGTTGAATTGTATCTTTATTTTTTTTCTTCATTTATTTAATCTAACATATAATATTTGATTAAAGTATAATCATAATTTTCCAATGAAGTTAAACTTTTACATAATTTTGCTATTATTATTATCATTTGTAGTTAAAGCTGACCAAATTCTTGAACTAATAAAGATACCTAATTTAACTTTACATAAATTGGGAAATAAAAACTCATTAGCATTCTTAAAGCCTAAAAAAGATTTTTTTGTTGGTTCAAGTTCTGAGAATATTAGTTGTAAAAAAAATCAATCTCGGAATTTTAATGAAAAGTATTTAGAGGCTCAAAAAGGTTTCAATAAATATAACGATGATTTTTTTAGAAAAATTAAATTAAAATATATTGTTCTATGTAGTGAATTAGAAATAGCAGGAATACCCGCACTTGGATTTGCTAACCCTGAAATGAAAACACTTATTTTAAATATAAATACCAATAATACGGATTTTGAAAGAGTATTACATCATGAGGTTTTTCATATAATTGAACATAACTTTAATAAATATTTTTTAAATATT
>CACNFB010000021.1 GCA_902619665.1 uncultured Pelagibacteraceae bacterium
AATTCAAAAAGATAGCCCAACTGGTGAATATTTTATGAAAAATCAAGTTCTCCAAAAAGATTTTAACTCCTATGGCTCCAGAAGAGGAAACCATGAAGTTATGACGAGAGGGACATTTGCTAATATAAGAATTCGAAATGAGATGGCACCTGGAACAGAGGGTGGTTTTACTAAACTTCATCCAGATGGCAAAATCATGCCCGTTTATGATGCTGTTGTTGAGTATAAAAAAAGAGGAACAGATCTTGTTGTGATAGGAGGAAAAGAATATGGAACTGGATCATCAAGAGATTGGGCTGCAAAAGGCACAAAATTATTAGGGATAAAATCTGTTTTAGCTGAAAGTTTTGAAAGAATTCATAGATCAAATCTTATTGGCATGGGAATACTCCCATTGCAATTTATTAACGGCCAAGATAGAAAAAAACTAAACTTGGATGGTTCAGAATTAATTTCTATAAAAGGAATTAAAGAAGGCTTAAAACCAGGAGATGAAGTAATAGTTGAATTCAAATATAAAAATGGAGATACAAAAAAAATTGAAATGCTTAGCAGAATAGACACTAACAATGAACTCGAATATTATAAGCACGGTGGTATCTTACAATATGTTCTTAGAAACATGATTTAAAATGGACGAAGATATTGCAATAATTAATCAAAATACAAGAATTACTATAATAAAAAATTTCTTTAAGAAAAATTTGAAGAAAATAATTACGTTAATTATTTTAATTCTTATTGTACTTTTATCTTACTTTTTTTATGACGAATTAAAAAAAAGGAAAAAAGACAAATTAGCTCAAACTTATAACAGTATTATTTTTAACTCAGATAAATATTCTCAAAATGAAATAAAAGTAAAAATGTTAGAAATTGTAAATGCAAAAGTTGATACGTATTCAACGTTGGCATTATATTATTTAATTGATAATGACATTATTAATAACAACAAACAAATTAGTAAACTATTTGACACTATTATTTCAATTAATAAAGATTTTGAACTTAAAAATCTTATTATTTTTAAAAAAGCATTATATTTTTCAGATAAATACACAGAAAATGAAATTTTGGAAATATTAAATCCTGTAATTAATTCAGAAAGTGTGTGGAAACAACATGGACTTTTATTAATGGGAGATTTTTATTTTAACAAGAAACAATTTAATAAATCAAAAGAATTCTTTAAAAAGATTGTAGAATTAAAAAATATAAACCCAAAAATAAAAATCGATGTTGAAAAAAGATTAAATAGAGACTTTAGTGAATAAATATTTATACGTTTTTTTTGTTTTGATTTTGGGTTGCTCATTAAACTCTAACTCTTCTTTTTGGACAGAGTCAAAAAAAATTAAAACTGATCAAGTAATTACAAAACTTCTTTTTCAGGACATTAAACCTAATGAAAAAGAGTTCAATCCAAATTTAAAAGTTAATTTACCAAAAAAAAATCTACAAGATATTAATTATAACTTCAATAATGATGGCTTTACTAATAATAAAATTATTGGCAATAATTTTTCAAAATTTAAATTCTCAAAAATAGATAATTTTTCTGGATTTGAACCAGAGATTTTAGTCGATAACCAAAATTTATTTTTTTTTGATAATAGAGGATCAATAATTAAATTTAATAAAGATTCTAAGGTAGAATGGAAAAAAAATTATTATTCTAAGTCAGATAAAAGAAATAATCCTATCTTATTTTTAGCTTCTGAAAACAATAATTTATTTGTAGCCGATACTAATGCAAACTATTATTTACTTAACAAAGAAAATGGTAACCTAAAATGGAAAAAAAAACACTCTTCCTCATTCAATTCACAAATAAAAATTAAAGATGGTAAAATTCTCATTGTAGACATGGAGAACATTTTAAGATGTTTTTCGATGAAAAACGGAGATATTTTATGGTCTGTTCCTACTCAATTAACAATAGTAAGGTCACAAAAAAAACAATCATTAGTGGTCGTAAATAATTTAGTTATTTTTTCTAATTCAATAGGAGATTTAACAACAGTAGATTTAAATACAGGAGAGTTAGTTTGGCAAACACCCACTCAGGCTCTAGGTCTATCTAAAAATTTCACCTTAAGAAACTCTGATATAGTTTCTGACGGAAATTCAGTATTTATGTCAAGTAACAAAAATCAATTTGTAGCAATGAACATTGAAACTGGTATCATAAAGTGGAAACAAGAAATAAATTCAGAATTAAGACCAGTTGTCGTCTCTGATTATATTGTAACAATTACAAATGAAGGACTAATGGTTCTTTTAAACAAAACTGATGGTAATATTTTAAGAATAAATAATATTTTAAAAAATATAAAAAAAAAAAGAAGAAAAAATTACCGTCCAGTTGGATTTATAATAAGTGATGATAAAGTCTATGTTTCCACGAATAATGGAAGAATATTTATAATAAATTTTTCTGATAATTCTCTACAAAAAATATTGAAATTAGATAGGGAGAAATTGCAAAGACCTGTTTATTTTAATAATGAGCTCTACATTGCAAAAGACAATTCAATAATTAGAATTAATTAATGTTTTTAAAATTTCTAGAAAAAATGGGAAGAAAAAAAGTTGTATTAGATAGAGGGCCATCACATCCAAAATTTAATGAAGCAAAGCCATGGATGAATAGGTATTATTTAATTTTTAGACACAGACCAAAATGGTTCCCATTTAATATTCTAATACATGAAATGCTTGCTGATGATCATGGTGAAGGAGTACATAATCATTTATTTCCATTTATAACTATTATTTTAAGAGATGGTTATTGGGAAACACTTAAAAGCGGAAGACATTGGAGGCCACCAGGCTATATAGGTTTTAGATCAGCAAACACTCATCATCGAGTAGATTTAAAACCTGGAACTAAACCTTTAACACTTTTTATTTCAGGACCATTTGGATTAAGAAAAGGACCAAGATCTGAATATGGAATTGATTTTAATACTAAAAAAAAGTGAGACAAAAATTTTTAAACCTTGTAGTTAATACATCAGGTCAGAGATTATATGAAATTACAGATCAAACAATCAAATGGATTAAAAAAAATAATTTCACAAATGGAATATTAAATTTAAGTATTCAACATACTAGTGCATCGCTCATAGTACAAGAGAATGCAGATCCCGATGTACAAAAAGACTTGATAAACTATTTTGATAAATTAGTCCCTATGGATGATCAACTTTATATTCACTCATCTGAAGGTAAAGATGATATGCCAGCACATATAAAGTCCGCATTAACTAACAATCAAATTTCTTTAAGTATAAAAGAATCAAGATTAATTTTAGGAACTTGGCAAGGTATTTATTTATTTGAACACAGATTAGATAGTCATAAAAGAACTATCGTTCATCATTACATTGGTGACTAATTTTTTTTTATACTTTGAAACGCCTTTAAAGCTTCAGCTCTTGCTTGTTCGTGTATAACTATCGGTTTAGGATAATTTTTGCCTATAATAGTATTTATGGCTTTTTGATATTTATCCTCCATTTCCCATGGTTTATGGACATATTTAGATGGAACTTTACTAAGTTCAGGAACCCATTTCTTAACATATATTCCCTCTTTATCAAACTTTTCACCCTGTAATATTGGGTTGAAAATTCTAAAATATGGAGCTGCATCTGCACCGCACCCAGCTACCCATTGCCATTGAGCTACGTTGTTTGCTTCATTAAAATCTAACAAACAATTTCTAAAATGTTTTTCACCCTCGACCCAATTTATCCTCAAGTGTTTAACTAAAAATGAACCTACAACCATTCTTATTCTATTATGCATCCAACCTGTTTCATACAACTGTCTCATTCCAGCATCAACGATAGGATAGCCAGTCATACCTTGTTTCCATGCATTCAAAAATTCTTTATTCTTTACCCAAGGAAATCTGTCGAATTCTTTTCTTAGGTTCCCTTTAAGCATCTCTGGAAAATAGTTTATTAAACTATGTGAAAATTCACGCCACCCAATTTCATTAACATATTTTTTTATACCAATATTTTTTGGTTTTATTTCGGTACATTTTCTCCAAATCAAACTTACATGTATTTGACCACTTCTTATATATGGAGAAAGTCTGGACGTTCCATTGATGCTTGGATAATCTCTTAACGTACCATAATCTTTAACTTTATTATTAATAAAATTCTGGAGTAATTTACCAGCATCATTTTCTGAAGGTTGCCAATATTTTTCAAATTTTTTATACCAATTTTTATTGGGTAGTATTTTTTCAGGTTTCACTTTATTTTTGAATAAACTTTTAATTTTTTTTAATTTTTTTAAAGATTTATTTTTTAGTGGAACACTCTCAATATAATAATTTTCAGCATTTCGCCAAAAAGGACTGTAAACCTTGAATGGAGTACCATCATTCTTAGTAATTTCATTATATTCATTGAGAACATTGCCTTTAAAAAATTTGTAATTTATTTTATTTTTTTCCAATTCAGCAATTATTTCTTTATCTTTTTTTAGTTCTTGTGGCTCATAAATTTTGTTCCAATAAACCGCTATATCATTTGATTTAAATTTTTTGAAAAAGTTTATTTGATTATCTTCAATAATTTCCAAATTTATATTGTTTTTAACTAAATCCTCATTTAAACTTTTTAAAGACTTAGATATCCACCACTTTTGAGCTTCTCTAATATTATCAAATTCTTTTTTATCATAAATATAGATTGCAGAAACAAATTCATGATTGTTTGTTGCAAAGGATAGCGCGGGGTTATCCCGTAATCTAAAATCATCTCTTATCCAAACTATAGAATTTTTAATCATATTTTTTTAATTTCTGATTACCTATTTTATACAATTTATTATATAAATCTTTGTCTGTATCACCTTCACAACCAATTATTAAAATATTAGATTCTTCATTTATTTCTAATTTTTTTTTCACAAGCGGATCATTACAACAAGAAATAACACTTATTACACCAGGGGTAGAACATTCCCCTGCAATTATTTTTTTGTCACCAAATTTTTTTTTTGCTAACATTGTTAAAGTTTGAGGCACATATTTATCTGATACACTCACACAATTATTTACAGCATTTTTTAAAATTCGCCATGGGACCAAAGATACTTCAGCACAAGACATTCCACCCATAATACTTTGTTTTTGGATATTAACCTTTTTAAGCAATCCAAATTTAATACTTTTCATCACACAATTTGCGTTCTCTGGTTCAATAACAATTATTTTTGGAATTCTTTTAAAATATTTAGCTATCCCACTTATAATTCCTGCTGCCATACCACCAACCCCAGCTTGAAGAAAAACGTGCGTAATAT
>CACNFB010000022.1 GCA_902619665.1 uncultured Pelagibacteraceae bacterium
TTTAATTAATAAAATAAACTTCCGTAACCTTTTATAGAATTATTTCTATTAATTTTTTCTAGAGTTTCCCAAATTAATGCTTGATTACTTGATAGCACAATCAAATTCAATTTTTTTTCTAATTTTTCAATTATATTTAAAACTGGTAATGATGTACAAGATACAAATAAAGCTTCTGCGTCCTTATGATCAATGTTAGATAAAATTTCAAATAATTTATCTTGATCTACTCTCCCGATATCAACGTCTGACTTTATATTAAAATATGTATTTGAAGTAATTTCGAAATTATTACTTTTAAAAAAATTGACTACATCATCATTTACACTCTTTATATATGGTGTGACTACCGATATCTTATTTATATTTTTTTTCTTTAAAGCATTTAAAGCTGCAGTGCTAGGGGCTGTTACTGACGCTTCAGGTTTTGCTAAATTAATTTTCTTTTTTATATTATCATAACCTGAGACGATTGTGCCTGAAGTACATCCATAAACTACACAGTCAACTTTCTCACCTGGCAAAATATTTTCTGTGACAGATGTAATTTTGTTTGTCATTTTTTTTAAATTTTCTGCTGTGACGGGGTTATAATTTGTTATTCTATTAACAAAAAGGTCAGCAGCAACGTTATTAAAAACTTTTAGAAAATCTTTCTCAATCATTACATCTGTTGATAATACAATAAGACCTACTCTTGGGATTGTTTTTTTTATAAATTCGGGTTTAATTACTTTTGAATCCATATTAATAAGTTATATTATAAATTTAATGATACCAAGTTTAATACTTATGATAATTAAAAAAAATAAAATATTACTTATTCAAAGTACGTTTCTTTTCATTTTTTTTCTACTTTTAAAAATCAGTGTTTTTGCTCAGCTGAATAAAGAAGTTAAAGTTGGTATATTACTAGGTTTTACAGGTAACGTTGAAAGTTTGACACCATCAATGGCAGACTCTGCAGAATTAGCGTTTAACGAAGTGGCTAATGAAATAGATTTAACTAATGAAATATCTTTTAAAATACAAAGAGCTGATACAACTTGCAATAATACTAATAAAGCAAAAAATGCAGCAAAAAAACTTATTGAAGAGGGAGTTGATGCAATTATAGGTGCTGCATGTCCTGAAATTACTAAGAAAATAGCAGAAGAAATTTTTATACCTAAAAAAGTATTAATGATTTCACCAGCAGACTCTTCAAATGAATTAACAGGATTAAAAGATAATAATTATGTTTTTAGAACAACTCCTCCAAAAATTAGAGGAAGTCAAATTTTAGCAGATATTACTAAAGATAGAGGTATTAGAAACTTAGCTATTTCTTACAGCAGTAATAAAGACTATAAAAAATTTGCAGAAGCTTTCGATAAAGCACTAAAAAAAAATAATATTAAAACTTCAGTTATGGTTCCACATAACCAAAGTACGAATGACTATTCGAAACATATATCTACTTTAACTGCTGCTGGCGGTGATGCTCTAGCAGTAATAAGTGACATAAATTCAGGAGGTGACAAAGTTATTAAATCAATGCTGGACATTGGCATGTTCAATACTTTTATTTTGCCAGATGATATGATTGAGGAAGATATTATTAATAACTTTAAAGAAAAAAATTTAAAAAAATCCTTTGGATATATGCCTGGGTTATCAAATTTAGGTTCAAAAAAATTTATGGATCTTGCACAAAAATCAGGAATAGATCCTGATAGTCCTTATACAAGTGAGTCTTACGATGCTGCAGCAATTATAATATTATATAATTATGCAAAAATTTATACAGAAAATAACACAAACGACATTATTTACGATATATCCAATAAACCAGGTATAAAAATTTACCCTGGAGAAATTAAAAAAGCTATAAAGATTTTACGTGATGGCAAAGAAATAAATTATGAAGGCGCAACAGGTGTCGAGTTTGATGAATTTGGTGATACATTTGGATCATTTGTAGAAGTCGATTTTAAAAAAGGAAAGTTAAAAGGTAAAAAACTAAGATAAATTTAATAACTAAATTTACTTGAAGGGTATTTTTTATTTTTTACATCACTGCTAAATTTTTTAATAGCTAGCTCTATGTGCTTTCTGATATTGTAAAAACTTTTTACGAATTTTATTGATGTTAGGTTTAAACCAATTAAGTCATCGGTGACTAAAACTTGTCCATCACAATTAACGGATGAGCCAATACCAATAGTTGGGATCTTTAACTCTTTTGTAATTTTTTTTGATAAACTTGTTTCAATACATTCTAACACAATAGAAAATACACCATTTTTTTGTAACAACATAGCGTCCGCTAGTAATCTTTTTCTCTCTAAACTCGTTTTACCTTTATATCTAAATTTGCCTTTTTGACTTTGTGGCAATATACCCAGATGTCCCATAACATTTATTTTATTTTTTCTCAAATGTTTGATTATGTTTATAATTTTTTTTCCACCTTCGAGTTTAACTGCATCCGCTTTTGAATCTTTTATTATTTTTTTTGCATTTTTTAATGCCTCAGATTTATTTCTATAAGTGTTATATGGCATATCAACAACCATTAAACTTTTTTTTATACCTTTCCTAACACTTTTTGAATGTTCAATCATCATTTTAAGATTAACATTTTTGGTTGTATCAAATGAATATAAAACAGAACCTAGAGAGTCACCTACTAAAATAATATCAGTATATTTATCTAAAATTTCAGAAAAATTTTTTGTATAAGAGGTTAAACAAATAATTTTTGATTTATTTTTTTTTGATAAAATTTTTTTAATTTTAGGATTCATATAATTTTATTAAGAATATTGTTTGTTTCCATATTATATAATTTATACAAATTTTCAGCATCCTTTAATTCAATTTCTTTAAATTTTACTTTTGAGCCTGGTGGGATTTGAACAAGTTTGTCGTAATCAGCGCTTATAACTACTCCGAGTTTTGGGTATCCGCCAAGGGTGCCATGGTCAGATAACAATATAATTGGTTTACCATCTGCCGGTACTTGAATAGTACCTTTTACCAAACCCTCAGATTTAATATTTGTGCTTTTAATATTTATCAATTTTGATCCTTCTAGCCTCATTCCCATCCTATCTGAAAGTTTTGTAACTTGATATTTTTTTGAAAAGAAATCTTTTAATGACTGCTCGGAAAAATAATCAAAATTTGTTCCTTTAATCACTCTTATAAATTCAATATTAGAATTAATAAAATCTAATTTTCTATCTATAGCTTCTTTTGGCTCATTAAGTTTTATCTCTTGACCATTAATTAATTTATTACCATTGTTCGGCCCAACCTTAGCTCTAAGTGTTGTAGAAAAACTGCCCCATACTTTACTTAATTTAAATCCACCACTTATAGAAAAATATCCATATACAGACTTATTAGTTGATATAATATCAATTGTATCACCATCATTTATCTTAATTGTCCTGTAACACTCACCTAAATGTTCAGTATAATCATTTCTAATTATCTTAAAATTTACATTTCCAGTAATCACAATGTCTCTAGTTACCCCAAAATATTTTAATAAAGGTCCCTGAAAAGCAAATTCAATTACTGGATCGTTTTCATTATTATTGATTAGTTTATTTGCAATTAGATAATTTCTTTTATCCATAACTCCGCTAAAAGGTAATCCAATATGATATAAGTTTTCTCTGCCATTGTCTTGGAAAGTTGAATTTAATCCTCCTCTTACTACTTGAAAATAATTATTTTTCATAAAGTTTGCGATACTCATTTTTTTGGATTTCATAAAATTTTACTTCATCACCAGGATTTATTAAATTTGGTTTATTGCGATCCGATGGATTAAATATATTTATAGGAGTATTTCCAATTATGTTCCAGCCACCTGGGCTTTCAAAAGTATAAACATTACAAAATTGTTCGGTTAAGCCAACAGAACCTTTTGGAACTTTAACTCTAGGTGTTTCTAATCTATTTAATTGAATTGATTTATCTATATCTCCTAAAAATGGCATGCCCGCAACAAAACCCGTCATGTAACAAAAATAACTTTTATTTAGAAATATTTTTATAATTTCACTTTTTGATTTATTAAATTTTTTTTCTAATCTTTTTATATCTAATGAAAATTCGTCGTCACAACATATTGGAATATTAATTTTTTGACTAATATTTTCTTTATTGTCATTAATTTCTAATTCTATTATCTCTTTTTTTAAAATATTAAAACTAGTTTCACTTAGATTGTATGTGATTATTAATTTGTTATAGGATGGTGATAGATTTGTGACTCCTTTAAGTTTTTTATATTTTAAAGTGTTAAAATATCTAATTACTTTTGAATTTATCTCTTTGTTAACTTCGTTTCCAAAATCACAATACAAAGCTGCGTCACCAAGATTAACTATATTTTTAATCATACAATGTTATACTTCATCAAAATTTTTATGGAAATTAATATTAATTGTGACTTGGGTGAAAAATCAAAGCATCATTCTACAAAATATGATCCAGACTTACTTAAGATTGTTAACTCCGCAAATATTGCGTGTGGTTATCATGCAGGTGATGAAGATACTATGAAAAATACAATAGAAATCTCAAAAAAAAATAATGTTAGTATTGGAGCGCATCCTTCTTTCAACGATCCTGATAACTTTGGAAGAAAACGACATAATCTGTCTGAGAAGGAAATTAAAAAACTTATAATTGATCAATATCAAATTTTAGAAAATATTGCAGCAAAACTTAAAACTAAAGTTACACATATTAAACCTCATGGAGCACTAAACAATATGGCCTGTGAAGATTTAAATTTATCAAAAATATTAGCTGAAACAATTTTTAATATTGATAAAAATTTGATTTATCTGGTGCCGACTGGATCAAAAATGGAGCAAGCTGCTAGAAAATTCGATATGAAAATAGCATGTGAAATATTTGCAGATAGAAATTATGAAGATGATGGTAATCTAATTTCTAGAAGTAAAAGTAATGCAGTAATAACTGATCCAGATAAATGTAAAAAACACGTTCTAGAAAT
>CACNFB010000023.1 GCA_902619665.1 uncultured Pelagibacteraceae bacterium
AAAATTGCAAGAAAAAAATTATATTTTAAAGTTTGATTTTTTTGCGTCTAAATAAAATTGTTTTACTGTTTCTTTTGAATATTTTAATGGACTTGAATTAAATTTTTTTAACTTTAATATCATATCAACTGGCATAGTAATTATATCACATCCAATTTTTTCAGCTTTTTTTATATCATATGGCATTCTACAAGAAGCCCATAAAAGTTTTACATTTTTTTTATTACGATAAAGCATTTTAATTTTTTTTATTTCATTTGTTGGATCAATGCCGATATCATAAAGTCTACCAGCAAAGATAGAGAGTATTATGGGAGTTTTATTGTTTATTAAACTATAAATTTCTTTACATTGTTTAAATGTAAATATCGCTGTTATATTTAATTTTATTCTTTGCTCATGCAACTTTTTAATTACTTTTTTTGAAGACACTCCATTTGTAAACATAATAGGTATTTTAATAAAAATATTTTTTGAGATCATCGAAATCTTTTTAGCTTGTTCCAAACAAGTTTGATTATCATCACCAATTACTTCAATTGAAACAGATTTTTTATTAACGAGATTA
Organism: uncultured Pelagibacteraceae bacterium; assembly: GCA_902619665.1. GTDB lineage: Bacteria > Pseudomonadota > Alphaproteobacteria > Pelagibacterales > Pelagibacteraceae > Pelagibacter. Next base: position 569 of record CACNFB010000023.1, read on the forward strand.
GTAATTTTTTTTGTAAAGTTTAAATAATTTTTAACTTTAAGCTTTCTAAATAAAGAAGGATTGAAAGTGTATCCATTAATACCTTTTAATTTTTTTATTTGATTCAAATCTGGACCGTCGGCAAATATTTTTATTTTCATAACTCCTTATCTAAAAGTATACAAATTGCATGCAATATAGACATATGACACTCTTGTATAATAGATGTTTCAAAACTTTTTACAATTATCGATATATCTGAAATTTTTTTCAAAATACCACCTGTTTTTCCTACAAGTGATATTATTTTAATTCCCTTTTTTTTCGCTTCTTGAGCAGCTTTAACAACATTTGTAGATATTTTTTTTTTTATATCTCCACCTCCTGTTGATAATATAATCAATAAATCATTCTTTTTTCCATTTGCTTGAATAAATCTTTTAAGGTAAGAATTATAGCTAAAATCATTTGACCAAGCTGTAATAGCTGATGGTAAAGCACTCATAGAAACCGCAGATATTGGTTTTCTATTTCTTTTTACAAAAGTGCATATTAATTCTCCAACAAAGTGATCTGCATCAGCGCTTGAGCCTCCATTTCCACATACAAGAATTTTACCTTCTTTTTTAGTTGTTTTTATTATTTCTTTATAAATTCTATGAATTTCTCTATTATGTTGGTGTAAATTATTTATTACAAAAGCAGTATTTTCGAAATAATTTTTTAAAATTTTAGAACTTTTTATTGTCATGATTTAATTTAAAATTGTTAGCATATAATGAAAAGAAAACAAATACAAAATATCAAAAAATTTTTGATAAATTTAGTTTCAAAATTGAATAAAGAAATTAAATCAAATTTAAAAAAAAAAAATTTAATTCAAATTAAAAAAGACAAATCAATTGTCACAAATTTGGATCTAAGTATTGAAAATTTCATTTATAAAGAAATAGTTGATACATTTAAAAATCACAATGTAATTTCCGAAGAGAGAAATTTTCTTCATAAAAATAAAAATGATTTTACATGGTATATAGATCCAGTTGATGGAACTAAAAGTATGGTATTTGGTTTTCCAACTTGGTCAAATTTAATTGGTCTTTTTTATAAAGATACTCCAATTGCAACCATAGCCAATTTTTATGAAATGAAAAAGTGTTATATAGCTATCTTAGATAAGAATTATTTATACGAAAATAATAAACTATTAAAAATTAAAAAATATAAAAAAAATAAAAAATTTAAAAAAGTAGTTATTAATAGCTTACATGTTATTAAAAATTTAAAAATTTTAAAAAAATTAAAAAAAATGAAATATACTTTAAAAATTTCTGGTTTAGATGCTTATAACTATTGTTTGTTTGCTCAAGAAAAAATAGATGCTATAATAGACTTTAATGTTAAAAAAATCGATGTATTGCCGCTAATGAGACTAATTGAAAATTCTAATGGTAAGTTTTGTTATTTAAGAAAAAAAAAGCATAGATTAGATTTTATTCTTTGTCGAGAAAAAATTTTAGCCAATAATTTGAAAAAAAAGTTATTTTAAATTTAATATGTTTAATTTTGGGAAAATATTTAATTATTATAATAATAAACTTGGAAATTTTTTTTATAAGAACGATAACATTTTTACTTATAACTTTTTTTCTAAAAATTTAATTAAAAGACTTTTAAAAAAAAATAATAATATTGATGAAAATTTGAAAAATTTTCTTTTAGAAGGTATCTTAGATGGACCAAAAATAAATACTACAGATTGTAATATTATTTTAGACAATTTAAGTGAAAATGAAGGATATTATAACAAAGATAAAACCCAATTTTTTTATTATATAAATGAAACTTTAAAAAATCATTTAAAAAAAATAATAAATAGATATTTTGAAAAAGACTTTTTAAAAATTTCTAAATTTTTTAATTCAAATATTTATTTATGCCAAACCGTAATAAGTAAAATATATAGTTTTGAAAAAGACAATCCTAGAAATGAGAGCTTTTCTGAGAATTTTCATAATGATAGATGGTTTTCAAATCACTTTAAAGTTTTTGTTTTACTAGAAGATATAAATCATGAAAATGGCCCAACTATTTTTATAAAAAAAAATGAAACAAGAAAATTTAGCGCAAAGATGAATTATAAGAGTAGATCAAATTATAACTTTTTAGAAAATTATGAAAATCAAATTTCAAATTGTGGACTTAGAGGTGAGACTAAATTTGTTGATACAACCCAAGTTCTGCATAGAGCAAGTGTACCTATTAAAAATAGAACTAGATTAATGATGATTTTTTCATTTGCAATGTTACCTAATTCTGAAAAAGATATTTTTTATTTTGAAAATGAAAAACTAGGTTCAATTTGGGATACTCAAAATTATAAACCAATAAATTATCTTGCAAAACCAATAGGATTAAGAAAATTATTTAAAATTTATAATGGTATCTTAAACCTCTAAAGTAACTTTATTTTTTTTTTTAAATAAGCCCCTTTCTTTCTTTGGGAGTACTAAAAAATTAAATTTTGTTTTTTTATTAGTAATTTTAAAATTAGTTTTATCACATTGTTTCCAACCATATTTTTTATAAAATTTGATCAAATCTTTTTTACATACTAAAAAACCAAAAGCTTTGCTGCTTATTATCTCAATACTCTTTTTCATTATAATATTCGACAAATTTTTATTTCTAAATTTTTTATCTATAATTAATGTATCAAAATAAAAATAATATTTTGCTATTTTACTTTGATTAATTTGAAACTTTCTTAATCTTAAAAGATTATATCCAACTATTTTTTTATTTATTTTCAAAAATATATTTATATCGTTTTTTTTGATATTTTTTTTTATCCAATTATTTTGTTTTTTGTAAGTATATTTCCATTCTTGATTTTTTAAGTTAATTATTTCATTTTTCTCTTTTAAAGAAATTTTGTTAATTTTTTTTATGATTAATTTCATTTTTTTGTATACTTTAATAGAAAATAAGAAAAATTCAAAAAAATCATATTTTGATAAATATATGGTATAGTTGTTTAAATCTCATGGATATTTCAAAAACAAAAAATTTTAAATCATTCGAAAGATATCCAATTAATCATAAAAAAAGATTTGGCGAAGGGGGATTAAGATTATTAAACTTTTTTAAAGAAAATAAATTCAACGAACCTTTGATTTCTATAATTACAGTAGTAAAGAATAACGAGAAGTTTTTAGAAGAAACAATAAAAAGTGTTTTACAACAAAATTACCAAAATTTTGAATATATAATAATAGATGGAGGGTCAAATGATAATACTTTGGAAATAATAAATAAGTATAAAGATAAAATTGATTATTGGATTAGCGAAGATGATGATGGAATTTATGACGCTTTTAATAAAGGAATGCAATTAGCTCGAGGCAATTTATTAGGCATGGTGAATTCAGATGATACTTTAGAAAAAAATGCTCTTAGCATATTAATAGATTATATTAACAAAAATCCAAAAATTGATTTTGTTTTTGGCAGTGTAAAAAAACATTGGGGAATTCTGCATGGATATAAACCAAAAAAAATAATTTATAGTTGGGGTTTTTATCCAAGTCATTCTACAGGTTTTTATATTAAATTGAATTCTGCTAAAAAGGTTGGATTATATAATTTGAAATATAAATACCATGCAGATTATGATTTTTTTTTTAGAATGATTGTAAAAGAAAAATTAATTGGAGTTGGTAC
>CACNFB010000024.1 GCA_902619665.1 uncultured Pelagibacteraceae bacterium
AAATCCAGGTAATAGTGGCGGACCAATAGTAGACGAAGAAAGTGGAGATTTAGTTGGTGTTGCTAATATGAAACTTGATTCATCAATATCTGAAGGAACTAACTTTGCAATAAAGGCCTCAACTATTGAAAATTTTTTGAATTCAAATAAAGTAAAACCATCCACAACTTATCTTTCTTTTGGAAAATCTAGAAAAGGTTTATTAAAATTACTAGAAAATTCGACAGTATTTGTTTATTGTGAATAATTAATTCAATTATTTAAAAGATCTCTCTTAGCTGCTTCAAACTCGTCTTTTGTGATATCGCCGGCTTTGTACATAGCGTTTAAATCATTTAGTTCTTGAACTATACTTGCTGACTTTGCTTTTATTTCAGTGGTATTAGAATCACAGCCCTTCTTAGATTTATAACCTTGTAGAACTCCTATTCTTCTATCTGCGGCTTGTGTTGCATTTTTATAATTTTGATTTTTTGCAATTAAATTAAAAGGAAACCATAAAATTCCATCAACCCAATCGGCACCGCTTATACCTTGTTTATCCTGATTAACACCATCAATAATAACTTGAGCTCTTACAATCTCTGCATCAAGCGCTCTACAATCTAAGTTGGCATCCCCAGCTCTATTAGCAGAAACGACTTCATGAGATGCACTTCCTGCACAAGCGTTCAAGATAACACCAATTAACATTAATGAAATAATATTTTTCACAACTTAATACTCGCTTTTTTTTTTACTTTGTCAATGAAATTTATTTTATAATAAGTTATCATTAAATGTGGATTTAAAAAGATTATTCCTTATTTTTATATTAATTTTTGCGACTTCCTGTGCAGGTACTGGAACTAAAACAATTCCAAACATAAATATAGACAATAAAAATGTCGCCTCTTTATTTTTCTATAGGACAGGAGGATATATAGCTGGAGGAGTGTTAGCTGGAATAGAAGTTAATGGAGAGGAAATAGCTAGATTAGGAACTAATGAATATACTCAATATACAGTCAATGGAAATTATTCTGTGCATGTTTTTGGAGCAGGTATCAATGGTTTTGGAATGGGTAGTGGCAGAATTACAGGCCAAGGTAAAAAAGGCGCAAAACATTATTACTTAATAGGCGTTGATGCTGGTCTATTTACGACATCATTTACAATTAATGAAGTAACAGAAACTACTTTTAAACAATTACGTTAATTTTAGACTTGAACATTATATAGAAATTTATATTCAGTTTGACCGCACTATGTCCGCAATGGTAAAGTTTTGAAGATGAAAAAACTTTTTGGGATCGTGGTTCTGGGTTTGTTGTTAAGCTTAAATGCTAAGGCAGATAACATTTCAGACTTTCAAATTGAAGGAATGAGTGTTGGAGATAGTTTATTAAAATTTTATTCAGAAAAGGAAATAAAAAAATTTATTGTTAAAAAACAAGGTTATAAAGATAAATCATTTGTTAGAGGTCATATAAAAAAAAATCTCAAAATTTATGATGAAATTAGTTTTCACATTAAGAAAAAAGATTCAAATTATATTATTGAAAATATAGGAGGCTTATTAGATTTTAATAACAAAATTGATGAGTGCAATTTAGAAAAAGATAAAACAGTTAATGAACTTAAAGAACTATTTCCTAATTCTAAATATGATTCCGCCTCTAATCCGCATCCACAAGATAAAACAAATAAAAGTATGGTTTACACATCATTTTTTTATTTTAAGGATGGCGGTCAAAGTCGAGTGCAGTGTTATGATTGGTCAAAAAAAATGAAATTTTCAGATTATCTAAAAATTTCTTTAGGTTCCGCAGAATACAGAGACTGGTTGACCAATAAAGCTTGGAAATAATCTCGACACACGTACGACACAATTAAATAAAAAATCTATAATATTTGAGTTTTGCAAAAATAATTTGTATTTATTTTATTGAGTGATGGTGCCCCCGCACGGATTCGAACCGCGGACCTATTGATTACAAATCAATTGCTCTACCAGCTGAGCTACAAGGGCATCTGGTTAATGACAAGTTTTTAGTTTAAAAGATGAAATAAATCAATCCTTTAAATAATCAGTGCTTATAGTTACTACTTTATTTATACTGAAAATATAAATACTAGAGTCTTTTTTTTACAGTAATCACAAATTCCACCTATAGAAATTTAAGATAAGTATTTTTTCCTAAGAGAAAAATATCTAGTTTACTACTTTCTTATTATTAAAATTATATTTGATTTAAGAAAAAGAAATTTATTGTATACTATTTTATAGTTTGTAATTTTTAAATCTCTACAAATCCTTATTATATCTTTTGAAAATAATAAATTTAAATTTTTTTCTGAAGCAAAGTAATCTAATTTAAGAAATTTTAGAATTTTTCTATGAATTGTTTTTGGCATTAAATGAATTATTGGTAGCTTGGTGTGAAAATCAATTGGAAAACTTCTATTTGGTGTTGTTAAAAAAACAAACTTTTTTGAAATTCTATATAACTCTGAAATTAATTTTTTTTGACTTTCATAATTTCCAACATGCTCAATTGTTGCTGAGCAAAAAGATATATCAAAAGAATTTTTTTTTAACTTTATATTTTTTCCATTCCCTATTATGAACTTACTTGACTTAAATTTTTTTTTTAAAATATTACAGTTTTGATTTGAAAATCCAGTAATATTATGTTTCCATCTATATCTATGAAAAATAATATTTTCATGTGGTTCTAAAATTGGGGCTGTACCGACATCTAAAATTTTTGATTTTTTATTAAATTTAATATTATCTAAAAATATATTAAAAATATTGACTCTACTTTTTAATAGAATCCTTTTAAAAATCTCATCTAGATAAGGTAATTGAAGCCAATAAGTTTTTTTATTTACACGCATTATAATATATAGTTTATAAAAATTTATTTAATTTAATTAGTAATTCTTATAATGAAAATTTCTATAATAGTTCCAGTATTTAATGAAGAAAAAACTGTTATTCAAATTTTAAAAAATATTAAAAAAATTGAGAGTAAAATTCAAGGTGATTTCGAAATAATAGTTATCAATGATGGTTCGACAGATAATACTAATAATCTATTAAATGAAAATAAAAGTATTTACGAAAAGTTAATCAATATAAATAAAAACCAAGGGAAAGGAAACGCTATCAATGAAGGTTTTAGAAACTCGACAGGTGACATTATTATAATTCAAGATGCTGATTTAGAGTATAACCCCGAAGATTATGAAAAGTTGTTAATACCTTTTTTTAAATATGATGCTGATGTTGTTTATGGTTCAAGATTTAGATCTTCAAATATTAATAGGGTATTATTTTTTTGGCATTCTATAGCAAATAAATTTATCACACTATGTTCAAATTTATTTTCAGATTTAAATCTTACAGATGTTGAAACAGGATACAAAGTTTTCAAAAAAGATATAGTTAAAAGAATAAACATAGAGGAAAAAAGGTTTGGTTTTGAAATAGAGATAACTCACAAGATTGCAAATTGCAAACCAAAACCTAAAATTTTCGAAGTAGGTATAAGTTATTATGGCAGAACCTACGAAGAAGGAAAAAAAATAGGAATTAAAGATGCATTTAGAGCTTTATACTGCATAATAAAATTTGGTTTAATAAGAAAATTTTTTTAGGAAATGAAAATAAGTCATTTAATAAAAAAATACAAAAAAGTATCTACACACAAAAAAATAAAAAGTGTAATTGAAAATATTCTAATTAAAAATAATTTTAAAAATATTAAAATTCTTGAATTTGGAGTAGACAAAGGAATATCAACTTCATTATTTTTGAAATTTTGCGAAAAAACAAATAGTAAGTTATTTTCAATTGACATTATTGATTATTCAAGAATTATAAAAAGTAAAAATTGGAAGTTTTTACAGAGTAGAGATGATAATTTTAAAAAGGTTAATAAATTTATTAATTGGCCAGTAGATATAATTTTTTTAGACACAGAGC
>CACNFB010000025.1 GCA_902619665.1 uncultured Pelagibacteraceae bacterium
GTTTCAAATTTAATTGATTTTCTAAATCTTCAATATTTATAAAGGCAATATTTTTATCAAAATCATTAAAACCGCTATTAAAAAAAGATATAATTTGAAAAGTTTTTTGTTTTGGTAATGATCCAATGATAGTATCTTCAAATGAAGAAAATACTAAACTTAACTTGTCACCAATATCTAAACCTAAGTCAAATCCCATTTCTCGGCTAATTGAAATTCCTTTTTTGTTCAAAATTTTAGAGCCAGAAAAGTCTTTATTTTTAACAATGTTAAGATTTTTAAAATCATCTTTATTATATCCTCTTAACAAAATCCCTTTGGAGATTTTTTCATTAATTATTATACCTTCGCCATTATTACTGATCATAACACCGTCTATTTGACTCACTAAATTAGAATTATCTATTTTATTTAAATTAAATTGACCATTGTAGCTTTGAACAGTTGCGTGAGAATTAAATCCATTAATTTTTTTTATAAGATCAGATCTAAAACCATTCATAACAGACATTACTATAATTAAAACCGCTACACCTAGGCTTATACCAATAAAGGAAAATATTGTAATAACATTTAAGAACCCATCTTTTTTTCTGGTTTTTAAATATCTTAATGTTATTTCTTTTTCTAAATTTGAAATCAATTTTCTTTTTTTGAATTTATTATTTTTATAATATCTTCTATTTTTAATTTAGTCGATTCTTCCCCAACTTTTTTAAATTCGAGCATCTCATCATCGGATTTTTTCCCTAAAAGTATTTGATAAGGAACACCAATAAGATTAAATTTTTTCATTTTTGATGAAAAATTTTCATCTGTATCATCAATTATTACATCAATATTTTTTTCTTTAAGCTTTTTATATAAATTAATAGATTTTTCTAAATTGGTTTTATCATTTTTAGATATTAATGGTAAAATCGCACACTCGTACGGTGCTACACTTACTGGCCAAATCATATTTTCATTTTTCTCATCAAATTTGGCCTCTATTATGGCACCAACTAATCTTGAAACTCCAACACCATAAGATCCCATTTTTACAAAGACTTTTTTACCATTGTGGTCTACCGACGCATTCATTGGTTTAGAATATTTATCACCAAAATAAAATATATGGCCAACTTCTATACCTTTTGTCTCTAATTGATTTTCTTTTGTAACTAATTTGTCAAATTCAGCTTTATTAAATTTTTCGTCCGTGACTGCATAATAATCTTCAAATTTTTTTCTTAAATCTATTAGTGATTTTTTTTCTAAAGTACAATCTGAATGATCCACCTCGAATATATTTTTGTCAGTATAAATTTTACTTTCGCCTGTTTCAGCTAAAATAATAAATTCATGTGATAAATTACCTCCTATAGGGCCTGTATCTGCTGCCATTGGGATTGCCTTTAAATCCAGCCTTTTGAAAGTTTTAAGATATGATAAAAAAAATTTATTATAAGAGTGTTCACCTAAATCGTCGTTAAGATCAAAAGAATAAGCATCCTTCATATAAAATTCTCTACAACGCATTATTCCAAATCTTGGTCTCAATTCATCTCTGAACTTCCATTGAATATGATACAAAAGTTGTGGTAAAGATTTATATGACTTTATACTATTTCTAAATATATCAGTTATTAATTCTTCATTAGTTGGCCCATATAACATTTCTCTTTTTTGCCTATCTGTAATTCTTAACATCTCTTCACCGTAATCTTCATATCTACCACTCTCTTTCCAAATTTCACTGGATTGTATAGTTGGCATTAATATTTCTTGTGCAAAAATTTTATTTTGTTCCTCTCTAACAATATTTTCAATTTTTTTCATTACTTTGAAACCCAAAGGTAACCAAGAATATATACCCGCAGATGATTGTTTTATCATTCCTGTTCTTAACATTAATTTGTGTGATTTAATTTTTGCCTCAGAAGGATAATTTTTTAAAATAGGAATTAATAAAGTAGAAAAAAACATTACGAAATAAACCTTCTTATATTAAGGTAATCATACTTTACTAATGTAAATATACCTATAAAAATAATTGAAGTTATTACAGTTGTATAAATTATTTTTTTGATAATTTTGGGATTCTCAGGCGATCCCTTATCTGCACCTTCAACCATTTCCTTGTGTTTTCTATCAACATCTATTGGTAATAATGAAAAAAAAATGATCCACCAAATTAAAACAAAAATTATTAGCGAACCAGTAATACTCATATTAAATATTGACTAAATTTATATTAGTAAATGGTTTTTTTCCCACTTGCTCTTTCGTAAACTTTCTGCAAACTATTTTTAAAGCATTAATCGCATTTTCTTCTTGTTTTATATTATTCAATGCGAATGATCTTGCTGTTTTATTTATTTCTTTTTCAAGTCCAAATTTAAATTCTTCTAAATTTTCTATTGGTAGTCCCTTTGCTGATATAACCGGTGAGTCATATATATTTCCTTTGTTATTAACTAAAATTGTTACCTCAAGACTACCGTTAATAGATAAATTTTTTCTTTCTTTTATTGATCTGGAGTCCTCAAAAACACTTATATCACCGTCTACATAAAGTTTACCTGATGGTGCTTTATCAAATACTTCGGGTTTTTCACATGGTGCAATTTTAATTATATCTCCATTTTTTGCTTTTATCGGATATGGAACATTCATTTCTTTGGCAAAAGAAAGGTGTTCAAGAATGTGTCTATGTTCTCCGTGAACTGGTATTACGGATTTCGGTTTAATCCAGTTGTACATATCTTTAAGATCATCTCTATTTGGATGGCCCGATACATGCACAAACTCATTTTCCTCATTAATAACTTCTACACCTTCTAAAACTAGATTATTGTGTAATTTTGAAAGTTTTTTTTCATTACCTGGTATTATTTTTGAAGAAAATATAACAGTATCATCTTTTTCAATAAATACATCTGGATGAGTATAATTAGATATTCTATTCATAGCACCCATTGGCTCACCTTGGCTGCCGGTACAAAGATATATTATTTTGTCTCTTGATATTTTTTTTGCATCTCTTGGATCAATTGGATCAACCACATTTTTTAAATATCCACATTGTCTTGCTGCTTTATAAATTCGGTGCATTGATCTTCCAACTAATGAAATTTGTCTACCGGTTTTTTCTGCACAATAAAATATTGTTTCCATCCTTGCCACGTTAGAAGCAAATGAGGTTACAATCACTCTTTTTTTAAGTCTTCCAATTATTTTTAATAAACTTTCTCTTACACTCAATTCGGATCCTGATCTACCAATGCTAAAGACGTTTGTAGAGTCACAAATCATTGTTAATACACCTTCTTTTCCAATTAATTTTAGCTTATCTGAGTCTATTTTTTTTCCTATTAAAGGATCTGGATCACACTTCCAATCACCAGTGTGTAAAACATTTCCTAAAGGAGTTTTTATTCTTAATCCATTTGGTTCAAGAATTGAGTGAGTTAAAGTTATAAAATCGATTTCAAAATTCTCTAAATTAATTTTGCCATTAAGTTGGACAATGTTAAGATAAGTTGTTATGTCAATATTTTTCTCTCTAAATTTTTCTACTACAAGAGCAGCAGTAAAGGGAGTTGCAAAAATTTTACAATTTAACTTTGGCCATATTTGAGTAATTGCACCTATATG
>CACNFB010000026.1 GCA_902619665.1 uncultured Pelagibacteraceae bacterium
TAATTAGTTTTGTTTTTTCCACATGAAGAAAGTTAATACATAAAATAATATAACACCTAGAAAAAAATCCCATTCTAAAGCATGCTTAATATGTTTATTACCCGGCATACTTACTATTGGAATACTGATAATCATTACAAATATTAAAAATGATACTAGAATAGCTTTTAATTTAAGAAATTTTAAATTTACAAAGTCTAATAATTTATTTTTGATTGAGTACAAGGTAATCACTAAATAAGCCTGGGCTACCACTTCAAAAATAATAAAAATTAACATTATCACTCTTCTGAATAATTTATATAGATCGAAATCAAATTTAATACCTAAAAAAATTGAGTGAATGATTAAACAGATAGCTGAACCAATACCAAATATCAAAATTTTTCTTAAATTTTTATGCTCTCCATGAATGTTAAAAATAATTTTTTTAATATACAGCCAATATCTTATCAATAAGTAAGCTGTTAGAAACATGGCTGGTTTAAAAATTAAGTATGTTGGAAAAACTCTTGCAGTCCTGCTTATTGATGCGCCTCCATCAATATATGGAATTGTATTATGTATTATATGTTCTTTGTTTGGAAATAGTTCATGAAAGTTTGTGATTAATATCAAACAAGTATTAATCGCAAAGAAAGGAACTATAAAAATCCATATACTTATGGATTTAACTTTATTTATGGTATCCATTTTGAGTAGATTTATTTTTTCTTATTTTTTTTTCTAGCTCTTCTTTTTTTTGACCCCATCTTTCTTCTACCACGATGTTTCTTTGGGTATCCCATAAGTATTCTCCTTTTATTATTTTATTGACATATATGTGGGATATAGCATTGTCATATTTAGTTATCAAATTTTTTTATGGGTTATTCATTCAAAACTTTTTTAAAACATACTGCTAAAGATTTCTATAATCAGTCTGTAAATCCTCCAGTTGTTAGAGCATCTACAATTTTGTTTAAGTCTCTTAATGACATTAGAAAAACTCAAAAAAAACACTTAAAAAATCCTACTGGAGGCCATTTCGATTATGGAAGGCAAGGAACTTCGACAACACATGCATTATCAAAAATTTTAAATAAATTAGAGGAGTCATATCATGTTTTCCTAACACCAACTGGTTTTGGCTCCGTTTTTCTTGCAATGTTTAGTGTAGTAAGACCTGGAGATGAAATTCTAGTTTCTGATCCAGTTTACAGTCCTACGAGAATACTAACTCAGGATTTTTTCAAAGATTTTAATATTAAAGCCATATTTTATAATCCAAGAGATTTGTCCACTTTAAAAAAAAATATAACAAAAAAAACAAAGTTAATATTTGTTGAAAATCCAGGCAGTAACACATTTGAATTTCAAGACCTCTCAAAAATAATTTCTATTGCAAAAAAAAATAAAATTTTTACAGCTATGGATAATACATGGGGAACTCCATATTTTCTAAAACCTATTAAGTTAGGATTTGATATGGCTATTGTATCAGCAACTAAGTATTATTCTGGACATTCAGATGTAATGGGGGGAAGTTTAGCAGTCAATAAAAGGGTATTTAAATTTGTTCAAAAAGCAGAAAAATTTTCTGGTTTAAGAATGGGTCCTGATGATGCTTATTTAATAATTAGAGGTCTTAGAACTTTAGATACAAGATTAGATAGACACGAAATAAATACAAAAAAAATTGCTTCTTTTTTAAGTAAACATAAAAAGGTTACAGTTTTGTATCCTTACAAAAAAGGAACCACAGACTACAAGATGTGGAAAAAATACTACAAAGGTTCCTCTGGTCTAATGGGCCTCAAAATTAAATCTAAAAATAAAATTTCAATCGACAGATTTGTAAATTCATTAAAATTGTTTGGTTATGGATACAGCTGGGGAGGTTTTGAAAGTTTAGCTTTACATCAAAAAATTAGAGAACAAGGAAAAAGAAAATATTTGAATTTGTCAAAGGATGAGCACATTGTAAGATTACATATTGGCCTAGAAGACTCAAAAGATTTGATAAACGATTTAAAAAGATCATTAAAATTTATTAAATGAGCTCAGAAAAGTTCATAAAAAATAATTTAGCATTAGTTACTTTAATTGCAGCATCACTTATAGTTTTTATATCTTTAAGTGTAAGACAAGTGTTCGGCATGTTCTTCATGGACTTTAATGCAGATTTAGGAATTACCAACACTGAATTTGGTTTAGCTATTGGTATACAAATGTTAGGCTGGGGTTTATCCGGCCCAGTTTTTGGAGCAATTGCCGATAAATACGGTGGGCATAAAGCCATATCTTTAGCTTTTGTGTTTTACATTATCGGTATTTACTTTTTGTACAATGGCCCTAACACCGGAATTTACTTTCAAATTTGGTTAGGTGTACTCGTTGGAATAGGTTGCGGCGGAACAGCTATTAGCATACCAATGTCGATTGTTGGTAAGCATTTTCCATTATCAAATAGAACTATTGCGATGAGTATTGTAACTGCAGTTGGGTCATTTGGATATTTTCTATCGCCATTATTTACAAACTATTCACTTGGAAATTATGGATGGGTACAAACATTATTTTATTTTATGTTATTTTTGTCACTAGGTTTTCTAATATCTTTTTTTGTTCGTTCACCTCAAATAAATGAAACAAAAGATGGAGGTAGTCAATCAACTATAGAAGCTTTAAGTGAAGCTTTTAGATATAAAAGTTATTTATTACTCTTGTCTGGATTTTTTGTTTGTGGGTTTCATATAACATTAGTTGGAACTCACGTTCCAAAATATGTAATCGATAGAGGTCTAGAGGATTGGACTGCTGCAATGATATTATCTTTGATAGGGTTATTTAATATCTTTGGATCACTTATGAGCGGCTATCTTTGTACAAAAAGAAAAAAGAAAACAATTTTAAGTATAATTTATTTCTTAAGAGGTGTTTCAATATGTTTGTTTATTTTCTTACCCCCTAGCACATTAGGCTCTATTTTTTTTGGAGCAAGCTTTGGTATTTTGTGGCTATCAACTGTTCCTGCAACAAGTGGGATAGTTGCACATATTTTTGGAACAAAGTATTTGGGATTATTGTACGGGTTAGTTTTTTTAAGCCATCAAATTGGCTCATTCTTCGGGGCTTATCTAGGAGGATTATTTTATGATTTGTATGGCTCTTATGACTATGCGTGGTATTTGGCAATTGCATTATCAATTTTTGCAGGTTTAATACACTTACCAATTAAAGAGCAAGCTATTGAGAGATTACAAAAAGCATAAACTAAGATTTAGTCCTTATCTGGAAAAACTATATCAATCTGATAAGCCAATGATTATTTATAAATTTGGAAATAAGTATAAGATTTTTACAGATTTCTCAAAAAAAAAAATACTTAATAATTCAAATATAAATAGT
>CACNFB010000027.1 GCA_902619665.1 uncultured Pelagibacteraceae bacterium
ATGACAGGCTGCAAAAAGCTTCCTCAAAAAAATAAATGAATACTTTGGTAAGCGTAAATAATTTATCTAAAAATTTTTTCAAGTTTTGAAGCTGTAAAAGAAATTAGTTTTAGTATAAACGAAAGTGAAATTCTAGGTTTACTAGGTCCAAATGGTTGCGGCAAAACTACAACAATTGGTATGATGTTGGGATTATTAAAACCAACAAGCGGTGAGGTTATAATAAATGGTCTTAATGTTGAAAAGAATAGAATAAATCTTCTAAAAAAAATGAATTTTATTTCTCCTTATATTGAGTTACCAAAAAAACTTACTGTCAAAGAAAATCTAATGGTTTATGGTAAATTATATTCTGTTCATGATATAAATAATCGTATTGATTATCTTACCGAAACATTAAGATTGGGTGAGTTTATAAATAAAAAAACTGGTGAACTTTCCTCCGGCCAAAAAAATAGAGTCAGTCTTGCAAAAGCAGTAGTTAATGATCCAGACATTTTATTATTAGATGAGCCAACAGCTTCATTAGATCCAGAAACAGGAGATTTTGTCAGAACTTTTATAGAAAAAATTTCATCAGAAAAAAAAATGTCAATCTTGCTTGCTTCCCATAATATGAATGAAGTAAAAAGGCTTTGCAAAAGTATTTTAATGATGAAAGACGGAAAAATTATAGATAGAGGCACGCCGTTAGAAATTATTAATAAACATGGTAAAAAAAACTTAGAAGAAGTTTTTTTAAAACTTAATAGAACTAAAAATGAGTTATAATAGAATTTTAGGACTTTTCTTAAGACACTTTTTTTTAATAAAAGGTTCTCTACCAAGAATTTTAGACTTAATTTATTGGCCTACAATTCAAATAATCCTTTGGGGGTTTATTTCAAAATTTTTTACGGTGTATAGTGATTACTACAATAATACTGTTGGGGTCATACTAAGTTGCGCAATTCTTTACGATTTTTTATTTAGATCAAGCATAAGTTTCAATATGTTATTTTTAGAAGAGATTTGGAGTAGAAATTTTACAAATTTATTTATTGCCCCTCTTCGTATAAGTGAAATAATTATATCATTGGTTTTGACTGCTCTTTTAAGAACTTTGATAGGTTTAGTACCTGCAATATTAATTACCTCACCATTATTTGGTATATCAATTTTAGATCTTGGCACGCCTCTTTTTTTATTATTTTTTAGTTTATATGCATTTGGGATTACATTAGGCTTATTTGTTTCATCAGGTCTACTGAGATATGGGCCAGCGTTTGAAAACATTGCATGGTCATCGCTTTTTTTATTAGCACCTTTGGGATGTATTTATTATCCGATTGAAATATTGCCCGAGTTTTTTCAAACTGTAGCAAAGTTATTACCGTTGGTTTATATTTTTGAGGAAGCAAGATCAATTTTAGTAAATAATACTGTGGACTATTCAAGTATAATGTCTGCAATATATTTAAACATTTTTTATCTATTTTTAGGAGTTTCCCTATTTTACTATTCTTTTAATAAGGCACGTGATAAAGGGACATTAATTAATATAGGTGAATAATATTTGGTGCGCTCGCAAGGAGTCGAACCCTGAACCTCCAGAGCCGAAATCTGGCGCTCTATCCAGTTGAGCTACGAGCGCATAAAGTATTAATATAGTAATTTATGAAAAAAATCATTAATTTATTAGTAGGAACACAGGATGATATTCTAAGGGTAGATCAATTTATAAATAAATATGAAAAAGATTTAAGTAGATCTAAAATCAAGAATTTAATACTAAAAAAAAATTTAAGTATAAACAATAAACTTAATGATGATCCCTCTAAAAAAATCAAAATAAACGATAAAATTAGCTTAATAATTCCTGAGCCTGAAGAAGTAAACCTTAAACCATTTGAATATAAAATTGAGATAATTTATGAGGACAATGATTTGCTTGTGTTAAATAAAAAAGCAGACATATCGATGCATCCAGGAGCAGGTAATAAAGACAAAACACTTGTTAACGCATTAATTAATTATAAAAAAAAATTGTCAAATATTAACGGTGAACTAAGACCAGGTATCGTTCATAGAATTGACAAACATACTTCGGGATTGGTGGTAATAGCAAAAAATAATTTTACACATGAAAATTTGTCAAATCAATTCAGTGAACACTCAATAGAAAGAAGATATCAAACTTTAGTTTGGGGAAAACTTAGACCCAGTAATGGTAGAATAGAAACTTTAATAACAAGAAGCTCCAAAAAT
>CACNFB010000028.1 GCA_902619665.1 uncultured Pelagibacteraceae bacterium
GGAAGCTTGTCAGCTGATGAGAAAAAGAATTTTGCTTCTTCTATAAATAAAGCAAAGCAAGAGCTTCAAAATATTATTAGATCTAAAGAAAACGAAGTTTTAAATAAAGAGCTTAATGAAAAACTAGAAAAGGAAAAAATAGATGTAACATTACCTGAAAAAGAATTCAAAATTGGTAAAATTCACCCTGTTTCACAAGTAATAGATGAAATCTCTTGTATATTTTCAGAAATTGGTTTTTCTGTTGAGGAAGGTCCTGATGTTGAAAATGACTACAATAATTTTACAGCATTAAATACACCTGAAAATCACCCAGCAAAAGATATGCATGACACATTTTACCTTGATAAAAATATGAAAACATTATTAAGAACTCACACTTCTCCGGTTCAAGTTAGAACTATGTTAAAAGGCAAACCTCCATTTAAAATTATAGCTCCAGGAAGAACATATAGAAGCGATAGCGATCAAACCCATACTCCAATGTTTCATCAATTAGAGGGTTTACACATTGATAAAAATATAAATATGGGTCATTTAAAAGGTTGTCTAAATTATTTTATAAAGGAATTTTTTGAGGTCAAAAAAATTAAAATGAGGTTTAGACCAAGCCATTTCCCATTTACAGAACCATCTGCAGAAGTCGATATTGGTTATAGAATTGAAAACAATAAAATAATAATAGGTGAGGGAGATAAATGGCTTGAAATTTTAGGCTGCGGAATGGTCCACCCAAATGTTTTAAAAAATTGCAAAGTTGACTCAAAAATATATCAAGGTTTCGCTTTTGGGATAGGAATTGATAGATTGGCAATGTTAAAGTATGGAATTAATGATCTTCGATCTTTTTTTGAATGTGATTACAGATGGTTGAATTATTACGGTTTTGATCCACTAGATGTTCCTACAAATTATAGAGGTCTAAGTAGATGAAATTCACAAAGGATTGGCTAGATATACACTTAAAGTCAAAAAAAAAAGAATCTCAAATTATAGATAAACTAAATAATATCGGTTTAGAGGTAGAAAAAATAGAACCAGTAAAAAATGAATTAAGTGATTTTGTAATTGCAAAAATTATTAAAGCTAGCAAACATCCCAATGCTGACAGATTAAAACTATGCGAAGTTGATATTGGTGAAAATAAAATTGTTAAAGTTGTATGTGGGGCGCCAAATGCAAAAGACGGTCTTTTAACTATATATGCTCCACCTGGTTCTGTAATCCCAAAAAATGGAATGAAGTTAGAGGTTTCAAAAATAAGAGGCGAAACATCTTACGGAATGCTTTGTTCTGAATCTGAACTAAAATTATCAGAAGAAAGCGAGGGGATAATTGAGCTAAACAGCAAGAATGATAATAAAATTGGCAAACCTTATTTTGGCAATTCTAATAAAGATAATGTAATTGAATTATCAATCACTCCAAATAGACCAGATTGTTTGGGGGTGAGAGGAATAGCTAGAGATCTAGCAGCATGTGATTTTGGCGATTTAAAGGAATTAAAAAAAACAAAATTAAATAAAAATATTAAACATAATTTTAAAGTAAAAATTGAAAAAGATAAAAATCAAGCTTGCTATGTCTTTGGTAGTTGCATAATTAGAAATATCAACAACACAGAAAGCCCAGGATGGTTAAAGAATAGAATTTTAGCATTAGGTTTAAGACCAATATCTGCAGTCGTTGATATTACAAATTATGTGATGTTTGATTTAAATAGACCCCTCCACGCTTATGATTTAGACAAAATTAAAAACAGAATCATTGTAAGAAATTCCAAAAAAGGCGAAATTTTAAAAGCATTAGATAATAACAATTATACTTTAGATGAAAATATGTGCGTTATAGCTGATGATGTAGGACCGCTAGGATTAGGTGGTATAATTGGTGGTACTAGGTCTGGCACAGAGATAGATACTAAAAATATTTTAATCGAGTCCGCTTATTTTGATCCTGAAATTACAAGAAAAACTGCTAAAAATTTAGATTTAAATAGTGATGCTAAGTTTAGATTTGAAAGAGGTATAGATCCTAATTCAATTGAGTCAGGTCTAGAGGCAGCAGCCAATCTA